>NZ_JAARML010000001.1:303494-606988 GCF_011759375.1 Paraflavitalea devenefica | reverse complement strand
AGGTTATTTCCTTCCTGAAGATCCGTGGGTCTTATGCGAATGTAAAAGGAGGTTTAACCCAGGCTACTATTGGCGCCACTCCACAGGCCAGTTATCCGCTGGGTTATGGTACTGAGTATTATTCTACTTACGATGGTCCTTCCTATGAGAACTGGGCTGCTTATAATGCAATGCGTGTATATGAAAATCAGCCTGGCGCTTATTTTACCAGCCTGTTAAGCAACACGGATATTAAACCGTTTTCCAGCACTGTTTATGAGACCGGCGCCGATATTCGTTTCCTGAATAACAAAATAGGTATAGACGTAACTTATTTCAGAACGAAAGATGGCCCCCGGATCTTTACATTGCCTTTGTCACAAACTTCAGGTTATACCGGTATTTTGCAGAATGGTATTACCACCAGGAAAACCGGATGGGAAGTGTCGCTGAATGCAACGCCTGTTAGCGCGAAAGGTTTTACCTGGAACACCATGATTAACTGGTCTACCTTTAAAGAGGTGTACACTAAATTCTACGGTGACCAGAAAGAATTGGACATATATACTAAAATTGGTGACCGTGTAGACAAGTTTGTGGGTTCTGCCTTTGTGAAAACACCCGATGGTAAGATCATTAATGATGCCGGTGGCCGTCCTATCCGGAACCCGGTATCGCAGGTGCAGGGATATACCAATCCTGATTGGGTGTGGAGCTTTATCAATAATGTCAGCTATAAAAACTTCAGACTTGGTTTCCAGTTTGACGGACGTGTAGGCGGCAAGATGATCAATTATATCCAGCAGCAGACCTACCGTGGCGGCCGTCATATTAATACAGTATTGGGTAAAATGGGAGAAGCCCGTTACCAGGATTATAAAGGGGTGAAATCATGGGTAGGAGAAGGTGTAGTGATCAGTAACAATACAGCTATTGAGTTTGATAACCTGGGTAATGTTACCAATTATGGTAAGCTGCAATATGCGCCCAATACGACTCCTACTTTTCTGCAGGATTATATCAGCTTTTACTACAATACCAATGAAGCAAACCTGATTGATAAGACTTTTGCCAAACTGCGTGAGGTAACACTTACTTATACCGTTCCCCAGGCCGTGTTGGGTAAGAGTTTTATGAAACAGGCCAGCATTTCTCTCGTAGGACGCAACCTCCTGTACTTCTCAAAGTATAAAGATGTAGATATTGATCAGTATGCAGGCAGCCAGGGAAGCTCCAGCCTGCAAACGCCTACTGCCAAGCGGTATGGCATAAATATCAATATTACCTTTTAACCAACTACAGAAATAAATAATTATGAAACGCAGTAATATAATAATAGTAATATGCCTGGTGGCGTTGGCGGCAGGGAGCTGTCAAAAGAAATACGATGAATATGCTTCTAATCCCAATAAGCCGTCTTCAGTTCCTCCGGGATTGGTGTTGACAGGAATTTTGTCGGATATGAATGCTGACAGGCCCTGGAGCCTGGTTACCCGCTGGTGCCAGTTTGATTGCTGTAATTATAATTATTATGGCGATCAGCGTTATGACTGGACGGGCGCCGGGCTTAATTATTCTACCCTTACCAATGTGATCAAGATGGAAGAAGAGGCAAAGAAAATAAGTGAGTTTGAACAGAAAGGCTATAATGCATTGGGCAAGTTTTTCCGTGCCTGGTTTTTTTACAGGATGACTAACCTGGTAGGAGACCTGCCTTTACAGGACGCGCTGAAAGGGGCCGGTACACCAGCTCCTGCCTATAATACGCAAAAGGATATTTTTATCCAGGTACTCAAATGGCTGGAGGAGGCCAATACCGAAATGGCTGCACTGGTTGCACAGAACGATGGAAAGATTGAAGGGGATATTTATTTCGGCTCTAAAAAGGCCTGGCAACGTGTTATCAATGTATTCAGGCTGCGTGTATTGATCGCTTTAAGTAAAAAGGAAGCGGACGCCGACCTGAAAGTGAAGCAAACATTTGCTGCTATTTTGGGTGATGCTGCCAAGTATCCGATTTTTACAAGTGCAGGGGATGATCTGAAGTATGTTTATAACAACATCAATAAGTATCCAAGCAACCCTGATAACCTGGGATTTGATGCTACGCGGTATAATATGTCAGCTACTTACCTGAATACGCTGGTACAGTTAGAAGACCCAAGGGCATTTGTAACGGCCGAACCTGCTACCAGGCAATTAACTGCCAATAAGAAAACGCCGGCAGATATCACTGCTTATGTAGGCGCGCCATCAGGCGAGGACCTGGCAGCCATGTCGTCCAAGATGTCAAGTGTTGATACCGCTGATTATTCTCTTCGTAGCCGTAGCCGGTATTATGCCAATTATTCCGCAGAGCCGGGTATATTACTGGGGTATACAGAAATGTGTTTTAATATCGCCGAAGCCATTAACAGAGGCTGGGTTGGCGGCAGTGCAGAAGAATGGTATAAAAAGGGGATTAAAACATCACTTGCTTTCTATGCCATACCGGTAGATGCGCCCGGCGTTTTCAATAAAGTATATCCATTCGGTAGTCTCAATGCCGTTACCTATCCGATCAGCTTTGATTTTGAAAATACTTATTATCAGCAAGCTACTGTGAAATATACTGGTAACGATGCTACCGGCCTGCAGCAGATATTGTTGCAGAAGTACCTTGCCTTTTTTCAGAACTCTGGCTGGGAAGCTTACTATAACTGGAGAAGAACCGGTGTACCGGCATTCAACACTGGTACGGGTACGGGCAACAGTAGCCGTATTCCCAAACGGTTCCAGTATCCCACTTCCGAGCGTACTACCAATGCCGATAATTGGGGAAAAGCTGTGAAAAACCAGTTCGGTGGCACCACGGATGATATTAACGGAGATATGTGGCTGATTAAATAATAATTCCTTAATCCTGGGATACTACATCCATTAAAGTTCTTTGTTAGCTTCGGGCCCGGTTTTGATTCTGTACTATCAGACGATAGATCACCAAACCCCCGGGTGAGAACAAAGCCACTTATACCTGTTAGAAAAAGTATTCTACAAATCATAAGCAATCGTAGCAGTTTCTTAATGTTGACGGCGGAGCTTTTCTAAGTTTCGCCCTTTTTTTATTCACTCCACTCATTTAAAATCATGAAAGCAATAGTTGTATCGTTTATAACGACAATGGTTGTTGTAACAGCAATGGCACAACACCATAAGACGGAGAACCTTATTATTGTTACCCTGGATGGCATGCGCTGGCAGGAGGTTTTTAAGGGTGTTGATCCTGTACTGATGAATGATAGCACATTTAACCGCGACAAGGAGGGGGTCAAGGAAAGATTTTGGGCGGAAGATATGGCGGCCAGAAGAAAGAAGTTATTCCCTTTTCTGTGGACTACCATAGCGCAACAAGGCCAATTGTACGGCAATCGCCAGTTTGATAATAAAGTAGACAATGCCAATCCCCATTGGTTCTCTTATCCGGGCTACAATGAGATTTTTACCGGCTATCCCGATACTGCCGTTAACTCCAATGATAAGATCCTGAACAAGCATGAAAATGTATTGGAGTTCATTAACAGGCAAAAAGGGTATACGGGTAAAGTTGCTGCCTTTTCTACCTGGGATGTGTTTCCTTATATTCTTAACGAGCCACGCAGCGGTGTGTATGTAAATGCTGATGTAGATACGCTCTCCTTCAAAGCCCCGGGGCTTCAGTTGCTGAACGATATGCAGTTTTTGACCACCCGGCCTATCGGGGTACGCCCGGATATTATTACTTATATGGCTGCAAGGGAATACCTGAAGGTTTACAAGCCAAAAGTACTGTATATTGCTTTTGACGAAACAGATGACTTTGCCCATGCCGGCATGTACGATCAATATGTAGGCAGCGCCCATGCAGAAGACGCCATGATCCGGGATATCTGGAATACCGTACAATCCATGCCCGGGTATAAAGACAAGACCAGTTTGCTTATTACGGTAGACCATGGCCGCGGTGACAAAGAGAAGGCAAACTGGAAACACCATGGCCGTAAGATTGAGGATGCCCATGAGATCTGGCTGGCAGTAATAGGTCCTGATACAAAACCTGAAGGGGAAGTAAAAACGCCTGTGCAGTTGTATCAAAAACAAATTGCTGCCACGATTGCCCGGTTGCTGGGAATGCATTTTACAGCCAATCACCCCGTAGCTGATCCAATTACTACTGTGTACTCAAATTAATTTGTATGAATAATGAACAGGCCCAGGCCATCGCTACAGCCATTATCAGTTTGTACGAACACCATGGCGGCGCTGAATATGCCGGGGAAAAGGTGACCCAACTGGAACATATGGTGCAGTCGGCCCAACTGGCCGAACAGCAGGGACATGAGGAAGAGGTGATCCTGGCTGCTTTTCTTCATGATATCGGGCATATCTGTGTGTCGGCCCAGGGGGATAATGAAATGGGAGGATATGGTATTAAAGACCATGAGGAAGTGGGCGGCGCCTTCCTGCAGGAGAAGGGTTTTTCGAAACGCCTCATCCGGCTGGTGGAAGCCCATGTAGAAGCCAAGCGTTATCTTACCTGGAAATCACCCGCTTATTATGAGCAGTTGTCGGATGCCAGCAAAAAAACACTGGAGTACCAGGGCGGCCGTATGCGCGATGAGGAAGCGCTGGCTTTTGAACAATACCCGTTGTTTGACCTCATTATTAAGATGCGTTTGTGGGATGAAGAGGCCAAGATAGAAGGATTGCCTGTTCCTGATCTGGCTAAGTACCATGGTATGATCGTGCGTCATTTAGTGCGTTAATAAATTAAAAAGCTTATAATGGCTATTCAACTGGTAGTATTCGATATTGCAGGCACTACGGTGCGCGACAAGGGAAGTGTGGCAGATGCCTTTATGGCCGCTGCGGCGCAATATGGGGTCAGCGTTCCGCGTGAAGAAGTGAATAAAGTGATGGGGTTCCGAAAGAAAGAAGCTATTCGTATATTGCTCGATAAGTTTTACCTTGAACAGGATGATACAGAAGGGCTCATTGAAAAGATCCATGATGCTTTTACGCATAATATGATCAGTTTTTATAAGCAGGATGCGGAGCTTGCTGCCTTGCCCCATGCAGAAGAAACATTTGCCTGGCTGAAACAGCGGGGTATAAAGATTGCGCTGAATACCGGGTTTACAAGGAATATTACAGATACTATTCTGCAACGCCTGCAATGGAAAAGTAATGGTATGATAGATATGGTGATCACGAGCGATGAAGTGCCGGAGGGAAGACCCAAGCCCTATATGATAGCAGCTATTATGAAACAGTTGGACATTGCCGATGCGGGGCAGGTAGCCAAGGTAGGCGATACAGAAGTGGACGTGGAAGAAGGCCGGAATGCAGGGTGCGGACTTGTAGTGGGTGTAACCACCGGCGCTTATACCCGTAGTGAGCTGGAGCAATATAAACCGGATACGATTATTGACAGTCTTGCAGAACTTCCACCATTAATACAATAAACATTTGTCTACTATTACAGCCAATCCAACTGCTCTTTCCAAAAAACAGGTTATTACAGCTATTTACGCTGCAACGGTAGCTTTTCTTACCTATGCTTCTGTGTATGCTTACCGCAAGCCTTTTACAGTAGCCATGTTTGAAGGGCTCAGCTTTTGGGGCGTAAAGTACCAGGTATTGCTTATTATAAGTCAGGGATTGGGCTATATGTGCAGTAAGTTCTATGGTATAAAGTTCATTGCAGAATTGAAAAGGGCAGGACGCTGGAAAACCAGTGCTATCCTGGTAGGGTCGGCCTGGTTCTGTCTGTTGATATTTGGATTGGTGCCTGCTCCCTGGGGTATGCTCTGTATGTTTGGCAATGGTTTTATGCTCGGTTTTATGTGGGGCATTGTATTCAGTTATGTGGAAGGGAGGAAGACTACCGACTTTATAGGCGCCACCATGGCGGTTAGTTTTATTTTTGCCGGTGGCTTTACACGTTCGGTAGCTTTATGGCTGAAAGATAGCTGGGGTGTGCCGGAACAATGGCTGGCTTTTGTAACGGGACTTGTGTTTGTAGTACCGCTGCTCATTTTTATGTACCTGCTGGAACGTATTCCTGCTCCCGACCCGGAGGATATTGCAGAAAGAACGGTACGCCTGCCCATGACCAAAGAGCAGCGTATTCAGTTCCTCCGCTTATTCGGATTTGGCACTATTACGCTCATTGTGATTTATCTCTTTCTTACGATTATGCGGGATGTGCGGGATAATTTTATGTCTAATATCTGGACGGAACTGGGATATGGTCAAAAACCTGCCATTTTCACCAAAACAGAGACGATCACCTCTATCGTTATACTGATTATGATCAGCCTCCTGGTAGGCATACGTAAAAATATACGCGCTTTCCGGCTGGCGCATGTGATGATACTGGCGGGTTTTGTCCTGGCCGGTATTTCATCGGCGTTGTTCCTGGCTGGTATGATGGGCGGGGCCTTGTGGATGCAACTGGCGGGGCTTGGCCTGTATATGGGGTATATCCCGTTCAATTGTATTTTCTTTGAGCGTCTGATCGCATCATTTAAGATCGTTGGCAATGTAGGATTTCTTATTTACCTGGTAGATGCCTACGGTTATGCGGGTAGTATGCTGGTGATGCTTTCGAAAGAAATATTTCAAATAAAATTAACCTGGTCTCAGTTCTATCCTGCCGGTGTAGTGATATTTTCGGTTATCGGAATTGTGGGAACTGTTTTCTCCCTCGTGTATTTTAACCGGAAGTATGAATCTTTAAAACCTGCTTAATGAATCAGCCTTCAGCTATTGTTATCGGAGCCGGTATTGTGGGGTTGGCTACTGCCCGCGCCCTTGCCGTGAAAGGATATGCGGTGAAAGTGTTTGAGCGTACACACAAGGCTGTTGGCGCTTCTGTCCGCAATTTTGGAATGGTATGGCCAATAGGTCAGCCCGGTAAATTATATGACCGTGCCCTGCGCAGCCGGGAAATATGGAAAGAAATAGGCGATGAGGGCGCTTTCTGGTATGATGCACCCGGCAGCCTGCACCTGGCTTATCATCCTGATGAATGGCAGGTGCTACAGGAATTGTATGAACAGTTCCGTACAGAAAGGCCGGTGGAGTTATTAACGGCGCAGGAAGTGGACGAAAGATCAGGCGCTGCCGTGCAGGAACGTTTATTAGGCGGCTTGTACAGCGCGGATGAACTGATCGTTGACCCGCGTGAGGCTGTCGGAGCTATTCCCGCTTACCTGCAGGAAAAGTATGGCGTACAGTTTTTCTGGGGCAAGTGTGTAAGCTATATTTCAGACAATACGGCCTATATAGGCAATGAGGAAGAATATGAAGGCGATGTGATCTTTATTTGCAGCGGCGCTGATTTTGAAACCCTCTATCCTGAGGCGTATGCTACTTATCCACTTACGAAATGTAAGCTGCAGATGATGCGCTTTGCCGCCCAGCCAAACGACTGGCGTATGGGTCCGGCCCTGTGTGGCGGGTTGTCTTTGATCCATTATAAAAGCTTTGCTGCTTCGGCCTCTCTACCTGCTTTAAAGAAGCGTTATGAAGAAGAGATGGCCGATTATCTCGATTGGGGTATTCATGTGATGGTATCACAAAACGGCCGTGGTGAATTGACGGTGGGCGACTCCCACGAATATGGTCCTACACATGATCCTTTTGATAAGGAGTTTATTAATACGATGATCGTAAACTATCTTCAAACATTTGCGCAGTTTAAGGAGGCAAGGATCGTTGAAACCTGGAATGGCATTTATCCCAAACTGACCGATGGTGAAACTGATCTGTTCTTCTCTCCTGAACCGGCTGTATATATTCTGAATGGCCTCAGCGGCGCTGGTATGACGCTTTCTTTCGGACTGGCAGAAGAGGCCACTGCATTTCTATGAATTGGGGCACAACTGACTACGCTTTGTTTTATTCTCAGGTTCATAGTTCAATAATATTGACATAATACAGGGGTTACATCTGTTGAATAGGTTTGTCAAACCTTTAAAACAACATGAACCCAACCATTCGCACCCTGTATGGGAGCCGGCTATTTATCGCCGTCTTCACCATTTACCTGCTCATTGCATTCATTTATTGCAGCCTGTATTCCAAAGCAACCTGCTTTATTAACCTGAATGCTGTACACACTACTTCACTGAACGTTTTCTTTACCTGGTACACGATGCTGGGTGATGGATGTGTGGCCATTGTACTGTTTGTTGCGATGTTGTGCTGCCGGCGGTTTTTACAGGGCGTTCACGTGATAGTCGCTTTCCTCCTTTCCGGCATGGCGGCCCAGATCATTAAACGGCTCACGCATATGCCGCGTCCCAAGGCTTTCCTGCAACCGGAACAGTATAACAGGTTTGTTGAAGGCGTTACGCATGGCGGATGGACCAGTTTTCCTTCGGGGCATACCGCTACGGCTTTTGCAGTAGCTACAATACTGGCGCTTTATGCCCGCAATAAATGGATCTCGCTGCTGTACCTGTTACTGGCTATTAGTGTGGGTTATTCCCGCATTTATCTTGGGCAGCATTTCCTGGAAGATGTGCTGGCGGGCTCCATCGTCGGCGTGTTTTTTGCCGGGTGGACCTTTGTGCTGATACCGGAACTGAAACTCTTTGGACGTAAAGTTGACAGAGAAAGACCAACGCCTTCACTCGCTGCTATACAATAGTTAATTTTACTGTACTTGAATTACCGCAAACAAGTCATAACGCTCATTATTGTTTCTTCGCTGGTACGCATGATCGTAGCGGCTGCTACCGAATTGTCGAATGATGAGGTATATTACTGGACATACGCCCAGTACCTGCAATGGAATTATTTTGATCATCCACCCATGATCGGGTTGCTTATCCGTTTGTTTACGGGCAACCTGTTGTTTGAGCAGGAGTTCTTTATACGGTTGGGATCTATTGCCTGCGCCGCCATTAATACCTGGCAGATGTACCGGCTGGTACGGCAGTTAAAAGATGCTTATACAGGATGGATTGCGGCCTGCCTGTTTACAGCCTCTGTATATGCCGGCATCCTGGCAGGGGTGATGATCCTGCCAGATGCGCCTCAAATGGTATTTTGGTTATGGAGCCTGATCCTGCTGGTACAGATCTTTAAAAGTACCGGTAGCGAAAGAAACCGGAACAGGCGTTTATTGTTGCTGGGAGCAGCCGCCGGCCTTTGTATTATGAGTAAAGTGCATGGCGTGTTTATATGGGGTGGTGCGATGTTATACATCCTCTTGTTTGCCCGTACCCTGCTCAGGAATCCATTTCTTTACCTGGCCTTACTGATCACCGGAATAATGATAGCGCCCATCATCTGGTGGAACCTGAATAATGAGTTTATCACGTTGAATTATCATGGGGACCGGGTGGGCTTTTTTGGTAAGATACAATGGGATACTTTCTTCAGGCAGATCATAGGAGAAATCCTTTATAATAACCCGGTGAACATGGTCTTTATTGTGGCGGGATTAATAGCGATAAGAAGCACTAAGCTCCTCAATGAGTATGGCTGGCAGCGGATATTGTTAATGGTAAGCTTACCGTTGATGGTGGTGGTATGGCTGATGTCGTTGTTTAAGGATACATTACCGCATTGGACCGGGCCCGCCTATACTACGCTGATCCCCCTGGCTGCCGCTTATATTACGCGACGCCTGCCTGCAGGGTCAACTGCGGGTTATATTCCCCGGGCCATAAAAGCTGCCCTGGCATTACCTGCGCTCCTGCTGGTATTATTGATTGCAGGCATTCACTGGCTGCCTGTAAGTATGGGCAGTAAGGATGATCAACATCTTGGAGCGGGCGATCTGTTGCTGGACATGAGCGGCTGGAAACAGTTTGGCCAGGATTTTAATCGCCTGTATCAACAGGATATCGCCGCGGGTACTATGAAGCGTGATGCATTTATGATGGCTGATTACTGGTTTCCTGCGGCCCATCTTGATTATTATGTAGCGCGTCCTGCAGGGATCAATTTTATTGCTGCCGGTTCTTTCAGCAGTATCCATCATTATGCCTGGCTCAATATCTACCGTCCTGCCCCGGAGCCGGGGCAGGATGCTTATTATGTGGCTGTTTCCAATTATTTTGATCCGTTGCCTTCATCCATAATTGCCTCGTTCCGGCAGGCAGAGGGGCCGGTGGTGATCAACCAACGCAGGCAGGGAAAAGTAGTACGGCATTTTTTTATTTATCGCTTAAAGCATTACCAGGGAGGGATACCCCGTAATGGGGTATTGGAATAACGTGGCGCCGGGAATGGCTTAGGCATTTTCCCTTCTTGCTTCGAGGGTAAAACCGATGGTAGTACCTACATCGGGGGTGCTGCGTACGTGAATGCTTTGGCCATGTGCTTCAATGATGTGCTTACAAATGGCCAGGCCCAGGCCGGTACCTCCCTTATCGCGGCTGCGGGCCGTATCTGTGCGGTAAAAACGTTCAAAGATGCGGTTGAGGTGTTCTTCTTCAATGCCAATGCCGTCGTCGCCGATTTCAACCAATACATGCTGGTCATCGGTCTTATAAATACTGGCCACAATGGTGCCATTCGGCTTGCCGTATTTGGTAGCGTTTTCTACCAGGTTAATCAGCACCTGCTTGATCTTTTCTTTATCAGCAAATACCGTTATTGGCGCTTCGCATCCTTTTTTGATGATGGTCTTGACACTCTTCTCCTGGATCTTAATGGAAAGGGAGTCGTAGATCTCACGTATCAGGTCCTGGATGATGAAGTTCTGTTTGTACAATAGCTGCTCCCCGCTTTCCAGCCGGGATATCTCATCCAGGTCATTGACAAGGTTTACCAGCCTGTCTACATTCTTGGCTGTGTTTTCCAGGAATTTCCTGCGGATCTTTTCTTCTTCCATAGCACCTCCCAGCAGGGTATCTACATACCCCTGTATGGCGAAGATGGGTGTCTTGATCTCATGGGCCAGGTTTTGCAGGAATTCTTTGCGGTAGGCCTCATTTTTCTGCAGCATTTCTATTTCCCGGTTGCGCCGTTCGCCCCAGGCTTCCACATCTTCCCGTACTTCATCAATACTTTTTTGAGGAAGGATGTATTTAAAGTAGACCTCTTCTTTTTTAGTGGCCTTGGTTTGATAGATGAGCTTATAGATCAGCTTGATCTTCCGGTAAATGAACTTTTCCAGGGTGAAGATGATAAGTCCATAGCTGCCGGCGAATACAAGGGCCAGGGAACCGATGCCCACCCGCCAGTCGAGCGTGAACAGGGACATACCAATGGCTATTGGCACCGATATAATACCGGCCGTAAAGGCGGCCAACTGGCGGGGGGAAAGATTTTTGGTGGAGAACATGCCCCTTTTTACTTAACGAACGTTTTTATGCGGTACGAATTTAGTGCAATCACACGTCAAATTTGTAACCCACTCCTTTTACGGTGGTAATACAATCAATACCCAGTTTCTGGCGCACTTTACGGATATGCACATCAATGGTACGGTCGCCCACGATCACATCATTGCCCCAAACCTGGTTCAGGATCTCATTCCGCAGGAATACCCGGCCAGGCTTGGAAGCCAGCAGGTATAGCAACTCGAATTCCTTTTTGGCCAATACCACGGCTTTGCCATCCACTTTTGCCTCAAATTTTACAGGGTCAATTTCCAGGTTATCAATGCGGATCACTTTTTCGCCTTCCGGTTCTTTGGCGGCTGTGCGGCGAAAAAGGGCATTTACCCTGCTTACCAGTATTTTAGGGCTTACGGGCTTGCTGATATAGTCATCCGCCCCGGTTTCCAGGCCCCTGACATGGGAACCTTCATCGCTCAGGGCGGTGAGGAAGAGTATCAGGGTATCTTTAAAGTTGGGTTGGGAGCGCAGGATTTCACAAACTTCTACCCCGTTTTTCTTGGGCATCATGATGTCCAGTACAATCAGATCGGGGTTATTAGACCGGGCTTTTGTAAGCGCCTCGTCTCCGTCTTTAGCCGTCACCACATCATAGCCTTCTTTTTGCAGGTTGTATTGTATGATTTCCAGGATATCGGGCTCGTCGTCAGCGATCAGGATCTTCTTGCCTTTAGAATCCATGTTAACAATTAATTTACGCAAAGTTAATTTTCCACTGCATGTAACAAGGGGGGCACCAATTATGAAATTGTTAACAGATATCATACGGCAAGCATTGATTTTCCGTTCTATACAACCAATTGGTAGTATTTTTGCTCTTGAAATTGATGCAGATAGCTGTATACCGTATGAAACCACTTATACTTGCAGGCACTATTTTTTTATTGTTTACAGGCTCCGCCAGCCAGGCTCAAACGGGCGCCCACCCGTTTAAGATTGCGCTGCAGCGGGTGCTTTGGCACGAAAACATTGATAAACAGCAGGTAAAGCTGGTTAGCAACATCGCCAAAACGGTTACCGACGAAGCAGTTTCCCTCCAGATAGCCGACGCCATTGGCCGGCAGGTTGACGAACTCCAGGAGCAACTTGAAAGCGACTCCACGCTTAGCAATATGGGAAAGATCAAGTACCTCCGGAATGTGGAGTCTACACTACAACAATTTGGTGCCACGGGTGGTAAAAAGGATTATCCTGTGGCAGCGGCGCCTGCCCTGGTAAATGCCCTGGCTGCCTGTATTGAACTGGACCGGAAAGGGGAAAGTATCGTGCCGGTTATTGAAGCCAATGACTACGGAGTGGGTAAAACGCTGGTCAATGGCCTGGCCTTTTCGACAGATAATCCCGGGATGCCGGCCTCACGGTTGATCCTTATCCGGAAATATTGCGGCCTCCACCCGGATGAGGTCTTGCAGGAGCTCCGCAAAACACCCAATTTGCCCTTTGCCGATAGCCTGCTCAAAGTAGCTGCCCACCGAGATATACGTAAGTTTTATGATTATGCCCAGGCCAGGGGCGCACTTTCCAACCGCATCAACAATCACCCGGATACCCTGGTGCGTACGATTGGCAAGATGGCCGGCAGCCGTAACGGGCAGCTTTATTTCCCCTTCCTCGATAATCTTATCCGGGGTAAGATCACCCTGCAGGAGATAGACAGCGTAAAAGACAACGATCTTAAGTATTTCAGGCTGCTGGTGAAAACACGCATTGAATATGCCGGGCGCCTATTGCCCCCGGTACGTGATACCCCTACTGAGCTGAAAGCGCTGACAGCCATGATGGCAAGCAAAGCCCGCCAGTTATTTGTACGGGAAATTAACGCCCTGCACGATGTGAATGATCCCAATGTCCGGTTCAGGAGCCTGGAAGGGCTCACCCCCCAGGAACTGTATTACGTGGCTGTGTTGAGTGAAGATGAGATCTATACCTCCAGTTATGTAAGCGGCGTGTATCCGCGTATATTTCAGCGTATGCCCAATCCGCGTGGTGATAGCCTGCTGATGAGTGTGAATGGCGATTATTTCCGGAAGTTCATTAAGATGGCTGCCGGTTATAATACCCTGAACCATTTCCTGGGTACGATGGGCAAGGAAGAAGCAGAAACATTGATGAAAGCCTTTGTGATTGGCCTGGAAAGAAAGAAGAATGACCGCGATGATGACCTGGAAGATGCAGTGGATGTGGCCGATTCCTATAGCAGTATTATGGATAAGAATAAGGAACTGGCTGCTTTTATCCTTAATGAGGTGAAATGGAACCACGATAAGAATGTGCAGGATAATAATAAGCGGGGTATGGTGATCTATGATCTTTTGAGGATACTGTTTGAATCGGCTGATACTTCCCGGAAGATGGACCTGTCGGCCATGCTGGGTATTCCTTCCATTTATGGCCAGGATTACCACTCCCTTACTGATGACAGTGGCAGGGTGATACAACAGGTTTTTTTCTATGGCGACGAGGATAAGGACGGGCAGAACTCCTACATCAATTTCATGGGGATGTTCCGCAACAGGGCCGAATGGAAGGTGGATGACAAGAATCCTGACTGGACAACAATCAGCTCGGTCAAAGGGAAACCGCTGTACATATATGCCAACAAACCATTATATAATCCCAAAGAAGACCTGGATGAGAAGGCGCAGATAAAGCTGATCGAATACCTGGAAAAGAAGAACCTGAAACCAACCGTGGTGGTGCATAGGGGACATAGTTATCACTTGCCCTATACACTCAAAAAGCTATCGCCATATGCACGTATTGTGGTGCTGGGTTCCTGTGGTGGCTATAATAACCTGAATGAAGTGCTCACTATTTGCCGGGATGCGCATATTGTTTCCTCCAAACAGGTGGGCACCAAAACAGTGAATGAACCCATACTGGAGGCCATTAATGCCAACCTCGTTGCAGGCCGGAATATTGATTGGATCAATATGTGGAAAGAGCTGAGCGGCCGCTTTAAGAGCGGCGCCGCCAAAGAAAAATTCGACGATTATATTCCTCCGTATAAAAACCTGGGCGCTATTTTCATTAAGGCTTATCGCAAAGCGATGGGAGAGTAGGGTTCGAGTACACTTTCCGTTAAATTACTGTTACAATTGCAGCCTTATACAGGCGTTGATCAGCTATTTGCGCCGGAGAACCACAAACCCAAAACGCGAAACACGAAACTGTCGTTATCTTTGCCCGCTCCTGTTATGTCAGTAAAAGGTTTAGAGAAAAGAATATTCGATTTCAGCTTGCTTCGCCGGGTGTTCCGGTTTGCAGCGCCGTACAAAAAGAAGTTTTATATTTCTTTGGTATTGGCTATCCTGCTGGCTATCCTTTCTCCCATACGTCCCTGGCTCATACAAGTAACCATTAATGATTGGGTGCCCAAGGGCGCCAAAGCCACCACCTTACTGACAAAAATGGATGTGGTAAATGTGGTGATCTGGATCACCATCATCCAGGTGGGCTTGTTGCTGGTGGAAGTATTGTTCCGGTTTTATTTTTCTTTTCTTACTGCCTGGCTGGGACAAACCGTTGTGAAAGACCTGCGGGTAAAGGTGTACAGGAAGGTATTGGGATTAAACCTGTCACAGTTCGATACTACACCCATAGGCACGCTTACCACCCGCACGATTAATGATATTGAAGCCATCAATGATATTTTTGCAGAAGGACTGATCCCCATTATTGCCGACCTGCTGTCTATTATCGCCATCCTGGTGTTTATGTTCTGGGTAGACTGGCGGCTCACGTTTATCAGCCTGGCCCCTTTCCCCTTCCTGATTATTGCTACTTATTATTTCAAGGAAAGCGTAAACAAGTCGTTCATCCGCGTGCGCAATGCCGTGGCCAGTTTGAATGCCTTTGTACAGGAACATATTACCGGTATGGCTATTGTGCAGGCTTTTGCTGCAGAAGAAAAGGAGTTTAACAAGTTTAAGAAGATCAACCGCGAACACCGCAATGCCAATATCAAGGCCATTTTCGCTTACTCTGTATTTTTTCCGCTGGTGGAAATAGTGCTGGCAGTAGGCACCGGCCTGATGGTATGGTGGGCCGCTACCCATGCACTGGACCTGAAGGGAGTACAGGAAGAGGAGGCGCAAAGCCTGATTGGTAAGATGATCTCCTTTTACCTGTGCCTTAACTTACTGTTCCGTCCGCTGCGGGTAATCGCCGATAAGTTCAACGTATTGCAGATGGGCATGGTGGCCAGTGAGCGGGTATTTAAAGTGCTGGATAATGATGATTATATTCAAACCGAAGGCAGTTACGCGCCGGAGCAGGTGAAAGGAAAGATCGTATTTGATCATGTGTCTTTTGCCTATGTGGAAGACCGGTATGTGCTGAAAGATATTTCTTTTACAGCCATGCCCGGCGAAACGATTGCCATTGTAGGACATACAGGCAGCGGTAAAACTTCTATTATAAGTTTGCTCAACAGGCTCTATCATATCCAAAAAGGTACCCTCAGTATTGATGATGTAAAGATTGAAGCGTATAAGCTGGACGCGTTGCGCAAGAATATTGGGGTAGTGTTACAGGATGTATTCCTTTTCTCGGGTTCTGTGCTGGATAATATCACGCTGCGCAATCCTACTATCAGCCGTGAGCAGGTGATAGCCGCCGCGAAGATGATAGACATGCACGACTTTATTATGCAACTGCCCGGCGGCTATGATTATAATGTGATGGAGAGGGGCAGCAGCCTGTCGCTGGGACAGCGGCAATTATTGTCTTTTATCCGGGCCTTGTTATACAATCCTTCCATACTCATCCTGGATGAAGCCACTTCTTCCGTAGATACGGAAAGCGAAATGCTCATCCAAAACGCCATTGATAAACTGATTGCCGGCAGAACTTCCATCGTCATTGCCCACCGGCTTTCCACCATCCGCAAGGCCAGCAAGATCATTGTACTGGATAAAGGCGAGATCAAAGAGATCGGTAACCACGAAGAGCTGATGAAAAACCAGGGTTTCTATTACAAATTACACCAGATGCAGTTTGAGAAGCAGGGGGTTATGTAAAAGGGAGAATCTCTTATTTTTTGAGGGAAGATGATAAATAATTTAGTAATTTGGTGGTATGAAAACTTATCAATCCGATAAGAAGGAAGATAAAAATCTTGTAGAAGAACCTGCTGTTCAATATGGCTTCAATGAAGAGCAGGAAAAAGCCCGTTTAAAAGAGGCGTTGAAAAGAACCGATACAGAAAAGTTCCACTTTTTAATGACGCTCATGAAAATGGGCAATACAATGCGTAAAGCAGTAATCCATCATAAAAAATAATGTAAGTCTTATCAGATGGATATTTATTCAGACGGTTTCCTCAGTCTTTGGCATCACCTCAATAAAAATAATGTACGGTATATAATGGTCGGTGACTTCGCTACTAATCTACATGGTTTTCAACGTTATACGGGGGATGTGGATTTGTATTTGGAAGATACGCTGGAAAACAGAAAAAAGCTCAGGCAGGCTTTTATTGACCTGGAGTTGGGTGACTTTGAGCCGTTGGAACGGATGGCTTTCATTCCGGGCCGGGTAGATTTCCAGTTGAACAATGGCATAAAGCTCGACATAATGACCTCGCTTAAAGGAGTAGATCTGACGTTCGACGAATGTCTACAAATGGCTCCCATAGCCGAAATAGAAGGATTATTGGTCCCTTTTCTTCATATTAATCACCTGATAGACAATAAGAAGGCTGTCAATAGGCCTAAAGACCAGATTGATGTCATAGAATTGGAGAAAATTAAAGAAATCAGGGAAGGATCAGGTGAATAGACTGTCTAAACTTCCTTTTCCCCATTTATTCAAAATACTTCATTACGGCGCTCATTTTTGACACCCCCTCCTTATCTTTGCGCCAAATTTCAGGAACAGTATGGCTTTCAAACGTTTCAAATCCTTATCAGTAGCGGTTTTCAGCCTGTTTTTAGTGCTTTTATCCGGTTCGGCCATGGCCAACGAAGGGGAAGGTGCTGAAGGCAAGTTTGACCCAGGTAAGGAAATGTTGGATCACATTGCAGACGCACACGAATTTCACTTTTTTACTATAAAACACGAAGGTGGGCACGATTTCCATGCCACCCTGCCTTTACCCGTTCTCCTGTACTCTCCCCAAAGAGGTTTTGACTTTTTCATGTCTTCCAAGTTTCATCACGGTACGGAGGTACACAATGGATATAAACTGGTAGAACATGATATTGTTCCTGTAAAAGAAGACGGCTCCGTAGATGAGAGCGTAAAGGTGTACGATTTCTCACTTACCAAGAATGTGGTACAAATGTTCCTGGCGCTGCTGGTTCTGGTGTTGATCCTCACTCAGATGGCGAAGAAATATAAGTCCGGACAAGGCCTTACTTCCGCCCCCAGAGGACTGCAGAATGCCATCGAGCCGGTTATTCTGTTTATACGTGATGATGTGGCAAAGCCCAACCTGCATCACAAAACAGAAAAATTCCTGCCCTACCTGCTTACCCTGTTCTTTTTCATCCTGATCAATAACCTGTTTGGTTTGCTGCCCGGCAGCGCCAACGTAACCGGTAATATTGCTTTTACAGCAGTACTGGGCTTTATTTCCCTGGTTGTTATCCTGTTTAGCTCCAACGCCCATTTCTGGGGTCATATTTTCTGGTATCCGGGCGTACCTGTAGGCGTTAAGTTCCTGATGCTGCCGGTAGAATTAATGGGTGTGTTTACCAAGCCCTTTGCCCTGATCATACGTCTTTTTGCCAACATGACCGCTGGCCACATCATCATCCTGAGCTTTGTGAGCCTGATCTTTATTTTCACCGAAATGACGAAAACGGCTGGTATTGCTTTTACGCCCGTATCTATTGCCTTTGCAGTGTTCATTTATATGATTGAGATACTGGTTGCTTTTATCCAGGCTTTCATCTTTACCAACCTGACTGCCGTATTCATCAGCCAGGCTATTGGGGATCATCATTTTGAAGAAGATCCTCATCACTAAACAGTAAAAGAATTTCTTTTTAATTATAAAAATCAGAATCATGGATTTAATGAACATCATGTTGGAAGTTTCCGGAAGCTGGTCTCACTTTGGTGGTGCTATCGGTGCTGGTCTTGCTGCCATTGGCGCAGGTATCGGTATCGGTCAGATTGGTAAAGGCGCTACTGAAGCCATTGCCCGTCAGCCGGAAGCTGCAAACGACATCCGTGGTGCTATGATCCTGACAGCAGCCTTCGTAGAAGGTGTTGCGCTGTTCGCAGTAATCGCTGGTTTGCTGGCTGTACTGTCATAGTTCATATCATCTCAACTTAGTACTGCACCTGAAGCACAGGGCGGAGGGTGCAGTTACTTCAAAACACAGCATTAAAGTTTTATAATACTATTTCTATGAGTTTGTTAACTCCCCATCTTGGTTTTTTTGTCTGGACATTGATCGCTTTTGTAGTGGTGTTATTATTACTGAAAAAGTTTGCCTGGAAACCCATCCTGAAGTCGCTGAAGGAAAGGGAAACCGGTATTGCTGATTCACTGGCTTCTGCCGAAAGAGTAAAGGCTGAAATGGCTCAACTGAAGAGCGAAAATGAGGCCCTGCTGGCCAAAGCCCGTGAGGAAAGAGCACAACTGCTGAAGGAAGCCCGCGATACCAAAGACAAGATCATTAATGAAGCTAAAGAACAGGCTAAGGTAGAAGCCAATAAGATCATTATGGATGCACAAACTGCTATCCAACATCAGAAAATGGCTGCCATCACAGACGTAAAGAACCAGGTAGGTCACCTGGTGATTGAAGTAGCCGAGAAAGTGCTGCGCCGTGAACTAGCCGGAAAAGCAGAGCAGGAGACTTTTATTAAAGAACTTGTGAACGAAGTAAAACTGAATTAATTAATAGCTGTGAGCTGTGAGCTGCGAGCCGCGAGCCTTTTGGCTTAGCTCGGAGCCCGGAGCTCGAAGCTCGAAGCTTTAATATATTATGCTTAATCCACGGTTAGCAGGCAGGTACGCGAAGAGTTTGATTGATTTAGCTGTTGAACGCAATCAATTGGAAACCATTTATAATGACATGCTCTTTTTGCAGGCAGTATGCAAAAATAGCCGTGACTTTGTAACCATTTTAAAGAGCCCTGTAATTACAGCCGATAAGAAAGAGAATATACTTCAGGCAGTAACTGCCGGTAAAGTGAGTGAGATTACGGCAGCTTTCAACAGGCTGTTGATTAAAAAAGGGCGTGAAGCTGTATTGCCTGAGATCATTACTGCTGTTATTGAGCAGTATAAAAAGCACAAGAATATTTATACCGTAAAGCTGACCACAGCAAAACCGGTTAGTGATGAACTGCGGAAACAGATCATTACCAGGATCCAGGAGCAAACGGTTATGAAGAATATTGAGTTGGAAACGGCCGTAAAGGATGAGCTTATTGGCGGATTTGTACTGGAGCTGGGTGATACGTTGGTAGATGGCAGCATCGCCTATGACCTGAACAAGATCAAGGCCCAGTTCCTGAACAATGACTTTATTTATAAGATCAGATAAAACAAACAACAAACTATAAACAGTTAGATATGGTAGACATTAAGCCTGATGAAATATCAGCGATATTACGCCAGCAGCTGAGCAACTTCAATGCGGCCGCCGACCTGGAAGAGGTAGGTACCGTACTGCAGGTGGGCGATGGTATTGCCCGTGTTTACGGGTTGAACAATGTAAGTTCCGGGGAATTGGTGGAGTTTGAGAATGGTGTACGTGCTATTGCCCTGAACCTGGAAGAAGACAATGTGGGTGTGGTATTGATGGGTGAAAGCGGTGATATTAAGGAAGGCGCTAAAGTTCGCCGTACCGGAAAGATCGCTTCTATCAATGTAGGCGAAGGCATGCTGGGTCGCGTGGTAAATACATTGGGTGAACCTATTGACGGAAAAGGTCCGCTCACCGGCGAGAAATATGAAATGCCCCTGGAGCGTAAAGCGCCTGGTGTAATTTTCCGTGAGCCGGTAAAGGAGCCTCTCCAGACAGGTTTGAAAGCGATTGACGCGATGATCCCCATCGGCCGCGGACAACGTGAGCTGATCATTGGTGACCGCCAGACCGGTAAAACGGCTATCGCTATTGATACCATTATCAACCAGAAAGAGTTTTTTGAAGCCGGCAAACCGGTTTATTGTATATATGTAGCCATTGGTCAGAAAGCATCTACCATCGCTGGTGTGATGAAGACCCTGGAAGACAATGGCGCTATGGCATTTACTACCATCGTAGCAGCTTCTGCCTCAGATCCTGCTCCGCTGCAGTTCTATGCTCCCTTTGCCGGTGCAGCTATCGGTGAGTTCTTCCGTGATACCGGCCGCCCTGCGCTGATCATTTATGATGACCTGTCAAAGCAGGCGGTGGCTTACCGTGAAGTGTCTCTGTTATTGCGTCGTCCTCCCGGCCGTGAGGCTTATCCTGGTGACGTATTCTACCTGCACAGCCGTTTGCTGGAGCGCGCTGCCAAAGTTATCAGCGATGATGGCGTAGCGAAGAATATGAATGACCTGCCCGAGTCTATCAGGCATATGGTAAAAGGTGGTGGTTCCTTAACAGCCCTGCCGATCATTGAAACACAGGCTGGTGACGTATCTGCTTATATCCCCACTAACGTAATTTCTATCACCGACGGACAGATCTTCCTGGAAGGTAACCTCTTTAACAGTGGTATCCGTCCGGCGATCAACGTAGGTATCTCAGTTAGCCGTGTGGGAGGTAATGCACAGATCAAATCCATGAAGAAGGTAGCAGGTACCCTGAAACTTGACCAGGCCCTGTACCGTGAAATGGAAGCTTTCTCCAAGTTTGGTGGCGACCTCGATGCTGCTACCAAGCTGGTACTGGATAAAGGCGCCCGTAACGTGGAGATCCTGAAGCAACCCCAATACACACCCTTCAGTGTAGAAAAGCAGGTAGCTATTATCTACCTCGGTACACAAGGTTTGCTGCGTGAAGTAGCTGTTAAACGTGTGAAGGAATTTGAAGAACATTTCCTGATGGAAATGGACAACAAGTTGGCCGATGTATTGGCGCAGTTTAAGAAAGGTAACCTGCCTGAAGATGGTCTTAAGAAGATGGTTACACTGGCCAAAGGTTTGATGCCCCAGTACAAGTAATCACTTAGCAAATAGATTTTAGTATAAAAAGAGTCCTTTCGTATTTTTACGAAGGGACTCTTTTATTATTGTAAATCAATCCATAATCGAAATGGGATAGACTTATGTCAAAAAAAGTTGCGAAAGCCTATTGCATAAATCAAATATTGTTTCTTTCTTTGACCCACGATCAACAACGATCTCCCTCCAATCTCCCATACAAACCGTACCTGATTTTTCCCATCCAATTCCGATTTTCAAATTCAGTTTTCAGTTACTAAGCTTTACCCAATTCCCACGAAAATAACCGGTTCGTTTCCAACTCCTGTGGACTAATACATCGTTATTCCGTCCCTAAAATATAAGTTATGAAAACGTACCTATACCTAACTGTTCAAACACGACCCATTATTCTTCAACATATTTTCAGGTGGTTATTATTACCCCTGTTGTTATTAATCTGGTCTTTGACCGGCTTTTCCCAGAACGTAAAAACAGGCAACCACAAGAAAGTGGTTTTAAACTGGAACACGCCTGTAACTGCCAACTACAGCCATTTTGTAATTGAGCGCAGTTTGGACAATGTTGATTTTGCCCAGGTGGGATTGTTGTTTACCGGTGAAGATGAGCCGGCAAGTGGCAACAATAGCTATAGTTTCTCTGACGATGTAAAGAATGTACGGAAAGGGTTTGTTTATTATCGTATCAGTATGGTAGATATGAATGGTAAGATACGGAAGTCGGCTATGCATACAGTATATACGGCAGAGCAAAAGCAAACACCGGTGCTGAAGGTTTCTCCCAATCCCGTGATCAACGACCTGCGTGTTACCCTGCCAACGTCATGGAAAAACAATTTTGTATCTATTGAGTTACTCAATAATAACGGGCAGGTAGTGAAGCATTCACTGAACCAGCAGGCACTGCTGACAGAAACCCTCTCCATAGGAGACCTGGTGGAAGGGATCTACATCCTTCGTGTATCAAACGGCAAAGAGACAATCATACAACGCATTGCAAAGGCGAAATAAGATATTCAACGAATTATTTAAAGGGTACGATCAACAAATGCCGTCCCGGTTCTCCGGGATGGCATTATCGAAGCTTTAACAACAATTTTTCGTACCGGCCTTAGGGTTTTTCTGATTTCACTTGTCATTCTTGTAAAGCGATTATTGCGGAGTGCGTAAATGTGAGCTATCATACTGATTTAAAAGCATCTATATAAAGAGTTTATTTTAAAGGGTACGATCAACAAACACCGTCCCGATTCTTCGGGATGGTTCTTTTAAAAACTGCCATCTGTACCTGTGCAGCTATCAAACCCCGACCAACTGCTTTTGATAAGATATTCAATTTTTTTTAAAGGGTACGATCAACAAACGGCCAGGCTTTTCTAAGCCAGGCCTTATTTTTTATGCAGCAGAACGTATATGTTTGCAATACTATGCGCCAGATCAAGAAACTGTTCCTTGCCTTTACCCTGTTATCTCCCATCCTGTCATGGGCCTGCATCAATGAATATTACAGAACAGAACCTCCCTTTGTCAATAACCAGTTAGACCTGTCTGCTATCCTGTATAGTGAAGGACATACTTATCCTTACTGGAAGAATGGGTTTCAGGACGATATTGTGATGCTGCAACGGAGAGACTCTCTGCTGTCTGTAGGATTGAGCAAGTTGGATTATAAATCATTATCTGATTATGCAGCCTTTGAATTAAGGATCGGCGACAGGAAGAAGGCGGTTGAAATACTGGAGCAATTATATGAACAACATCCCAACGAATACAATATTGTAGCCAACCTGGGCACTGCGTATGAGGTAACAGGCAATAATGAAAAGGCGCTGGCATTACTGAAGAAGGCTGTGCAGATCAATCCACAATCGCATTATGGATCAGAGTGGATACATGTACGTATCCTGGAGCAGAAGATAGCCCGTAAGGATTATGACAAGATCATTAACCTGGGCATACAGGATTTCTCCCAATGGATCATTGATAAGCAATACCGGTTTCCCAGGGATGCTGATTCACTCAAAATGCAGATCGCTTACCAGTTGCATGAACGCATTGCTTTTATTCCTCCGCCCGATGATATCGTGGGCCAACTGGTGCTGGACTTTGCCGATATTGTTGCCAAGACTGCTGAGTCAAGGGACAAGGCTATTCCTTTTTATGAGTATGCTGAGCATTATGGTTCATCCCTGCAAAAAACAGTAGCAGCGCGTAAGCAGGTATTGAAAGAAGAAAAGAAAGAGGTAAAAGATACTTTCCGCTGGGCCAGTGTGGTATGGGCCATTCCCTTGCTTGCCTTTGGCCTCATTCTCGCTGCGTGGCTGCGCAGTATACGGAAGCACAAGTCAGAAGCCTGAGGTCTGCTATTTACTTCCTACTTCCGATTTCGGATCTTCGACTGCTGACTTCACAAAGTTGCGCATCCTGCTCAGGAATTGGGTGAGCTGCTGCATGTCTTTGATATTGTCTGCTATCAGCAGGAACAGTTTACCGGTTTGTTTCAGCTTCGCGTTGTTGGTGTACTTCTGTATATAGGTGAGTATTTCCCGGAAGGTATCAGATTCAAAATAGGGAGAGTCAGCCTTATTGATGAAGAAACATTTTAACGTTTCATCACGGAGTAACATCTTTTCAAAGCCGAGCTCTACTGCCAGTTTACGGCTGCGCACGGTATCGAACAAGTCTTCCACCTGTTTGGGTATGGGGCCAAAGCGGTCCTGCAATTCCTGGGCAAACTCCTGCAGGGCTGCTTCATCCTCGCAATTATCCAGGCGGGTATATAAGGATAAGCGCTCAGTGATACTTTCTACATACGTATCCGGTATCAGTATTTCCAGGTCGGTATCAATGGTACAATCCTGTACGTAGTCTTCCTGTTTGGATATTTCTTCCTTAAAGAGCGCCCTGAATTCAGTCCGTTTTAATTCCTTAATGGCTTCATCCAATATTTTCTGGTACATCTCAAAGCCGATCTCTGCCATGAAACCACTTTGTTCGCCACCCAGCATATTGCCGGCTCCGCGTATATCCAGGTCGCGCATGGCAATCTGGAAACCACTGCCCAGCTCACTGTGCTGCTCCAGGGTTTGTAAACGTTTCCTGGAATCATCGGGCAGGGTGCTTACAGGCGGCGCCATGAGGTAACAGAAGGCTTTCTTATTACTTCTTCCCACCCGTCCACGCAATTGGTGCAGGTCACTCAGGCCAAACTGGTGGGCATTGTTGATGATAATGGTATTTACGTTGGCTATATCCACCCCGCTTTCTACGATGTTGGTACATACCAGTACATCGTATTTCTTGTCAATAAAGTCCATGATACGCTCTTCCAGGTGATGGCCTTCCATCTGTCCGTGTGCAGTGCCGATGCTCAGGTCGGGGCAGAGGCCCTGTATCAGGCCCGCCATTTCGGTGAGGCCCATTACCCGGTTATGGATAAAGAATACCTGTCCGCCGCGTTCTGTTTCAAAATAAATGGCATCCCGGATCACATCCTCATTAAATACGATTACTTCCGTTTGGATGGGTTGCCGGTTGGGCGGCGGCGTATTGATAATGCTCAGGTCCCTGGCTCCCATGAGGCTGAACTGTAAGGTTCTTGGAATGGGCGTAGCGGTGAGTGTAAGACAGTCTACATTTGTGCGGAGGGTCTTGATCTTCTCCTTATGTGCCACACCAAATTTTTGTTCTTCATCAATGACCAGCAGGCCAAGGTCTTTGAACTTTACTTCCTTGCCCAGCAAGCCATGGGTACCGATGATGATATCAACCTTCCCTTCTTCCAGCCGTTTTAAGGTTTCCTTTTTCTCTTTGGAAGATTTAAAACGATTGATGTAATCAACCGTTACCGGGAAGTCTTTTAAGCGTTCTTTGAAAGTTTTGTAATGCTGGAAAGCAAGGATGGTGGTAGGCACCAATACGGCAGCCTGCTTGCCATCGCAACAGGTTTTGAAGGAGGCTCGCACGGCCACCTCTGTTTTACCAAATCCTACATCACCACACACCAGCCTGTCCATGGGAGAGGGCTGTTCCATGTCTTTCTTTACATCGGCCGTAGCTTTGCTCTGGTCGGGCGTATCCTCATAAATGAAGGAAGCTTCCAGCTCTGTTTGCATGTAGTTATCCGGCGTATGCTGAAAGCCCTGCTGTGCTTTACGCTGGGCATAGAGCTTAATGAGGTCAAAGGCAATTTCCTTGACCTTGACCTTTGTTTTTTCCTTGAGCTTGTTCCAGGCATCGCTGCCCAGTTTATTTACTTTGGGAATGGTGCCTTCTTTGCCGGTGTACTTGGATATTTTATGCAGTGAGTTGATGTTCACATACAGAATATCACTGTCTTTATATAGAATGCGTACTGCTTCCTGCAGCTTACCATTGACATCTATTTTCTGTAATCCGCTGTAAGTGCCTACGCCATGATCAATGTGCGTAACATAATCACCCGGTTGCAACTCGCGCAGGGTGCGGAGGGTAAGTGCTTTATTCTTATTATAAGCCTGCTTTACCTTGTACTTATGGTAACGCTGGAAGATCTGGTGGTCGGTATAGCAAACGACTTTAAGGTCTTCATCAATAAATCCCTGGTGAATGGAAGTAGGAACGGGCGTGAAAGGGATCTCTGCTTTCAGGTCCTCAAAAATGCTGTTGAGCCTTTCCAGTTGCCGTGGGTTCTCGGCAAAGAGATAAAGGCCAAATCCTTTACCGGCCCATTGCTTCAGGTCCCTGATCAGCATATCAAACTGGCGGTTGAAGGCCGGCTGATCTTTGGTGTTGAAAAGAATAGTGGAGGCCTCTTCTCCGGTACCGAAGGTTGAGTCGTGGCCAAACTCTATGAGGTGACGTCCCTGTAATTGTTTTTCCAGTGTGGTGGCTGGTACAAAGTCATCGGTTTTGATATTGGCTTTTATCAGCTTGCTCTCGTCCTCGTCAATTTCCTGTACTTTGCTTTTTATATCCCTGCCTTTCCCGGATGTAGCTATTGCATTGGCTGCTGCTGCCTTCGCTTCTTTTTGCAGGTTCAGGAACAGTTCCAGGTCTTCTTCCTGTGTAAGCAGTTTCTCTTTGGTAAGTGCCCAGTCCTGCATCCATACAACGGTATTCTCCGGCAGAAAATCGAACAGGGATGTCTTTTCATCACTGTCAAACTGGGTTTCCACATTGGGAATGATGGTTACCTGCAGCAGTTTCCGTTCACTTAACTGGGATTCGGGATCAAAAATGCGGATAGAGTCTACATCATTGCCAAATAGTTCAACCCGGTAAGGTTTTTCGTTGCCAAAGGAGTAGATATCAAGAATGCCACCGCGCAGGGCAAACTGCCCGGGTTCATATACAAAGTCGGTACGCTGGAAGCCATAGTTCACCAGTTGCTCCATCAGGCCATCTACGTTGATCGTGTCGCCTGCTTTGAGGTAGATGATATTGCCGGAGAGGGAATCGGGTAATACTACTTTTTCAAACAATGCTTCGGGATAGGTGACCAGCAACCCGGTACGGTTGCCTTTACCGGCAGCCTGTGCGGCAAAGCGCGTAAGCGCTTCGGTGCGCAGCATGACGTGGGAAGCATTGAGTAAACGGAAGTTCTTCCTGTTCTTGAAGGAGGAGGGGAAGAAATAGACATTTAAAGCACTGGTAAGGTTCTCTAATGAATTGTGCAGGTAGGCCGCTGCTTCTGCATCCTCACAAATGACCACATGGTTCAGTTGACTGCAGGAAGGATGCTGAAAAATGGTGCTGATGACAAAGGCAGAGGCGCTGCCACGGAGATGGCTGCAGTAGATATGTTGTGGCTGGGCAAAAGAAAGCCTGTCCGCCAGTTGAAAAAGGCGGGGGTTATTTTTATAACTATCCAGCAACGACTGCAAATTCATAACAACGGGCGCAAAGATACGAAAAAGCAGGGAGTACATGAAGGCGAAGGGGAAGTGCGGGTGGATAATAAATGTTAAAATTGCATATGTGTGCCGGTTGCCTGGTAGCCCCGCTGTTTACAGTTGATCGGCTAAATCATTATAGCAATTGATCATCATCAAGTATAGTGTAGACTACTATAATCCTGTTTAAAATTGAAAAATAGTAATGCACCGGACGTGGAAATAAAAGTTGTTTTTTAGTATTGGAGGAAAGAAAAATGGTCTACATTAGCACCCGACCCGATTGCTTGCCATTAAGGCACTAATATAAGAGCAGCTAACAAGCTGCTCTTTTTCTTTGCAGCCGACTCCTGCACTCCCTGCTAATCCGTGTGGTTTTTTGTATATTTAAGGAAACTCATCCAGCATGTTACAACCCTGGCGAACCGGCAAGGTTATACGCATTACCGATGAAACGGCTACTACCAAACGTTTCTGGATACAGGTGCCGGAGCTGGAGTTCTTTGATTTTACACCTGGCCAGTTTGTAACATTAGACCTGCCTATACATGAGAAGCCCAATAAGCGCTGGCGTAGTTATTCCATTGCATCCTGGCCTGATGGCACCAATATATTTGAATTGGTGATCGTATTGCTGGAAGGCGGGGCAGGCACACATTATCTTTTCAATGAGGTGAAAGAAGGTTCTGAGCTAACGTTGCGCGGCCCGCAAGGGGTATTTGTGCTGCCGGAGCCCGTAGACCGTGACCTTTATTTTATTTGCACGGGAACAGGGGTAGCGCCGTTCCGCTCTATGAGCTATCATATCCTGAACCACCAGATACCACACCAAACTATTTACCTGGTCTTTGGCTGCCGCAAATTTGGCGATGCGTTGTATGCTGCCGAATTAAGAGACCTGGAAACGAAGGTGTCCAGCTTCCGCTATATCCCTACTTTTTCCAGGGAAGCGCCTGGTGAGCATTGTACAGGCTATGTTCATGCCGTATATGAAAAAATATGTAATGAAAACAGGTTTCCTGCGCCTGATAATCCGGAGCTGCTGGTGCCTAAGCCTGCTTACTTTTTTTTATGTGGCTGGAAAGATATGATTGACGAAGCCAAGCAGCGTATCCAGGGATTGGGATATGACAAGAAATCCATCCACCAGGAGTTATATGGTTAATATACCAGCATCCTGCTACTGCATACAGCCCTTACAGGAGAATGTCTTTCGCCATTAATGAAGTGTGATAAAAAGGAAACAGGTATTAATTCTTGGATCCGCTGCTGGTTTGTTGCGCCATTTTGCGTTTGGCGAGATCCTGCATTTTGGGATTGTTGCTGTCGTCTTTGGCAGTAATAGGAATAACGGGAATATGAAATTCTTTTAACCTTTGTTCGAGCGCTACTTTTTCTTTCTGAAGGTCCAGAATGTCGGCATGATTGCTCAGCATTTCGTTCTCTAATTCCAATACTTTCCTTTTCTGTGATTTAAGTTGACTACCTCGGAGTGTGAAACCTGTCAGGAAAGATAATAGAATCAAGCCGCCAAACAGGTATACATTCACAGGAATTACAATTGCAAGCATATATTGCTTTTTAGGGTAAAGAACCTCTGGTTTTAAAATGCGAATTATCCTGCTACAAGGAACTGAATACCAATTATTCATAAGTCTATGACCTATGTTCAAAAAGGCGGTTTCCCTATAACGGATAACAGGTTAAATTATTATACGCGCTACTAATACATACAAGCTTTACCGATGCGCAGTTGTTTCATAGGACAGATGTTCAAAGAGAGGAGTGAGGTGTTCCAGGAATTACATTTTATCAGCGTGTACAAACCAAATATAGACCTAAATAATTTGATTTAAAACAATTTCCCTGATTTTATTTACCGGGATTCGCTCCTGTTGCATGGTATCCCGGTACCGGATGGTAACAGTATTGTCTTCTTTCGTCTGGTGATCAACGGTTACGCAGAAGGGGGTGCCGATGGCGTCCATCCTGCGGTAGCGCTTACCGATGGCATCTTTTTCTTCATAGAAGCAATAAAAATGCGATTTGCATTCATCCATGATCTGCCGGGCTATTTCCGGTAGACCATCTTTTTTAAGCAGCGGAAGCACGGCCAGCTTGATGGGCGCTAATTTGGGCGGAAATTTTAATACGACCCGGCTATCCTGTTTTTCAGGTGTGCTCAGGTCTTCTTCCATATAGGCCTCGCTGAGTATCAGCAATACCGTTCTGTCGAGCCCGATGGAGGTCTCAATCACATAAGGAACATAATTCTGATTGATCTCATTATCGAAGTACTGGAGCTTCTTTTTGCTGTATTTCTGGTGCTGGCTAAGGTCAAAATCGCCCCTGGAGTGAATGCCCTCTACTTCTTTAAAGCCGATGGGGAATTCATATTCTATATCGCAGGCCGCTTTGGCATAGTGGGCCAGTTTTACATGGTCATGGTAGCGGTATTTTTCGGGTGATACGCCCAGGCTAAGGTGCCATTTGAGGCGCTCGGCTTTCCAGTATTCATACCATTCGCCTTCTGTGCCAGGGCGGATGAAGAACTGCATTTCCATTTGCTCAAACTCCCGCATGCGGAAAACGAACTGGCGGGCTACAATTTCATTCCGGAATGCTTTACCCACCTGGGCAATACCAAAAGGTATTTTCATGCGGCCGGTCTTCTGCACGTTCAGGAAGTTCACGAAAATGCCCTGTGCCGTTTCGGGACGCAGGTAAATTTCGCTCGCCTCATCAGTCACGCTGCCCAACTGGGTAGAGAACATGAGGTTGAACTGACGTACATCGGTCCAGTTGGAGGTGCCGCTGACAGTACATTTTATCTTGTTGTCCTCGATGAGCTTTTTAAGTCCGGCCATATCATCTTTACCCAGCAGGCTTTCCATGGTAGCCAGCAGGGCGTCGGCGGCTTCTTTTTTGCCCTCTTTTTCCAGTACTTCAGCATATCCTTCTATCAAATGATCTACCCGGTAGCGCTTGTTGCTGTCCTTGTTGTCGATCATGGGATCGCTGAAATTGTCTACGTGGCCGCTGGCTTTCCAGGTAGTGGGGTGCATGAAGATGGCGGCATCAATACCTACAATGTTCTCATGCATCTGGGTCATGCTCTTCCACCAGTAGTCGCGGATATTTTTCTTTAATTCACTGCCCCATTGGCCGTAATCATATACTGCGCTCAATCCGTCATAGATCTCACTGGACTGGAAAATAAAGCCGTACTCTTTGCAATGCGAAATGATCGCCTGAAACTTATTGGTATCTGCTGCCATAGCGGGCAAAGATAAGGAGGGGCTATATTATCTGCCCCAGGGATTTAAAAAAATAGTGTACCTGCAATTTTTGCCCGTCCGGGCAGGGGATATGCCAGCAAATAGCTGATTTACAAAGCCTCCAAATTAAAAATATTCATCTATTGCCTAAACTGCGGCTGTCTATTATATTTATTGCCTAAATCCACCCCATGACAAACAATGAAACGCTCCGTCTCGAAATAGACAAACAAATAGCTGCAGGATTCACAGCCGACGAGATCAAGAAGAACCTGCTTTCCCAGCAATATACGTCCGACGAAATAATGGCGGCCATGAAGCAAACGAATGTGGCATCCCGGGCCAAATCGTCTTCAGGTATTGGCATTGCCTCAGTGCTGGTCTCCATCTATTTTATCTTCAGCGGTATTATGAAGCTGACCAAATACCCTTCCGGCTCTTTCGGGAATACCTTTGGTATTATTATGCTGGTAGCCGGTGTTGGCGGTCTTATCTTTAAATTAGTGGATATGTCCCGGCGCTAAGGGTCTCTCTTATTTCAGTTTATCGTTGTTGATATGCCGGTTGGCATCCCGGATATTCTTTTTCTCGAAGTTCTTTTGCAGGGCTTCGGTGAGGTTGACGCCGGTTTGATTGGCCAAGCAGATGAGCACCCATAGTACATCGGCCATTTCATCGGCCAGGTTTTTATTTTTATCACTTTCCTTAAAGGATTGTTCGCCATAGATGCGCACCATCAGGCGGCTCAACTCGCCCACCTCCTCTACGAGGATGCCCAGGTTGGTGAGCTCATTGAAATAGCGTACGCCAACAGTTTTGATCCATTGGTCTACCTGTTGCTGGGCTTCATTGAGTGTAAGTTCCATACAAGATGTTTTATTCTTTGTTCTTAGTATCTATGACAATGGTTACCGGGCCATCATTCAGCAGGGCCACTTTCATATCGGCCCCAAACTCGCCGGTACCAATGGATTTGCCCAGGTCCTTTTCCAGTTGGGCGATCATCTTTTCATAGAGAGGAATGGCCACCTCGGGTTTGCTGGCGCGGATATAGGAAGGACGGTTGCCTTTTTTCGTAGCGGCATGCAGGGTGAACTGACTTATGAGCAATATATCGCCGCCATTTTCTTTGACAGATATATTCATGACACCATTTGCATCGTTAAAAATACGCAGGTTTACGATCTTGCCGCTAAGCCATTCAATGTCTTCGGGGGTATCGGCATCTTCAATTCCTACCAATACCAACAAACCATTTCCGATGGCAGAACGTATTATATGTTGAATGGTGACACTGGCCTGGCTGACGCGCTGTATAACTGCCCGCATAATTATAGGTTAGTGTGTAAATTTATAGGAAGATCGGGCAACCGGCAAAATGCGTGTATATTATGAATAAGGTAGATATAACCAGGGAAATATTGTTTAAAACCGCCCGCAGCGGCGGTAAAGGCGGACAGAACGTGAATAAGGTAGAGACGATGGTGGAAGGATATTTTGATATTAATAATTCGTTGATACTGAGTGAAGAGCAAAAAGGAATACTGGTTAAAAAGTTAGGGTCAAAAATAAATTCGGAAGGGTTTTTGCAAGTAAAGAGCCAGGTTCACCGGTCGCAACTGGAGAACAAGCAGGAGGTAGTAAAAAAGATGCATGCTTTGATAGAGCAGGCACTAAAAAAGGAAAAAAAACGTATAGCTACCAGGCCTCCTGCTGTTGTCCGGGAAAAGCGGCTGGATTCAAAAAAGAAACAGTCGAGCCAGAAGCAGAACCGTCAGAAAATCCGACCTATTGATCACTAACCTAAACACGTAACCATGCAAAGAAACCTGCGTTATATTACGAGGTACGCCAGCATCCTTATTCTGTTCCTGCTTTTCATAGCCGTTGTTGTTTCCTGCCAGAAAGAAATCAAGTTTGCCCCGGAAGAACAAGCCGATCACAATGTGGTGCTCCGTTTTAAACCGGTGGTGCAATATGATTCGGTAGAGATGAAGTTTGATACGGTTACTTATAAGAATTTCTTCAAAGAGCCTTTTACGGTAAGCGCCTTTAAGTTCTATATCCATGGCATTGAGCTGATCAATACCGATTCTAATAAAACGTACCCCGTAGGATTCAAAAAGTATTTCCTCATTGATTTTGCCGATACCAATTCCCTGAAGCTGAAGCTGACTGTATTGCCCTATAAATACAACCGTATTGCTTTCATGCTGGGCGTCGATAGTTCGGATAATGTAAGCGGTGCGCAAACAGGCGCCCTTGATCCGGCCAAAGGCATGTTCTGGGAGTGGAAAACCGGCTATGTTATGGCCAAGCTGGAAGGGAAATCCCCTGTCTCCTCAGGCCCTGCCAACGTGTTTCAGTACCATATTGGCGGATTTACCCAGGCCGAGAGCGTGATAAAAAGAATAACTTTGTTGTTCCCGTTTGGCGAAAGTGTGGACATGCAGCCGGGTAGTACCACGGAGATCAATATTACGGCCGACGCGTATGACTGGTTCAATAGCCCGCACGATATCCGCATCACCACGCATTCCGGCATCATGAGTACGGGTGCATTGGCGCAACAGGTGGCGGAGAATTATTCAAAAATGTTTACGGTGGTAGAGATCATTAATGACTAACTGTGACCATAAGATGGACTATACGGATTGTACTTTTTCTGATACTGGGTACAGTATGCGTGCATGCGTGTAAGAAATCTGATCATGGCGGCGGCGCTCCTACCCCCCTCAGCTTTGTGATACCATCGGGGTTCCCCGATCCTGCCTATACTTTCGCTACCAATCCATTAACGGAGCAGGGATTTCAACTGGGCCGTAAACTGTTTTATGATGGCCGCCTGTCCAGGGACGGTAATTTCCCCTGCGCTTCCTGTCACCAGCAGTTTGCTGCTTTCGCTACTTTTGATCATAATTTTAGTCACGGGTTCAATAACCAGTTCACTACCCGTAATGCGCCCCCTTTATTCAATGTAGTATGGCAAAAACAAACGCATTGGGATGGCGGTATTCTCAATCTCGAAGTACAGCCTCTGGCGCCACTCACGGCACCCAATGAAATGGCAGAGGATATTAATAATGTGATCAATAAACTGAGCCAGGATGCCGGCTATAAGCAATTGTTTAAAGCAGCGTATGGGGATGAAACGATTAACAGCCAGCGCATGCTGCTGGCGCTGACGCAGTTTGTAGGGTCGCTGGTATCGGCTGATTCAAAGTATGACCGGGTGAAGAAAGGCATGGCCAGCTTTGCCCAGGACGAGCAAATGGGGTATACCATTTTTCAATCCAAATGTACCGGCTGCCATGCAGAACCTTTGTTTACCGATAACAGCTTCCGCAATACGGGCCTGGCAGCAGACCCTACCATCAATGATAAGGGCCGGATGCGTATTACGAATAATAAAGCTGATTCCCTCAAGTTTAAAGTGCCCAGCCTGCGCAACCTGTATGTTACTTTCCCGTATGGCCATGATGGCCGTTTCTCTTCTGTAAACCAGGCGCTGGAACATTATAACAGCGGGGTGCAGGTGAGCACTACGGTTGATCCACTGGTTAAAAATGGCATTCCTCTAAGTACGAATGATAAGATTTACCTGCAGGCGTTTTTGCGTACGTTAACAGACTCCACGTTTATTAAAAATCCCCGGTTTGCAGCGCCGGAATAGTGAGTAGTCACTCTTTCCGTTCCATGCACAACTCCACCAGCACGCCATTGGTGCCTTTGGGGTGTAAAAAGCATACGAGCTTGTTATCAGCACCAGGTTTGGGTGTGTCATTGAGCAGGGTGAAGCCTTCTGCCTGCAATCTTTTCATTTCGGCTTCTATATCGGTCACCTCAAAAGCGATATGGTGAATACCCTCCCCTTTCTTTTCTATGAAGCGGGCAATAACACCCTGTGGGTCGGTGCTTTCCAGCAGTTCTATCTTGGTGTCACCCTGCCGGAAAAAAGCGGTCGTCACCTTTTCACTTTCTACCGCTTCTGTTTTGTAGCAGGGGGTATTCAGCAGCTTTTCAAACAAGGGCATGGACTGCGCCAGGTTGTTTACGGCAATGCCGATATGTTCTACTTTCAGCATAAATAAAGTTGAGGTAGGCCAAAGATACCCGCTAAGCCGGTAACAGCCATACAACTAATTGGGGTAAATTTGTGTTAGATAAGTGATATGCCCAACCTGCCCATATACCTCGATTATAATGCTACTACGCCCTGCGATCCGCAGGTAGTGGAAACGATGTTGCCTTATTTCATCACCCAATTTGGCAATGCGGCCAGCAGGCAGCATGCTTTGGGCTGGCAGGCAGAGGAAGCGGTAGACCATGCGCGAAAACAGGTAGCTGCTCTCATAGGCGCCGATCCGGCAGAGATCGTTTTTACTTCCGGCGCCACAGAAAGCAATAACCTGGCGCTAAAGGGAGCGGTGGAGATGTATGCCGGGAAAGGCAACCATATTATTACCTTCGTTACCGAACACAAGGCCGTACTGGATACCTGTAAGCACCTGGAAAAACAGGGCGCCCTGATCACCTACCTGCCCGTGGATGCAAAGGGCATGATCAACCTGCAGGAGCTGGAAGCAGCCATCACGCCAGCCACCATCCTGATCGCCATCATGTATGCCAATAATGAAACAGGCGTTATACAACCGATGCAGGCCATCAGCCGTATTGCCAAACAGCATGGTGTACTATTTTTCAGCGATGCCACACAGGCCGTGGGTAAAGTGCCGGTAAATGTGATCGCAGATGGTATTGACCTGATGAGTTTTTCGGCCCATAAGATGTATGGCCCCAAGGGCGTGGGCGCTTTGTATATACGCCGCAAGAATCCCCGTGTAAAGCTGGCCGCACAGATTGATGGCGGCGGACATGAACGGGGCGTGCGCAGCGGTACCCTGAATGTGCCCGGCATTGCAGGCTTTGGTAAGGCGGCGGAATTGTGCCGGCTGCAATTACAAGCTGAAGGGACACGCATGCGTACCCTTCGCAACAAACTGGAAAAGGCTTTATTGCAATTGGAAGGCGTACAGGTGAATGGCGATACGGAACATCGCCTGCCCCATGTATCCAACCTTGCGTTTGCCCATGTTGATGGCAATGCGCTGATGCTGGGCTTCAATAAAAATATTGCGGTAGCTACCGGCTCAGCCTGTACTTCTGCTTCCATGGAACCCAGCTTTGTGCTGAAAGCACTGGGACTGGAGGATGAACTGGCCCGCAGTTCCCTTCGCTTCAGCATAGGTCGCTTTACTACTGAAGAAGAGATTGATTATACCATTCAAAAAGTTACTGATACGGTTAATACCCTGCGTTCGTTAAGTCCATTGGGTCATATATAAGGAAGGACTTACTATCTCATACCGCTCATTATCCAATACTTTCTTGCTGCTATTGCATAGTTGTAGTACAAGTTCTACAAATGGTATCTCTATTGTTTTACACGCAAAGCCATGGAACTCATTTATTTTTAAAGTGAAGATTATGATGAGTAATCCTGATCATCCTTATGAAACAGCCTTAATCCGTGCCCTATTTTTTTACGAACACGTGAACGTAACAGCCCATTACTCTGCTGCGCGTATATAAGCCAGCATGGCATCAATGTCTTTGTTGCTCAGGTTGGGGAAAACATTCATGGGTGCTTTGTCCCAGTCGTTATATACTTTTAGCGCTGTTGAATCGCCTTTTCCTAATAATTCAGCGTTATTGCGGATAAACCGGTAGAGCCATTCCCTGGTTCTCCGGTTTTCAATGCCAGCCAGCGCGGGACCAGTCAAATCCTTCTCAATAGTATGACAGGCTGCGCAATTGGCCAGGAATAATTCCTTCCCGGTCCTGATAACCAAATTATTATTGGCGATCGTTGCTGCTGTTACAGCGGCATGCCTTTGCGTTGGGCCTACATGCGTAGTCTTTTTGCTGCAATAAACAGACACGAACCCCAGGCAGGGAATGACCAGCAGGTAAAATATTTTTAAGGGGCTTTTTGATCTTTCTGTAAAAAGCATTTTTATTCTTTGGGCAATGCCTGATGAGCTGTACCCATTGATCAGTGGAGAAGTATAGCTGTGGCTTTGAATTTTCAACAGCATGTGGGCATAGGCTTTCTTATCGGTGGCCAGTGCTGTTTCCCTGTCTACTTCAAATTCGTGCGCTTGCTGCAATAATTTTTTATAATGATACAGGGCTGGATGGAACCACAGTAATATTTTGAAACATTCCATTAACAGGATATCGAGGGTATGGTACCGGCGGGCATGAACATCTTCATGCATTATTACGGTGAATGCTTCTTCCTCGCTGAGTGAAGGTTGCAGAAAGATGTAACCGAAGAAAGAAGCATTCGTGATCACATGGCTGTTTTTAATAATGCGGTAGCCATGTGTGCGTTCATGCCTGTTGGGGTTATTGTGTATTATGCGGATGATGCGAAACAGACTTGCCGAGAGACTGACGGCGGTTATGCACACGCCACCGGCATACATGATCATCAATAGCTGTGGCCAGTTTATCGTTGCCGGGGCGTTGGCAGACGATACAGATGAGAGTACAGGGGTTGATGCCGGCTGTGGAATGAAGGGCAGATGCTGTACCGGCAGGTATTGGTGTGTGCCCAATTGGAAACTAACCAGCGGGATCAGCGCACTGATGACAAGGGAGCCAAGGATGTACCAGCGATTCCAGGTAAAGAAAGTGAGGCGCCGGAAGCAGAGCAGGTACAGGAGGTAAAAAGGCAGCATGCTGAAGGAAACATTCAGCAGGTATTGCAGAAGGCTGTTCATACATAAGGTTTATTGTTGATCAATGAATTTTTTCAATTGCTCCAGGTCGGCCGGACTCAGGTGCTCTTCTTCTATCATAAACGACAGTACTTTTTCGGGCCTGCCGCCAAAATACTCCCTGAACATGCGTTTAAAGCTGAACTTGCCAAAGTCTTCCCGCGTTACAAGCGGAAAGTATTCATGGGTTTTGCCGTATGCCTTGTGGCCGACAAATCCCTTGGTTTCAAGGATGCGCACTACCGAGGAAATGGTGGTGTAAGGTGGTTTGGGGTCGTCATCCAGCTTATCTATAATATCCTTCACAAAGCATTTCTCCAGTTGCCAGATGACCTGCATGATGCGCTCTTCTGTTTTGGTGAGATCTTCCATGATGAGGCGTTAAACGTATTTATTAGTTGTGTAACGTAAAAATAAGTTAATCTACTGAAAAAGTAGTTAGAGGATTGAGATTTATTTTTAGGGAGCAAAGTCAGCCACTTAAAATGATTGTTGCCAGTACCTGGCCGGTGATCAGGGAAATAGCTCTCAAACTCCTGTTAACATGCTTTTTTTCAGTCTTTTATATTTAATGGTAAAAGTAGCCAAGTGGTAGTCTGATTGCCTGAAACAGCCTGCATACTTGCACTGGAATGGACACAACCTTGCACCGGAATAGCACTCCCAGTGCGCTTCACCTATACAGTTTGGTGCTATACGTGTGCGGAATGTACGCAGTATCAATAGCATAGGAACCCTATTAGCCTGCAAGGCCTGGAACCCCAGTGCTATTATTAGCCCTATTTACAGAAAAAGTGGCGGGGGAACTGGCAACCGGTCAGGTGCCTGTCAGGTGGGAGGTCAGATGCCTTTTAAGTAGGTGGGGTCACCAGCAAGGTAGGGGCAGGTAGGGAATTGGTGAGGAGCAACCTGGGAGGAAGGTCTCGGTAAAGTCTCGAAAAGGTCTCGACAAGGTCCCGGTAAGGTCTCGATAAGGGTATGACCCTGTAAAAAGCAAAAACTCTCCGGGCGGAGAGCTTTTGGTGCAGTAGGTTATGGTTATCTGTGTAAAATATATGTATGGCTAAACCGTTTATTATCACGATTAGGTTGAACAAGAGGAAATGGATTTTGTGTGAAGGGAGAAAGCGAATTTAGGGAAATCCTCTATTCATACATCACTATCTTTAGCATTTCTTTTTATATAGGTATAATCTCTTATTTTCGTACGCATGTGGCCTGTTTGTAAAAAAGAGTTTCGTCAGTTCTTCAGTAGTCTTACCGGGTATATAGCCATCGTAGCCTTCCTTCTGTTGAATGGATTGTTCCTTTTTGTATTCCCGGATACCAATATCCTTGATTTTGGCTATGCTACACTTGATAAATTTTTTGAATTAGCCCCCTGGATCCTCTTATTGCTGATACCTGCCATTACCATGCGCAGCTTTGCCGACGAGTTTAAGGGCGGCACTTTTGAACTGCTGCAAACCAAACCGCTCAGCCGCTGGCAGGTGGTGGGGGGTAAATACCTCGGGTCCCTGCTGGTAGTACTGATTGCCCTGCTGCCTACGCTCATTTATACCTTCACTATCCTGCGCTTGTCGGAAACAGGCGGTATTGATACCGGGGCCATTACCGGCTCCTATGTCGGTCTTATTTTCCTCGTGGGGGTGTTTGTAGCCATCGGCATCTGCTGCAGCAGCTTTACCAATAATGCGGTCGTGGCTTTTATTGTCAGCGCTTTTGTTTGCTTTCTCCTGTACAGCGGCTTTAATGCCATCAGCCGCATTCCGGCGCTGGAAGCAGGGGCTGACTATTATGTGGAAATGGCCGGTATTGATTTTCATTACCGCAGCGTGAGCCGCGGTGTAGTGGACAGCCGGGATATTATTTATTTCCTGAGCGTGATCGGCTTCTTTTTGGTATTTACAGGGAGGAATTTGTTGAAACGATAAAACTGTCAGGGCTTTCCCAGGGTGAGCCACCTTTAGAAGGTGACCCACCCTGAGGAAAGCCGATCATTAACTATGAAAAAGCTACTTGCCTCAAAATATTGGTGGTTGTTCCTGTTGATCGTACTGGTGGGCATTAATTACCTCGCCGCGCAGTTCCATTACCGGCTCGACCTGACACAGGAAAAACGGTATACCCTTTCTGCCCCTACCCAAAAATTGTTGTCGTCACTGAATGACCAGGTAATCGTTACTGTATTCCTGGATGGCGAAATGCCGGCAGGATTTAGAAGATTGTCCAATAATGCCCGGGAATTATTGCAGGAATTCAAGGAGGCAGGAAAAGCCAATATCCAGTTCAGGTTCCAGCGGCCGGGCGCCAGCGAGGCCGATTCCACCGGCGCCTTTTCTATGGATTCCCTGATGCGGATGGGCTTAACCCCCACCAATGTGCGGGTAAAGGCAAAAGAAGGAGAGGGCGAGGAACAGCGTTATCTTTTTCCCGGGGCGCTGGTGAGCTACCATGACCGGGTGATCCCTGTTGACTTTTTGCAGGGCACCAAGGCGACCGACGGCGATCCTTTCAGCACCCTCAATAATGCGGAAGCCCTGCTGGAATATAAGTTTGCCCACGCCATACAAAAAATAACGGCCGAAACAGTGCCCGCGGTAGGTTATCTCCTCGGTAATGGAGAGCCTATGACTTATAATGTGTACGACCTGATCGAAGGGGCTTTAAAGCCCAATTATGGTTTTGGCTTTATACCTATTGATAGTGTGCCCGTGATTCCGCAGGAGTTCAATGCCATCGTGATCATGAAGCCTACGGTAAAGTTTACCGAAGCGCAAAAGCTGAAAATAGACCAGTATATTATGCATGGCGGAAAAGTGATCTGGCTCATAGACAGGCTCGACGCCAGCCTGGACAGCCTGTTCCGTAAAAAAAGTGATTTTGTGGCCTTCGATTTTGGACTGAACCTCGATGATCAGTTGTTCCGGTATGGTGTACGTATTAATGCCGACCTGGTACAGGACCTGCAGTGCGACAGCCTGCCACTGGTAGTAGGTAATATAGGCGACAAACCCCAAATGAACTTTCAGCCCTGGCCTTATTTCCCTTTGCTGTCCTCTCACGCAGGGCATCCGATAGCCAAAAATATAGACCTTGTATTGTCTATGTTCCCCAATTCCATTGATACGGTGAAAACGACAGGGATACATAAAACGGTGTTGTTGGCTACTTCCTCTAATGCACGCGTGCTGAATACACCTGCCATAGTATCCCTCAATAGCGTGAAAACAGAAGAAGACCTGAAAACTTTTAACAGGGCCAATATACCGGTAGCGGTGCTGCTGGAAGGCCGTTTCTCTTCGCTGTATACCCATCGTCTTTCCCAGACGATGATGGATACCCTGGCGGGTATTTATAAGCAGCCCTTCCGCGCTGCGTCTGCAGAAGAGAATAAGATGATCGTGATTGCCGATGGGGATATTGCCTCCAATGTGTTTAGACAAGGTAAGGGGCCTATGCCCATGGGATTTAACCAGTTTACCAATTATCAATACGCTAATAAGGATTTTATACTCAATAGCATTGAATACCTCGTGAACCCTTCCGGTATTTTGGAAACCAGGGCCAAAGATTATACCCTCCGCCTTCTGGACCCCGAAAAGGTAGAAAATGAGAAAACCCAATGGCAGTTGATTAATATCGGGGTACCTGTTTTGCTGGTAGTTTTATTCGGGTTTATTTACCAGGCGTTAAGGAAAAGGAAATACCAATAGTTTATGGTTGGTGGCTCCCTATCTTTGCTGCCATCAACGAATAAGCATGACACGGGATCAAATCACTTACCTGGTTTTTGGAATTGTATTGGTTTTGGCTATTGTCATTGACCTGGGCCTTTTCAGTAAACGTGCCACGCATATATCGCTCAAAAAAGCTTTCTGGGTGAGTGTGTTCTGGGTAGCGCTGGGATTGAGCTTTGGCGTTTTTATCTGGTTCGAGCTGGGCAAGGAAATGGCCCTTGAATACATAAGCGCTTACCTGATGGAGAAAAGCCTGAGTATTGATAATATTTTTGTTTTTATTCTCCTGTTCAATTTCTTCTATGTTAAAGAGGATTATTATGCCCGGGTATTGCTGATCGGGATATTGATGGCCATCGTGTTCAGGGTATTGTTCATCACAGTGGGTGTGGAGTTGGTGAACCGTTTCCATTGGGTATTGTATATTTTCGGGGCCTTCCTTATCTGGACGGGTTATAAAATGTTTACCCACGATAATAAGACCGATTTTAATCCGGCTGATAGTCCTGTATATAAATGGTTGCGCAGGTTTTTACCCATTACTATGGAAGACTTTGGGGGCCGGTATATTGTGCGGGTAGATGGCAAGCGGATGTACACATCCCTGTTTGTGGTGGTGATCATGCTGGCCACTACCGATATTGTATTTGCGGTAGATTCCATTCCCGCAGTAATGGGTATCTCCACCCATATCCTGGTCATTTATACCAGTAATATCTTTGCTATCCTGGGTCTTCGTTCCCTGTTCTTTTTGCTCAAGGGAGCGGTGGATAAATTCAGTCATCTTCAGCAGGGGATTGCCTTTGTGCTCATTTTCATTGGCCTTAAGATGCTGGTGGAGATCTTCCATATAAAAGTGCCGATCTATGTATCCCTGCTGGTGATCCTGGTAAGCATTGCGGCTTCGATGGTTTATTCAGTAGCTCTTGCCAACAGGGCAAAGAATAACGGGAATGATGCAGGCCATGACAGGGACCTACACTAATAACATGAAATACCACTTAGAAGATATTGTTGCCATTGTGAAGGGGAAGCTGTTGCAGCAGCACGGGAATGCGTTGATTGAACAGTTGCTTACCGACAGCAGGAAGCTGATCTTTCCGGATACTTCCCTGTTCTTTGCGATCAAAGGTCCCCGGCGCGACGGGCATAGTTTCCTGGAACCCCTGTATGAAAAGGGCGTACGGAATTTTGTAGTGAGTGAACCGGCGGATACTGCCCTGTTGCCCGAAGCGAATATTATACAGGTAAAAGATGTATTGCAGGCCTTGCAGTTACTGGCGGCGCACCACCGCAAACAGTTTTCCATACCGGTGATCGGTATTACGGGCAGTAACGGTAAGACGATCGTGAAGGAATGGCTGAACCAGTTGCTGGAAGAACAGTATACCATTATCCGCAGCCCGCGCAGCTATAATTCACAGATCGGTGTGCCCCTGAGCGTATGGCCCATGAATGATACGCATGAGCTGGGCATTTTTGAAGCGGGCATATCACAGAGTGGCGAAATGGACCGGCTGCAAAAGATCATTCAGCCAACCATCGGCATATTTACCAATATCGGCGAGGCACATAGTGAAGGGTTTTTAAACCTGCGGCAAAAGGTGAATGAAAAGCTATGGTTGTTTACCCATGTCAAAACGCTGATCTATTGTAAGGATGCGCCGGAGATCAATGAAGGCGTGGCCACGCTGTGGCAGCAGTTCAATAAAGGCGGCAAAGGGAGTTTTGAGATATTCAACTGGAGCACGGTAACAGAAGCCACCGTGCAGGTGCTTACTGTTTTTAAGGATAACGGCGCTACCCTCATCACGGCCTTGTATAAAGAGCAAACGATTTCCATTACGATACCCTTTACCGATGATGCGTCGGTAGAGAATGCCATCCATTGCTGGTGTGTGTTGTTACACCTGGAAGTGATGCCGGCTGTTATTGCGCAAAAGATGCTGCAACTGGGGCCGGTGGCCATGCGGCTGGAAATGAAAAAGGGCATTAATAATTGTTCTGTTATTAATGACAGCTATAGTGCCGACCTTAGCTCTTTTAATATTGCATTGGATTTCCTGTCGCAGCAGCGGCAGCATGCGCGGAAAACGGTGATCCTGTCGGACATTTTGCAGAGTGGCCGCAATGAAAAGGAGTTGTACAAGGAAGTAGCGCAGGCCCTGCAACAACGGGGCGTGACCCGGTTGATCGGTATCGGTGATAAGATGATGCAGCACCAGGCCATCTTCCGGCTGGCCACCATACCCGAACTGGCCTTTTATCCGACAGCAGATGCATTGCGACATGATTTTAGCCATATCCCTTTCCGGGATGAGACGATCCTGCTGAAAGGGGCCCGGGTATTTGAACTGGAGCAGATTGACCGCCTGTTGGAACAGAAGGTACACCAAACGGTACTGGAAATAGACCTGAATGCACTGGCGCATAACCTGAAGCAATACCAGCAGTTATTAAAGCCGTCTACCAGGCTCATGGCCATGGTGAAGGCATTTTCCTATGGCAGCGGCAGCTATGAGATTGCCAACGCCCTGCAATTCCATAAGGTAGATTACCTCGCCGTGGCTTATGCCGATGAAGGGGTGGAGCTGCGCAAAGGAGGCATTAACCTGCCCATTATGGTGATGAATGCCGATGAGTCGGGTTTTGATGTGCTGGTGCAATATAATCTTGAGCCCGACCTGTATTCGCCGGGTCTGCTGCAGGCATTTGAGACCTTCCTGAAAAGAGAAGGCATCCGCCGCTTTCCCGTGCATATTGAACTGGAAACAGGCATGAACCGGCTGGGCTTTTCACCGGCAGAGCTGCCGGTACTGCTGGAAGCGCTGAAAGGCGATACATTTACAGTGAAGAGTGTATTCAGTCACCTGGCGGCCAGTGAAGAGAAGCAGCACGATGCTTTTACACAGCAGCAGGCGGCCATGTTCCATTCCATGGTGGAAGCCATCCAGGAAGTTTTAAGTTATCCTTTTTTGCGACATATAGCCAATACAGCCGGCATTGCCCGGCACCCCGATCTGCAACTGGATATGGTAAGGCTGGGTATCGGGCTCTATGGTATAGACAGTGGCGATACGCATAAGCTGGAATTGAAAGAAGTGTCTACACTGATTGCCACCATTGCACAGATCAAGCAATTGAAAGAGGGGGAAACAGTGAGTTATGGCCGCAAGGGCGTAGTAAACCGGGATACCAGGGTGGCTACGGTGCGCATTGGATATGCCGACGGTTATCCCCGCAACCTCAGCAATGGCGCAGGCAAAATGTGGGTGAAAGGAATGCTGGCGCCGGTGATCGGAACAGTGTGTATGGATATGGTCATGATAGATATTACAGGTATTCCGCATGTGCAGGAAGGTGATGAGGTTGTCTTGTTTGGCCGGGAGCTGCCGGTAAGCCAGGTGGCGCATTGGGCGCAAACGATTCCGTATGAGATGCTTACAGGTATTTCCCAGCGGGTAAAACGGGTGTATTTTGAAGAGTAAAAACCCCTGTTTTTAGCGGTAAACTCAAGGGTGAATGCCTTATCTTTGAAAACTAAACTTTTTGTACGGTGAAGATCAGAACGGTCGCTTTAATCATTATTGGTATCATAGCAGTGGACCAGGTGTTGAAGATCTGGGTGAAGACCTCCATGAATTATGGGGAGCAAATACCTTTGATTGGTAAATGGTTCCGCCTTTTCTTCATTGAGAATGAAGGGATGGCCTGGGGCTGGAAATTTGGCGGGGAATGGGGTAAGCTGGCGCTCACCTTATTCAGGCTGGTAGCTGTGATCTTCGGTGTTTTCTATATCCGTAGCATCGTACGTAAAAAATACCACCGGGGGTTCATTATCTGTGTGGCTATGATCTTTGCCGGTGCATTAGGCAACCTGATAGACAGCATGTTCTATGGTCTCATTTTCTCTCCCAGTGATGATGGCCTGCCCCTGGCGAAGTTGTTCCCGGCAGGTGGCGGATATGCCAGTTTTTTACATGGCAAGGTGGTAGATATGATCTATGTGCCCATTATTGAAAACAAAGTGCTTCCTTCCTGGATACCGTTCTGGGGCGGAGAACGCTTTACTTTCTTTTCTCCCATTTTTAATATTGCCGATGCATCTATTTCAGTAGGTGTTATTGTCATATTGTTGTTTCAGCGACGTTTCTTTAAAAAACATCCGCACGAGGACCCACGTACTACAGTCGAAACCAACTCTCCTGTCAACGATACCGTACAAGTATTGTAAAGGACTCCGGCAGAGGGTGGTTGACCGACTCATTTTTATTCCGGTTCAACGGGTTTATGGGGTGTAGCCTTGATTTACCAGGGCAAAATCCATCGTCCTATGCCGACCTATTAAACCCGTGGATATGAAACAAATACAAAACCTTGTCGTACTATTGGCCATGCTGGCTGGTGTACTGATTTCCTCCTGCCAGAAAGAAAAAAGCCTTGAAAATGGTGGCGGCGGTCTGTTAGGCCCTGCAGCCTGGGAGTTTAAGGAAGGCAATGCCCAGTTCAAGGGCAATATGGATACGGCCTATACTACCAGCAACGGGGGTGTTACCACCCTTACCCTGGAGGGCAGTACTGTAGATCAGAAAGGCCTTTTTTACATGGAGATCATATCTCCAAACATTACTACTGCTACTTATTTAAACCCCGCGATAGTATTTGAATACTACGTAGATGGAGCGCTGTTGTACAGTAACGATCCACAGTCGGCCAATCAATTCACAGTTGTTATTACTGCCATTGATAATGCAGGGGTTACCGGCACGTTTAGCGGCGAAGTAGAAGATGCTGCCGGCAACGTGAAGACCATTACCAATGGAAAGTTCACGGGAAAGTTTGCTACCACGCCCCCTCCGGCTGGCAATGGGCAATTGATGTTATGGGCCCAATCGGGATGTGCTACTGAATTGATCGTACTGGTAAACGGGCAGAAAGATACGATTACGACCTACCATCCTGCTGCACCATCCTGTGGCGCAGCCGGTACAGCTTTCTATACCCTGCCTGCCGGCGCCTATACCTGGAAAGCCGTTTGTGCAGGTTCTACCGATACGGTTTCGGGTAATGTAACTGTTACTGCCGGTAGTTGTACAGCGCAGGAAGTGAATATGACCGTGAATCCCAATCCTACCACCTGTAAGATCAGTGACCTGGCCAGCTATGACCTGCCTACCGGTGATAAGATCGGCTCCATCACCAGTACTTTTAATGCGCAGAACCAGGTATCCAAAACACAGTTGATTGACAGTACGGTGCAGCCTGCCAATGTGGAAGCGGAGTTTATCTTTGGCTATGCGGCGTCGCGCATTGATGTAGGAGGCGGTCAATATTTCGACCTGGAACCAGGCGGACGTATTAGCTCATTCCATGGTTATTCGGACCCTACCGACAATACCTCGGGTGAAGTGATCATCACGTATACGTATGATGCCGCCGGCTATATGTCAAAAGCTTCGCTGGCGTTCAAAGCTTTTCCTGCGATACCCATATATGAATATACCTATACATGGAGTGGCGGCAATCTTACCAAGGCAGTTATAACCCCGATGATAACAGGAATAGGCGGAAAGATAGAGGTGGAATATCAATATAACCTGGCCACACAGGCAAAAGGATTCCTGGCCTTCCATCCCAGCCCGGAGATCACTTTGTTCCAGAACGCGATCAATTTTGGTAAGAATTCAGCGAACCTTCCGACGAAATCAACCTGGAAATATTTTAAAGAAGATGGCACGCCGGATGGCGCCGATGATGTTGCTGACTTCAAGAACTATACTTATGATGGCAACAGCTATATCAGGAGCTTTGAGATCACAGGAAGCGGATCAGTGTACGGAGGAGATATTAAGCACGTACTTTCTTATAAATGCTTTTAGAATAGCCTGAAGTCTGTAAAGACAGAAAGTCCGGAAGAAAGACAGCTTGCATTACAAGCGCTTTCTTCCGGACTTTCCGGTTTATGACCTTTCAAACCTTATTACTGTTGCTCTAATTTGAGCACCTGTTTATTGATGATCTTATCTTTTAACTGCACCCGCAGGGTATACATCCCTTTACTAAAGCCTTCCAGCCCGTGCAGGGTTACCGGGTTTACGCCGCTTATAAAAGATTCCCGGCTGTGTTTTACCAACCTGCCCAGGGCATCAGTCAGGGTAATCATGGCGGTCCCTTTTTCGGTGCTCACTATTTCGAAACTGATCTTATTGGTGAACGGGTTTACCAGTGAGCGGATGCCCGGTTCCGGTTTATTGCTCACCATCACCAGCCGGCTGTAGGTATGGCTGCTTCTTTCGATTGTCTTAAGGCGATAAAGGACTGTGCCGGATACTGCAGTGGGATCAGTGAAATTGTAAGTGGCTCCCATACCGGCAGCCCGGGCATTGACCGTGCCTATTTTATGGAAGTGGGTGCCATCATCACTGCGTTCAACATCAAAAACAGCCCCTGCCTCTTCATTTTCTGTAGTCCACCAGAGGGCGGTATAACCGTTCCGGAGCTGCCCGCTGAATGATAATAATTTAGTGTTTAATACATAGCAGGTGCTGAACCGCACTACCACGATAGTATTGTTGCTGAAAGAGCAATCAGGATTGGTAAGGTTGGCAAGAGAGGAGGCCACCTTTATGCGGTACAGGGTTCCGCTATCAGCGAGTGTTCCCACGAATGAAGGATAGGTGGCCGTATATTCATAGGCGCTGCCATTATATACAGGCGTGCCTGTGCCGGATGTGCCGGTGCTGCTCCAGGTAGTACCTCCATTGGTACTTCTTTCCCATACCCAGTTTACATAACTATTAAAGTAAGAGCTGACCTCAGAGAAAATATCTATCTGCTGGCCTACGCAGGCGGCTACGCTGGGGCCTGGCAACATATTGAGGTCGGGGTTACAGGTTACCAGGGCGATATCGTCAATGGCCCAGTCATTACCGCCACCACCGGAAGCATTGTTGCGGATGGAAATGGTAATGGAAGTTTGCGCCGGGCCTGTGGTGAACATAAATCCTTTTTTCATCCAGCCTACAGTGTCTATTTCCCCGGAAGAGTACCGGTCGAGCCCGTCAATAACGAATGTTAAATTGGGATTTACACCTGGTCTCCAGGTTTGCACCCTATTCGAGTCGATACCGCAATTGGTACACACGTTGCGTACCCACAGCGAAAACTCGTAAGAGGTATTGGGGCAAAGACCTGTTAGAAATTGCCGGTAAGCCTCACTGGTGGGATAAGCGGCATTGACCACCAGCATATAACCACCCCGGGTGCCGGGCGCCACAGGTGGATTACCGGCTGGTGTGGTACTGCCGGTATGATCACCGATGATGTCCCAGTGGCCCTGCCACATCCTGTTTTCGCAGGCTGCGGGCGCTAAAGGCGGTGTTGCTGCGGCGGCACAGAATGGTTTTTTCGTGGCATCCTGGAAAGTGCTGGCCGAAGGGCTCAGGTTATTCACCACGATGTAGTTACCATCGCCTGTATTATTGGCATAGGTAAGCGGCGAATAATTATAGTTGGGGATCGCGAAGGTAGGTGCATAAGAACGGTTTTGGGTAGTACCGCTGTCAAAAGTACCACCGGCTTCGGCTACGAAGTTCCTGCCCACTGCATTCGGGCAAATAGGAATGTTATCAGAGATCAGGATCTTGTATTGAATGGCCTGTATAATGCTATCCGGGTCGCCGCTCACATTCCTGGCTTTAAACCGCAACTGGCCGGCGCCCAGGGTAATGGTATCTCCTATATTACCGGTTACCCGTACCCTGAATGCCGTGGTAACCAGCATACCGCCGCCAACATACGGTTTATCTTGTCCCGATCCTCCGGTCCTCAGGTAGCTGGCGCCTGTAGAACTGGTGGCCGTATTATTGGCAGGGTTGGTAGCCGTACGGCCGATGTTGATCCGCACATTGTATTGTCCTGCAGGCGGTGTTGCCAGGTAAGTGCCGGGGTCCGTATCTGCAGCATTTGTCCATCGCTTATACGTTAATCCTTCATTGGTAATCAGCCGCAGCGAATCGCCAATATAGGTAGTGTTGGTAGGTATGTTGTCAACATACCGCACGAAGTACACAATATTGGAGTTATAGTTCTGCGGGAAAAAGAAGTTGGCGCGTATCTCCAATGTATCTCCGTTCTGTACGGTGCCACCTGCTGTTTTTTTAGAAATGTTCACATAACTGTTCCCGAATCTAACCTGCGCTTGCAGGGAGGTTGCTGTGAACAGTATGACCAGCAGGAACATAGTGATCCTGCTGAGAAAAGGCGTAAGGTTTGGGTACATAACAACTATAGGTTTTCTGAAGGTTTAGGATTTTTAGGGTTTTTATTTAGGGTCCGGATTTTATTAATCGTTTGGTAATAACCTGTTCCTGCTGCTGTACCTGCATGATGTATACACCAGCCGGTAACTTATCCAGCTTTGTCAGTTCCAGCACATTGAATCCTTTTTGTACCTGGATGTTCATTTGCTTCACGGGTCTTCCGTAAGTGTCCATCAGTACTATAGTAGCAGGCCCGTCGCCGGGTGTTATCAATTCAAAATTGATCCGTTCCCGGAAAGGGTTCACCAATGATTTAATAGCAAAATTCATATCCCCGTTACTGAGCATAATGATCTTGCTGTAGCCGAAAGTCTTTTCATTCCTTATCCGGATGCGGTAATACCGGTCGCGGGTAAGAGGGGCAGGGTCGGTAAAATGATACGTATTCACGCCGCTTAAATCACTCTGCATGGTACCCACTTTGGTGAAATGGGTCCTGTTGTCACTGCTTTCTATTTCAAAAATGGTTCCCGGAATTTCATTATTGGTAGTCCACTGCAGGTTGGCCAGCCCATTGACCTGCTTTCCCGAGAAAGCCTGGATATCAGTAAGCGGCAGTACAGCACAGTCCTGGCTGGTCAATTGTATATGTGTACCGGCTACGAAGGAACAACTGTTATTGTCCAGGTTGGCCACCGTAGAGGCAATGCGGATACGGTATCGCACATTGTCAATGCTACTGTCGGCGAGGAAAGTAGGGTACTCGGCCCGGTATTCATATTCGCCGGCATTCAGTTGGGGATTGCCTGTTCCGCTGACGCCTGTATTGCTCCAGGTAGCGCCGCCATCTGTACTTCTTTCCCAACGCCAGTGAATGTAATTGGGAAAATAACAGCGGATGTTGGCAAACATATCAACGGCCTGCCGCATACATACCTGCATGGAAGGTGATGGTTGCAGGTCAAGGTTCGGTGTACAGGTGGCCAGCGTTACATCATCAATGGCCCAGTCGTTACCACCACCGCCGGCTGCATTGTTGCGGATGGTGATGGTAAAAGAAGTTTGTGCGGGGCCGGTAAGGTATACAAATCCTTTCTTCACCCACTGGCCGGTATATTTCAGGTTACCACTGGTATAATAGTCTACCCCGTCAATGACAAACGTGAGGTTGGGGTTTACGCCCGATGAATCGGGACCATTAAAACTGGTATTGGGAATTCCGTTGTTATAGGAAGGGTCGCCGGTTGAATCGCAACCACAATATTCGCACACATTTTTAAACCAGGCCGAAAACTCATAATAAGTATTGGGGCATAAGCCGCCAATCGTTTGTTGTATCGCGTTGCTGTTGGCGTAAGCAGCGTTAATCGCTACGAAATAACCGCCATTGGCGCCCGGCGCTACCGGCAGGTTACCGGTCAAAGGATCGGTGGCCCCGGTATGATCCCCCATGATATCCCACACCGAATGCACGCGGTTGGTGCCATTGGGGATGGGTGAGTTGGGGTCGGTATTGCCCGAAGGGCTGAGGTTGTTCACAATACAGTAGTAACCATCATTGGGCTGGCCGGTGGCTACATTCTGACGAATGAAGCCGGGCACGATTGCAGAGACTGCCCTGTTTTGTGTGAACCCGCTTCCAAATGTGCCGCCATAATCAATGACTGCATTGGCGCCGATGGCATTGGGACATAAGCCCGCATTCGCTTTCAGGGCAGCCTGGTAGGGGCTGCAGGGACGCGATTGATTGACAGTACTGTTGTTGCGGAAATAAAATGATCCGCCCCGTATATTGATCAGGGTACCGTAAGCCAACCCGGTATTAACCTGTACCCTGAAGGAAGCCGATAGGATACAGGTGTTGCCAAAGAAAGAAGGTCTTCCCCGGTTGGATTGAATGGTGCCGCCGTCGGGCGCTGCCCAGGGTGTGGTATTGGTGCAATTGCCGCCGGGGTTAACAGCTCCGCCATTGTTGTAGGTGCTGCCAAGGTTGATGCGCAGGTAACCTGCGGGGTTAAAGTAAGCAGGGTCATCCCCGGATGCATCTGAATAGGATTTAAAACTCAATCCTTCATTGGTCAGGATCTTTAAGGATCCTGGAATGTAGGTGGTATTGGCGGGTATGGTATCTACGTAGTGCACGCGTGTAATATTTCCGGCGCTTACGGCGATGGTGGCCCGTATTTCAAGCGTGTCTCCGGGTTCGATGGTGCCACCGTTAAGGCCTTTGGTGATGTTTACATAGCTTTTGCCAGTTTGAACAGTTGCCTGTGCCTCTGCTTTCCTTAGTAACGCTAATAAACATATGCACAGCAGTAATGGTTGTACTGGTAAATATGTTTTCATAAGTATGGATTTGTGCTAATACAAGCACTATGGTTAAACGTAAATGTATAATAATAGTGTCAACGCTACAATCGTAGATATACTAAGCCCAGAGCGGGTTTCAGCTATTGTTTTACCCGGCGGAAATTGCAATATTCGTGTGGTAAAGATCATAATCGCTTGTACCTAAACCTAAACCTGATCTATGAAACCCCATATCCTAAGGTTATTCTTTCTTGTTATATTTTTTCCTCATATTGCAAACGCTCAGGGAGAACCTTTTACAAAAACTGTATTGAATACAAAGCCCGCTACGGCTTATTATCTCGCCCACCCTTTTGATATCGTGTACGGGCCAGACAATTACTTATATATTACAGAAAAAGTTGGGCGTATCGTCCGGGTGGATACAGGAACGGGTCTGCAGCAGATCATCCTTGATATACGGAGTAGTGTAACTCTTAATATCTCCAGGAACGGGAGTGGTGCTGCTACCGGTATCGGGCAGAATGGAATGCTGGGGCTGGCGCTGCATCCTGGATTTGGGAAAGGCACCAACCAGGATTCCATCTTTGTTGCCTATAGCTATAATGCCACCAGTATCAGGATTGTTCGCTACAAATACAATGGCGGCGCTTCGCCTTCCCTCACAAATCCACTGACGCTTATACAAGGCATTCCTGCTGGTGGTGACCACAGCACCGGCCGTTTGATCGTGGGCGCCGATAATAAACTATATTATTCCTGTGGCGACCTGGGCAATAACCAGTTTGCTAACCGGTGCACGCAAATACGTTCACAGATGCTGCCTACCCAGGCCAATATTGATGCAGCGACCTATACATTATATTCCGGTAAGATATTACGACTCAATTTCGATGGTTCTATTCCCGGTGATAATCCTTTATGGAATGGCGTACGCAGCCATATTTATACCATCGGTCACAGAAATCCGCAGGGACTGGTATGGGAAAAAAATCCTTCCGGTGGTTATACTTTCCCGGTATTAACGCCGGGTGGCAAGCTCTTCAGCTCAGAACACGGACCCAATACCGATGATGAGGTAAATAGCATTGAAAGTGGCAGGAATTATGGCTGGCCTTATATAGCAGGAGATACAGATGAAGTAAACTACCAATATGTAAACTGGTCTTCGGCTACGAACTGCAGTAGTTACAGCTTTGTGGAAAGCCCTTTTTATATTCCTGGCAACGCTACCGTGATGCAGGAAAAAAGCGCCCCGGCCAGTGTAAAGGCTAATTTCAAAAAACCTCTGGTAAAAGCCTATACGGTTTGTACGCCTTTGCCGGCTACTCAATGTGAAATAGCCAATGGATGGCTGAAATATCCCACCATTGCGCCTTCCAGTGTTGAGTATTATCACCTGAACAGTGGCAGGGGTATTCCCAACTGGTATCCTTCCTTATTGGTGGCTACCCTGCGCACAGGAACAATATTCCGGTACCGGCTCAATGCCACTAAAGACGCTATTATCGGTGATTCTATCCGGTACTTTAAGTCAGTCAACCGGTATCGTGATATCGCCCTCAGCCCCGATGGAAAAATATTTGTTATAACCGATAGCATTGGCTCTACTTCAGGCCCCAGTGGTAATGACCTGACAAACCTGGAGAATAAAGGCTCTATCCTGGTATTTCAATACCAGGGTATTACCCTGCCCATCCGGGAACGCCCTGTCGTTGACCGCCCCCAATATGTGACCAATGTATATCCCAATCCTGCTACTACCCAGATAGTGGTGGAGACAGAGCCTGCGGTGCAGAAGCCTATCCGCTGCCGTTTAGTGGATATTACCGGCAGGCTGGTGATGGATGAAAAAACAACCAAAAGTAATTTCAGTATTGACGTAGCGCATTTTAAAAGAGGGGTGTATATACTGAAATTGTATAATGGGTACGGCGCCGAAGTAAGAATGGATAAGATTATTTTACAATAGATAGAAGCGGTCATCTTCTCTTTATACCGGTCCGGGTGAATATTCACCCGGACCGGTTCAAACAGTTACACATATCGTAAAACGATTTCCTGATTCCGTAAACAGAATCACTCCCCAGCCTTTTCCTTTGCACCCGGAAATTTCCTTCTCCTATTTAAATATGTATGCGTTTCGTTTCACCTGCCTCCAGGCAGGTATTGCTTTCCAATGAAGTTACATGAGATATCCTCCTGGTTATAGTTTTAATAAACCGATAAAAATGAATATTAAGCGACTCTTTGTGACGGTATGTTGTGTATTCCTGTGTACAGGCTCCTGGTTATATGCACAGGAAAGCGGCTCCCTGCGTGGTAAGATTGTTACTTCCGATGGCAAGCCTGCTGCAGGGGTAACTGTTATGCTGTCGGGAAAAACACGGGCTACCGCCACCAATGAAATGGGTGAATACAAAATGAATGGTATTAAGCCGGGCGATTATGTGATCATGATATCCTCCGTTGAATTGAAGCCGGCAGAAAAGAATATTACCATCAGGCAAGGTGAAACAACTGACTGTGATTTTGTGCTGACAGAGAATGAGGCCTACCTGGAGGAAGTGGTGATTGCAGCAGGGAAAAATAAGTTCAACGCAAAAGGGAGTCCTACAGTGGCCAAGATGCCGCTATCCAGGTTGGAAAACCCACAAGTATATACTACCATCACGAGGGCATTGTTGAGAGAGCAACTGACCACCGATTTTGGCAATGCACTTAGGAATACACCCGGCCTGTACAAGATACAGGGCAACCGGGGTATCAATACAGATGGCGCCTCTTATTATTCGCTCAGGGGCTTCCGCACAGAGGTATCTATGGTGGATGGCGTGCCGGGACAAACAAACGGAGAATATGATCCTGCCTCCATTGAAAGGATTGAAGTACTGAAAGGACCCTCTGCCACTTTATTCGGCGGTGCGCTTACTTCCTTCGGTGGTTTGGTGAATATTATTACCAAAAGACCACTGGACACGCTCGGTGGGGAAATCGCCTACAGCACCGGCAGCTTTAATCTCAACCGGGTGACGGCTGATATTTATGGCCCGCTTAATAAAGACAAGAATGTATTGTTCCGGCTGAATGCAGCTTACCACCACCAGCTCAGTTTCCAGGATGCCGGTTTCAGGAAGACAATGTTTATTGCACCCTCCCTGGAGTTGCGCGCCAGCGAAAGGTTGCGGATTAACCTGAATGCCGATTTCTATAACGGGGAAGCTACCAGTCCCGCTGTTATCTTCCTTAACCGTACCCGGCAGTTTGTGGCCCACACACCGGCTGAGTTAAACTTCGACTGGAGCCGCTCTTATACCAGTAATGACCTTACTATCAAAACACCTACCGTGAATGTACGGGCGGTGGGAACGTACAGGATATCTGATAACTGGACCTCACAAACTATTATTTCCAACAATACCCGCAAGACCGATGGGTATTACCAGTACCAGTTTATCCGCAAGGCAACGGATGATTCCCTGGAGCGCAATGTAAGCTATCAGAACACGGTTAACACAGCGCTGGATGTGCAGCAGAACTTCACGCATGATATTAAAATGGGTCAATTCAGGAGCCGGCTCCTGGTGGGGCTTGATTACCTGCGGCTGAAAGTGAACAATGACAACTCTCCCTATATTGTTTTTGATTTTGTAAACGGCTTGTTGAAAAACGATCCCAACTATACCAAAATATCCCGTGCCGCAGTAGATCAGAAGATAGCTGCGAGTACAGCGGCTGCTACCCGCAACCACAGTACTACCCAGATCTATAGCGCTTATGCAGCCGATGTGCTGACGTTCATGGATCAATTGTCGTTGCTATTAAGCCTGCGGGTAGACCGCTTTGACAGCAAGGGTACCCTTAACCATGCCACCAATACAGTAATAGCCAACAGCGATTATCAGCAAACGGCTGTATCGCCCAAGGTAGGACTGGTGTATGAGATCGTCAAAGACCAGGTGGCTGTATTTGGCAATTATATGAATGGCTTTAGCAACGTAGCGCCTGTTACCCAGCCCTTGCCTGATATTTCCGGCACCTTTAAGCCACAGCAGGCCAACCAGTTTGAAGGAGGTGTAAAAGCAGCACTCTTTGGCAACAGGCTGAATGTTACCGCCAGCTATTATGATATCAAGGTGGATAATATTACCCGGGTGGATGTGATAGAGCGGGAAGGCGTGAATTATAATGTAACCGTACAGGATGGCACCCAAACCAGCAAGGGTTATGAACTGGAAGTGATTGCCAATCCTGTTTCCGGATTGAATATTATAGCAGGTTATGCACATAACGACAGCAAGCTCACCAAGACAACGGCTGCCTTACAGGGCAGACGGCCTGCCGCTGCAGGGCCTGCCGATCTGGCCAATTGCTGGATCAGCTATTCTTTATTCAAAGGGAAGTTAAGAGGGCTGGGTATTGGCGTAGGCGGTAATTATAACGGTAAGCATTTAACTGCCAACTCTGCCGCTACAGGCGTATTCACTTTCCCATCCTATACGCTGCTGAATGCAACAGCCTTCTATGAAACAAAATGGTACCGCCTGGGCATTAAGTTCGACAACCTTACAGATGAACAATATTTTATTGGCCAGGGCGTGATGAGTGTACAAATGCCTGCCAATGTCATTGCCAATATTGCGATCAAGTTGTAACAATAATTGTTACTGGTTACTGTGTAAAAAAATGGGGCTGATCAATTGATCAGCCCCATTTTTTATCATCCAATTCGTGCAATTCGTGTTATATCTTGCCCACCATCTTCGCCGGTACCACCCATTCATCAAACTGCTCGGGGGTTACATAACCCAACTTCACGGCCATCTCTTTCAGGGTAGTGCCTTCTTTGTGTGCTTTCTGTGCAATCTCAGCCGCCTTGTAATAGCCGATCTTCGTATTGAGGGAAGTTACCAGCATCAGGCTGTTGTCTACGTGCTTCTTAATATTTTCCTCAATCGGGGCCAGTCCTTCAGCGCATTTATCATTAAAGCTTATACAACCTTCACCGATGAGACGGGCGCTGTGCAGGAAGTTAAAAATCATCACCGGCTTGAATACATTCAGCTCAAAGTGGCCGGTAGCGCCGCCTATATTAATGGCTACATCATTACCCAGCACCTGTGCTGCGATCATGGTGAGCGCCTCACATTGGGTAGGGTTTACCTTGCCGGGCATAATGGAGGAACCGGGTTCATTATCCGGAATAAACAGTTCGCCAATGCCGCTGCGCGGGCCTGAGCTCAGCATGCGTATATCATTGGCAATCTTCATCAGGCTCACCGCTACTGTTTTCAGGGCGCCGTGGGCTTCCACGATGGCATCATGTGCTGCCAGTGCTTCAAACTTATTCTCGGCCGTTACAAAAGGCAGACCGGTTAATGCGGCAATATGTTTGGCCACATTCACATCATAGCTTTCCGGTGTATTGATACCGGTACCTACGGCTGTACCGCCCAGGGCCAGCTCACTCAGGTGGGCCAATGAATGTTTGATCGCTTTTAAGCCATGGTTCAGTTGGGATACATACCCGCTGAACTCCTGCCCTACGGTCAAAGGCGTGGCATCCATAAAGTGCGTACGGCCAATTTTCACCACGTTCATGTATTGTTTGCTCTTGGCAGCCAGTGTATCGCGCAGCTTTTCAATGCCGGGAATGGTTACATCCACCAGCATCTTGTAAGCAGCAATGTGCATGGCAGTGGGGAAAGTATCGTTGGAGGATTGTGATTTATTTACATCATCATTGGGATGCAGGAACTTGTCTTTATCAGTGAGCTTGCCACCTTTGATCACATGACCGCGGTAGGCTACTACTTCATTCACATTCATATTGGATTGCGTACCGGAACCGGTTTGCCATACTACCAGCGGAAAATAAGCATCCAGTTTTCCGGCCAGTATCTCATCACATACCTGTCCTATCAGGTCAGCTTTTTCTTTGGGTAATACCCCCGCTTCAAAATTGGTAATGGCGGCAGCTTTTTTCAGGTAGGCAAACGCACGGATAATTTCTTTCGGCATCTTATTCGTATCCTGTGCAATCTTGAAATTCTCAATGCTGCGTTGGGTCTGTGCACCGTATAAGGCATCGGCAGGCACCTGCACCTCACCCATGGTATCTTTTTCAATGCGATAATCCATAAACAAAAAAATTTGTGGGCAAAGGTAGGCGGATTACGCTTTAGTGCACGATTAATTCGCTTTTTAATACCACGTTCTCATAAGGGATGTCTTCCTGGTTGGTTTTGGTATTCAATAGTTTGAATAACAGTTCGGTAGCCCTGGCGCCCTGGTCGTAAGGGAACTGCTCTACCGAAGCAATGGGCGGGTAGTCCAGGTACCTGGTAAGCGATACATTGGCATAGCTTACAAAGCTGATGTCTTTATCAATGCGCAGCTTTTGCTGCCGGGCATAATAGATGGCATCCATGGCCACATAATCATTAAATACCAATACGGCTGTAGGCTTTTTCTTTTTGCTCAGCAGTTTGTCCAATGCCTCCTGGGTGCTGGCTGTAGAAAGGTCTGTGCTCACGATCAGCGATTCATCTGCCGGTATCTTGTGTTTTTTCAGCGCTTCATAATAACCCGCCAGCCTTTCATTTTTAATACCCAGGGTAGAAGGGCCCTGCATATAGCCAATGGTCTTATGTCCTTTTTTGATGAGGAACTCTACCGCCTCAATGGAACTGTGGTACAGGTTGCAGCTTACAGAATGGACATCCGGTACATCCGGCACCCGGTCAAAAAATACCACCGGGATATCATAGCTCTTCATCTGTTCAAAATGGTCTATCTGCGTGGTGTTTTTGGAAATAGAGGCCAGTATGCCGTCTACCCGGTGTTTCTTCATCGTTTCCAGTATCCGCTTTTCATTTTCTATATCATCGTGCGACTGGCCGATCAGTACAATGTAATTGTTCTGCTGGGCAATGGCTTCAATACCATTGATCGTGGAAGAAAAGAACTCCTCGCGCAGGTTGGGCAATATCACGCCGATCGTGAAAGTTTTGCGCTGCTTGAAAAAGATAGCTGTCTGATTGGGTTCATAGTTCAGTTCTGCCGCCATCTTTTTTACCTCCATCCGTGTACGCAGACCAATGCTGGGATGATCATGCAGCGCCCGGGATACGGTGGAAATGGAAATGCTGAGCCGTTGCGCTATTTCTTTAATGGTTGGAAGTTTTTTCTCCATGGCGACGAAGATAAATTAGTAATATATTAAAAAAACAAGCAAACGATTGCATGCCTTTTCGAATATGTCGTACATAATCCGGATAATCATTAACTTTAAGCAGTCAGCCAAACAGTTTATAAAATGATTGCTCCTGCTGTAAGAAAAGCGTTGCTGGTTATTGCCTTATTACTTGCCGCGGTACTGATATTTACTTTCAGTACCCGCAGCCGTACGGTTGATTTCAACACGGAAGTTAAACCCATTATCAATAAGAAATGTATTTCCTGCCACGGTGGTGTTAAAAGGCAGGGCGGCTTTAGTTTGCTGTTCCGTTCCGAAGCCCTGGCCAATACCGAATCGGGCAAGCCGGCCATCATTCCCGGCAAACCTGATAAAAGTGAAATGATCCTGCGTCTTACCCACAAAGACCCGGAAGAGCGCATGCCCTACCACGAGGAACCCTTAACAGAAGAAGAGATCAAGACGTTGAGCACCTGGATAAAGCAAGGCGCTGTCTGGGGCGATCACTGGGCCTATGTACCGGTAAAAGAAGTGGCTGTTCCTGCCACCGATCATCCCGGCGCCCGCAATGCCATTGATCATTTCATTTATGAAAAACTGGAGGAAGCTTCCTTACAGCCATCGCCCGAAGCCGACAAGGCTACTTTACTGCGGCGCGTTAGTCTTGACCTTACCGGTATGCCCGCAAAAGACAACCTGGCGCAATGGTATTTAAACAGCAAAGCGCCTAATGCTTATGAACAACTGGTAGACTCCCTGCTGGCCTCTCCCCATTTTGGGGAAAAGTGGACGGGTGTTTGGCTCGACCTGGCGCGCTATTCCGATACCAAAGGGTATGAGCGTGATGCCGGCCGCAATATCTGGCGTTACCGCGATTGGCTCATCAAGGCATTTAATGCAGATAAACCGTATGATGTATTCCTCACAGAACAGATAGCCGGTGACCTGCTGCCCAATCCTACCGACGAACAATATATAGCCACCGCTTTTCACCGCAATACGATGACCAATGATGAAGGCGGTACCGATAATGAAGAGTTCCGCACGTCAGCCGTGCTCGACCGGGTGAATACCACCTGGGAAGGCCTGATGGGCACCACCTTTGGCTGTGTACAATGCCATAGTCATCCTTATGATCCCTTTACACATGAGGAATATTACAACTTCATGGCCTTCTTTAATGATACCCGCGATGCAGATAGTTATGAGGATTATCCGCTACTGCGGCATTTTACCGATTCCATGGAACAGGAGTTGACAACCCTGGGTCATTGGATGGAAAAGTATACCACAAAAGAAGAGGTATTCCAGTGGCTGCGCTTTACCAAAACATGGGAGCCTTCCATTTATTCATTGACAGCCGATGCACTAGCCAACAGTACACTGCAAGATACCAAGTGGTTGACCTGCCGCAATAATGCCATTGCACGCTTAAAGCAGGTAAACCTGCAAAACAAAACCCAGTTACTCATCCGGTATTCCAGCGCATTAAAAGATGGCATACTAAGTCTGCGGCTGGATAGCGCTACTGGTCCTGTTATCACAAAAATTACCTTACCCGCTACTAAAGAGGGCCGGGAGATCCATCGTTTCAGCTTGCCGGCTACCAATGGTACGCATACTATTTATTTAACGTATAGCAGCAAAAGTCTTACAGACCCCCTGGCGAGTGGCGTAACCTTCGACTGGTTCCATTTTTCAGCAGCATTCCCTGGCAAAGGACAACCAGGTTATGCAGAAAATGAAGCGCGCTGGTGGGGCCTGCTCAATAAAGGAGTGCCTGCCACGCCGATTATGCTGGATAATCCTGCCGACATGCACCGCCCCACACAGGTATTTGAACGGGGCAACTGGCTGGTAAAAGGTAAAACCGTTACCCCCGGTGTACCGCATGCACTCAATCCTTTTCCTGCCAAAGCGCCACGCAACCGGTTGGGACTGGCTATGTGGCTTACACAAACTGATAATCCGCTTACTGCCCGCACCATGGTAAACCGGGTATGGGAACAATTCTTTGGCGCCGGCCTGGCCGAAACACTGGAAGACCTGGGCACCCAGGGCATACAGCCCACACACCGCGAGCTGATGGATTACCTCGCTTACCGGTTCATGCACCAGGACAAGTGGAGCATGAAAAAGCTGATGCGGGAAATTGTTGTATCAGCTACCTACCGGCAGGATTCAAAAGTGAGTAAAGAACTTCTGGCCAAAGACCCTTACAATAAATTATATGCAAGAGGCGCCCGGGTAAGGTTATCGGCCGAGCAGGTGCGCGACCAGGCTTTGTGCATCAGCGGCCTGATAAGCTCCACCATGTTTGGACCGGCGGTATTTCCTTATCAGCCGGATGGCATCTGGCTATCACCCTGGAATGGGGCGCAATGGAAAAATGCAACCGGGGAGGAAGCACACCGCCGGGCATTGTATACCTATTGGAAACGTACCGCTCCTTATCCATCCATGATCACGTTTGATGGCGCCTTGCGCGAAGTATGTACTGCCAGGCGCATACGTACCAATACACCCCTGCAGGCGCTGGTAACATTGAATGATGAAGCCTACCTGGAAACGGCCCGGTTCCTGGCCTACCGCATGCAGCAACTGGCCGGTAACAATGTTCAGCAACAGATCAGCAAAGGATATGAACTGGCCATGTATAAACCGATCACACCGGCCAGGTTACAGGTGTTGAATAAACTATATGATCAGGCTTTACAAACCTACCGGCAGGATAAAGATAAAACCTGTGCGATGGTGGGCGTGATGGATGAGCACAACAAACCCGAAACAGCCGCATTGATCGTCACCGCCAATGCAATGCTTAACCTGGATGAATTGATCACTAAAAATTAGTACAATCCGTTATCAGCATGACACAAAAAGAATTGCATAACCAACGCCTTATTGATGAAGCTAATACCAGGGCGCTGCATTATTTCACCCGGCGGCACTTCCTCAAGGAAAGCGCCATGGGACTGGGCGCATTGGCATTGGGTTCCCTGTTTGGTTGTGGTGCCGGAAAAGAGGAAGCGGTTTCCAATAATTTATTTGATGCGGCCAATCCGCTGGCGCCCAAACTGCCTTTATTCCCCGGCAAGGCAAAATCGGTGATCTACCTGCACATGGCCGGCGCTCCTTCCCAACTGGAATTATTCGATTATAAACCTGCTTTAATGAAGCTGGACGGACAGGACTGTCCGCCTTCCTTACTCGAAGGAAAACGTTTTGCCTTCATCCGCGGCGTTCCCAAAATGATGGGGCCGCAGGCGGTGTTTAAACAAAGAGGGCAAAGCGGCGCCTGGGTATCGGACCATATGCCACACTTTGCTACCGTGGCCGATGAAGTGAGTTTCTTAAAAGCGGTCACTACCGATCAGTTCAATCATGGCCCGGCGCAATTGCTCATGCACACAGGAGCGCCACGCCTGGGAAGGCCCAGTATCGGTTCCTGGGCTACCTATGGACTGGGAACAGAGAACCAGAACCTGCCCGGCTTTGTAGTGCTTACCTCCGGTGGTAAGTTTCCCGATGCAGGCAAAAGCGTATGGGGCAGCGGCTTTCTGCCCAGCGTATACCAGGGTGTGCAGTGCCGTAGTGAAGGCGACCCGGTATTGTTCATCAAAGATCCCGAAGGCATGGACCGTGACCTGCGCAAAGCTTCTATTGATGCCATCAATGAAGTGAACAGGCAGCAGTATGAAGAATTCCACGATCCCGAAACTTTATCGCGCATTGCCCAATATGAAATGGCTTACCGTATGCAGATCTCTGTGCCGGAAGTCATGAACATCAATGATGAGCCGGCCTATATTCATGAAATGTATGGTACACAACCGGGTAAATCCTGCTATGCCAACAATGTATTGCTGGCCCGCAAGCTGGTGGAAAAAGGCGTTCGCTTTGTACAGCTCTTTGATTGGGGCTGGGACAGTCATGGCACCGATTCCAACCTGGCCATTGATGTGGGCTTCATCAACAAATGCCGGCAGGTAGACAAAGCCACCACGGCCCTGCTGCTGGACCTTAAACAACGGGGCCTGCTGGAAGATACGCTGGTGGTATGGGGTGGTGAATTTGGCAGAACACCCATGATGGAGAACCGCGATGGTAAGCAAAATCCTTTCAAAGGCAGGGACCACCACGTAGAAGCATTTACCATCTGGATGGCCGGAGGCGGTATTAAAAAAGCAACCAGCTATGGCGAAACCGATGAGATAGGCTATAGCGCCATCAGCGGAAAAACCACCGCTTTTGATATACAGGCTACCCTACTCAACCAGTTAGGGTTTGATCACGAGAAATTCACCTACCAGTTCCAGGGCAGGCCATTCCGCCTGACCGATGTACATGGACGGGTAATTGAAGAGATCATAGCATAATACTTAGCTCTTCGGAGCTTGCAGCTCCGAAGCTTTATTTTGTTGCCTTTGGCAACGGTATTGCTGAAAGCAATGCAATAATAATGCGAGGCTGCAAGCCTCGCATAGCGTTAAAAACAAAACAACCGCAATCATGGCTTTAACCCGCAGAAAGTTTTTTGGATTGGGCGCCTCCGCCGGAGCCGCCTGGATGTTATCATCACTGGATGCACTGGCAATAGATAAACCTGCCTTTAGTGACAACCCCGCCTTCTCGCTGAAAATATTGGCTACCAACTGGGGATTCAGGGGAACGGTGGATGAGTTTTGCGCCAGGGCAAAAAAAGAAGGATATGATGGCATTGAAATGTGGTGGCCGCAGGAAGCATCCGCCCGCAATGAATTGTTTGCAGCATTGAAAAAGCATGGGCTGGAAATAGGTTTCCTGTGTGGTGGTTCATCGGCTAAATTCCAGGAGCACCTGCCACAGTTCACCAACGCCATTGATGCGGCAGCACACAATACGGTACAACGACCGCTGTACATCAATTGCCATTCGGGCCGTGATTATTTTACGTTTGAACAGAACCAGGCTTTTATTGATCATACTACCCGGCTGGCCAAAGAAACCGGTATTAAGATATGTCACGAAACACACCGCTCAAGGATATTGTTTGCAGCTTCGGTGGCCAGGCAGTACATGGAAAAGCTGCCCGACCTGCGGCTCACCTTCGATGTATCGCACTGGTGCAATGTGCATGAAAGCCTGCTGGGTGATCAGCCGGAAACCGTGAGTATGGCGTTGGAGCGTACCGATCATATCCATGCCCGCATCGGGCATCCGGAAGGGCCGCAGGTCAATGATCCGCGGGCGCCGGAATGGGAGCCTGCTGTAAAAGCGCATATTGGCTGGTGGGACACCGTTATCGAAAGGAAAAAGAAAGCCGGCGAAACCATGACCATCCTCACAGAGTTTGGTCCGCCGGATTACATGCCTACATTGCCCTATACCCGTCAGCCCCTGGCCGATCAGTGGGCCATCAATGTGCATATGATGCAATTACTAAGAAAACGATATTCTTAAATAAGCGGCGAGCCTTGAGCTACGAGCTTCGAGCTAAAACCTAATACGGCTCAAAGCGGTTCAAAGGGCTCGCGGCTCAAAGCTCGCAGCTCGTAGCTATGTTTCCACTCATTGGTCATTTCCACCCTGTATTCGTTCACCTGCCGATAGGCATGCTCATCCTGGCATTTATACTCCAGTTCATAGAGAAGAGAAAGCCGGGAACAAATTTTGAACAGGCCATCACCCTCTCCCTGCTCATGGGCATGATCAGTGCTGTTATCTCCTGTATTACCGGCTATTTCCTGTCGCGCAGTGATGATTATGATCCGCAACTGGTGAATCAGCACCAATGGCTGGGCATAGGGGTAGCGGTTGTGGCCATTGTATTGTACTTCCTGCGAAAAAAGCATACTGCACCACGCTGGCATTGGCCATTAATGATCGTATTGATCGTGCTGGTGGCAGCCACAGGCCATATAGGCGGCTCGCTTACACACGGGTCCGATTACCTTACAAAGCCTTTCAGTGGTATCACAAATCGTGATACTACCGTGTTGCAACAGGTGTCCATACCGGATGTACAGGAGGCCGCAGCTTATGCGCAAATAATTCAGCCATTGCTGCAAAACAAATGCTATAGCTGCCATAATAAGAACAAACAAAAAGGCGGATTGCGGATGGATGAACAGGCTTTGTTGATGAAGGGGGGTAAGAACGGCGTGATCGTATTACCTGGTAAGGCCGGCGAAAGCGAATTAATAAAACGGCTGTTATTGCCCCGCGAACATGATGACCATATGCCGCCCAAAGAAAAGCCGCAATTGACCGACCATGAAATAGCGCTCCTGCATTGGTGGATCACCTCCGGCGCTCCCTTTGATAAGAAGGTTAAAGACCTGGAACAGCCTGCTGCTGTAAAGCCCGCACTGCTGGCCCTGCAAAATGCACCGGCAGAAAAGAAAGCGCCTGCCACCATTCCCGCCGATCCGGTAAGTAAGGCCGATGACAGCGCCGTGAAAAGAATAAAAGACCTGGGTGTGGTGATCTTGCCGGTATCGCAAAGCAGCCATTACCTTTCGGTCAACTTTATAACGGCCGCTGGTATTCAGAATAAAGACCTGCAATTACTGCTGCCGGTGAAAAAACAATTGGTATGGATAAAGCTGGGCAACCCGGTGATCAATGATTCTGCTTTAACAGTGATTGCACAATGTCCTAATATCACCCGCCTGCAACTGGAACATACCAATATCACAGATGCCGGACTGAAACAGTTAACAGCCCTTAAGCAACTGCAATACCTGAACCTGGTGGGAACAAAAATAAGTGCGCAGGGATTGTTACAACTGAAGGGGCTCGATAAGCTGCAATCTATCTATTGTTACCGGTCGGCCATCCGGAAAGAAGACTGGCCGCAGCTACGGCAGGCTTTTCCCAAAGCCATCATAGACTCGGGTGGTTACCAGGTACCGGCACTGCCAACAGATACCATGGAAGTAAAACCGGCTGCCCGTTAAATATTATTTCCCTTTAAATGAAGGCTTTCTTTTCTCCAGGAAAGCAGTAGCGCCTTCCTGCATATCTTCTGTGGCGAAGCATTCGCCAAACTTTTGTATCTCCCGGTCATAGCCTTTCTGGGTATGATCAAAATGATTAATGCAGTCAATAATATTGGCAAGGGCGATGGGCGCCTTTGACTGTATCGTTTGTAATAGCTCTTTTACTTTGGGCAATAGGTCCCTGGGCGGCACCACCTCGTTCACCATACCATAGCCCTGGGCTTCCTGGGCAGTGATCATCCTGCCGCTCATTAACAATTCCATAGCCCGGCCTTTGCCTGCCACCTGTACCAGTCTTTGTGTACCTCCATAACCAGGGATCAGTCCCAGGTTCACTTCCGGCTGACCAAACTTTGCACTATCGGCAGCGATCATAAAATGACAGGCCAGGGCCAGCTCGCAACCACCTCCCAGTGCAAATCCATTAACAGCCGCTACAATAGGTTTGGGCGCTCTTTCTATTTTCAGGAAAATATCATGTCCTCTTTTGGCCAGCGCCATACCTTGTTCTTTCGTCAATCCCTGGAACTCGCTGATATCTGCACCGGCTACAAATGCCTTGTTGCCCGAGCCGGTAATAATCGCCGATTTAATAGCTTCATTGTTATATACCCCGTCAATCGCCTTGTCCAGTTCACCCATCACCGTTTTATTCAGGGCATTTAACTTGTCAGGGCGATTGATCGTAATCGTGCAAATGCCTTCTTCGATATCAACAAGCAATGTTTCGTACATAACATAGATTTTTTCAAATCTAAGGAATGTCTTCTATATAGGTAGTTAACCGGTTCTCTAATTTTCCTTTGCCGTATTTATCCCAGAAAGTCACCACAATATCATATTCCTGCTGCCAGTCCATCGGTTTGCCGGTATTGATCGTGCATTTCAGCTCCCCGGCCTTGTCTTTGTCCAACACATCATTGTCTTTAAAAAGATCGTCCACCGCCAGTATCTTCTTACCGCTGCTGTCGGTGATCGTGAGGGAGCATCCCACAGAAACTTTACCGTCCTTCACTACCAGTCCGCTCACACCCCGGTTGATCACTGCAAAACTTTCACCCAGTACAACCTGGTTATGGGATACCGTTTCATTATTCATCACCCGCAATACTTCCTGTGGCTCCAGGTTTGTCCAGGTAGTGGTAATGCCATTACCCATATCTTTTTTAATACCATAACTTAATCCTGCTTCGCAGCCAATCAGCGTGAGCATTAGGAAAATAGGGGCGATCAACCTGCTTCTTGTAGGCATAATAAGGGTTTTAATAATAGTACAAAGATCAGGTGCCTGGCCCAATGACGGAAGTTTTAACCAGCGAATGGCCTTTACCAGTTAGTAAAGCGGGTATAACAGGCTATAAAATGCCGGCGAATAAGAAAACCTGCCTGTTATTGATCAAAAACGCCTGACTACCTGATAGTGCATCGCCGGGGCAGTACAGGCCCGTACATTTGCGGGCTGTTCGTGAGTATTGATTACATCCTGTACTGATTTCAGCACACTTCAGTAAAGAAATACCGGCGTTTGGCAACGTAAAATTTCTGGCAGGGCGCCGGCCGCAACAACTTTGCGCCATCAATAGCACATCAGTTATCATTAATCATTAAACCTCTATTATGAAATGGTTGGTCGTGGCCGGCTTTGCCGTGCTGTCATTCACCGGGTATGTGGCTTGCAGGCATATGAAAGTGCAGCACGGAACGCCGGTGATCAGGAAGAACCTGGTAAAGTGGGAAAGTAAGGGCGATGCAACGGCTTCTGCTCAATTAACAAAAGATGAGCAGGGACGTATTACCGGTATCGAGAATGATACCGAAATAAACACCTTCCGGTATTGGTCCGATAGCCTTATGTTGCTGGAGCATGCCAAACCGGAAACCCGGGTGGTATATGAATTTAAAGGGAAGCTGGACAATATGGGCAGGTTGCTGAGCGGGGTGGCTATTGCTGCTTATGCAGACTATAACCCTGATACCGTGTACCACCGGTTTGAATACAATGCCACCGGTGGCCTTGTCAAAGAGTTCCGGGATTATGGTAAGGACGGTATCTACATCATCACGTATGAGTATAAAAACGGGGATGTGGTAAAGATCTGTACCTGGTACAACAATGAGTTGTACAATACAAAGGAACTGGAGTATTATGCGGACAAGAAAAACCTGACCGGGCTGGAAGATTTTAAGTTCAGAAAGAATATCAATAACCTGGTAGGCAATACCAGCAGGCATCTGGTAAAAAAGATCACTTCTGTAGCTCGTGGCGGTAAGATTAACTACTCTTTTAATTATGAATATGAAACAGATATGGAAGGCCTGCCGGTAAAACTGATTACCAAAAAAGGCAAGAAAGTAAGTACTGTAACTACTTACTTCTATGAAGCCAAAACATAGCAGGCATCCTGTTTACTCATTAAAAAACGAAACAAGTGAAAGCATGGTGGAAAATAGGGCAATACAGGCGCAGCCGTAAACAGGTGCACGGGCAGTTGCAGCAGCAGCGGATATTGTTGCAACAGGGGATAGCGGCGCAGGCGCGGATCATTGAAATTGAGGAAAAGGCCGAACTGATAAAAGGTTATGTGCGATTGCGGGTATGGGTAATGATACGCTTACAGGAAAAACTGCTGTACCAGCAGGTAAATACCATGGTAACTATTGAAAGAGTGCCGGTGGCAGGAGAGGTCGTACGGATCCGCATCCTGCCGGAAAATACGGCCTCTATATTGATTATGCCTTAAAACTCCCGGTGTTCTTTTACCCAGTTGGTAATATACCCGGCGATATCATGGGTGGAAGTGCCGGGAGCAAACAGTTTGCCTACGCCCATGGCATTTAATTGCAGCATATCATCTTCGGGTATAATGCCACCGCCGGTGAGCAGCACATCATCCATTCCCTTTTCCTTCATCAGCTCAATTACCTTGGGGAAAATGGTCATGTGCGCGCCGGAGAGAATGCTGATGCCAATGGCATCCACATCTTCCTGCAGGGCGGCATTCACTACCATCTCGGGCGTCTGGCGCAATCCGGTATAGATCACTTCCATACCGGCATCACGCAAAGCAGTGGCAATTACCTTGGCGCCGCGGTCATGGCCATCAAGCCCTACCTTGGCCACCAATACCCGTACAGGCCTGTTTAATTTTTCATTCATATAGCTTTTTTAAAGCTACGAGCTCCCGCTTTGGCGGGACAAGCTGTGAGTTGCGAGCTGGTAGCGATTCGTTTACTTTTTACAATTTCTACAGCTTATCCAAAGCTGCCTGAATCCTCTTCACGGTTTCTTCCTTGCCGATCAATTCCGCAATATCAAATACGCCCGGGCCAAACTTACCACCCACCAGCATAATGCGCAGCGGCAGTAATACCTCGCCGGGTTTAATATTCTTTTGGGTAGCCAGCGCTTTAAATGAAGCCTCTAACTCAGCAGCCTTCCAAACACCTGCAGCTTGCAGCCCGCTGATCACTGCCTCAAAAAAAGCTTTCTTGTCATCATTCCATTTAGGTTTTACCGCATCCAGATCCAGTTGCGCCGGTGTTTCAAAAAGGAACTTTGATTGCTCATAAAAATCTGCCAGCAAAGTACAGCGGTCTTTCACCAGGTGAATGACTTTTTGCAAATAGTCATCACCGGGAATGATAATTCCTTTCTCTTCCAGGAAGGGTTTAACCGTTGATTGCAGACTGTCAGGGGATATTCTCTTGATCCACTCATGATTGAACCATTTGGCTTTCTCAAAGTCAAACTTGGCGCCGCCTTTATGTACCCGTTCGAGGGAGAATTTTTCGATCAGTTCTTCCAATGTGAAGATCTCCTGCTCTGTACCATCGTTCCAGCCCAGCATGGCCAGCAGGTTAATGAATGCTTCCGGCAAAAAGCCCAGTTCACGGAAACCCTTTGTCAGCTCTTTGGTTTTGGGATCGGTCCAGTTCATGGCAAACACCGGGAAGCCCATGCGGTCGCCATCCCGTTTGCTCAGCTTGCCGTTGCCATCGGGCTTCAGGATCAGGGGCAGGTGTGCCCATTGCGGCATATCCTGTTCCCAGCCCAGGTATTTCCATAATAAGATATGTACGGGTGCGCTGGGCAGCCATTCTTCACCCCGGAATGCATGGGTGATCTTCATCAGGTAATCATCCACTACTACGGCCAGGTGATAGGTGGGCATGCCATCTGCTTTCAGCAGTACCTTATCATCTACCAGGCCGGTATTAAAGCTTACCTCTCCCCGTATCATATCGGTAAAAGTGACCGTTTCATGCTCTGGCATCCGCAGGCGGATCACATACGGCACGCCATCCTCCAGCAGGGTTTCTGTTTCTTCCAGGGTAAGGGAGCAGGAATTGCGCATTTCCAGGCGAATGGTGTGGTCATATTGCGGAGAAGGATTGGAAGCTGTTTTAAAACGCTCCCGCATCGTTTCCAGTTCCTCCGGCCTGTCAAAAGCGTAATAAGCGTGGCCATTTTTCACCAGTTGCTCGGCATATTGACGGTAAATAGACTTGCGTTCACTTTGGCGGTAAGGGCCATAAGGTCCGCCTGCATGCGGACCTTCATCCGCTTCCAGGCCACACCATTTCAGGCAATTAATAATATATTCTTCCGCACCTTCCACATAGCGGTTTTGGTCCGTGTCTTCAATACGCAGCACAAAATCGCCCCCGTTCCGGCGGGCAAACAGGTAATTGTATAAAACAGTGCGCACACCACCCAGGTGTAAGCCTCCCGTGGGACTGGGTGCAAAACGAACCCGTACTTTTTTTGCCATAGTGGGCAAAGATAAGGAGTAGAAGGCTATAGGCTTCCAGCCCGGCGGAAAGTACTATTTTGGGCAGCGAAACGTTATTATAATAATATGCGCGGCCGCCTCTTACTTCTGATCCTTTTTTTTACAGTAAAATACACACAGGCACAGCTTACCTACCAAACGCTGGAGGTAGATTATGACAGCACCTTCGAATACAAAAACCTCAAAATAATACCCATCCGTCCCAAAGGGGGTGGTAATGGCCTTCCGCTCAGTTTCCCTCAACAAAACGGCAAGCCCATCATCTCGCTCAGCCAGGCCCTCAAGCTAGGGTATGTAAAAGTGAGTGAGCGTGGCTCGGCATCAACAGAAAATGTACATTACCTGCGCATCAACAACCGTTCGGATACGGCCATATTCATTGCTTCCGGTGAGATCATTTCAGGGGGGCGGCAGGACCGTATGGTAACCAAAGACACGGTGCTGGCGCCCAATGGCAAGGACCAATACATTGATGTGATGTGCGTGGAAGAGGGGCGCTGGAGTGAAAAGGAAAAAAAACTTGAGTATTATGGCTATGCCAATCCCGCCCTGCGCAAAGTGCTGGACCAGTCCCGCAACCAGGTACTGGTATGGAAAGAGATCTTTGGCCAGCTCGACGGGAGTGGTGTAAAAGCGCCTACATTGGCTTATACCGCCCGCAAACAGGACAAAAAGTACGTGTTGCAGGAAGAAGAATATTTCCGTTTCTTCTATGATAAGATCATAAAAGATAGCAGTATAACGGGGTTTGTATGCGTAAGTGGGAATAAGGTCATTGGTATGGATGTTTTTTCGGGCAATAACCTGTTCCGGGAAGAGCTGGAACCTTTGCTCCGCGGCTATATAGAAGAAGCCATCATACGCGGCAGCATCCCTGTTGTGCAGGACCCGGCCGTAAAAAAATACCTCGATAAAATACTCTCCAGCGAAAAGGGGCAGGAGGAATACCTGAAAAAAAATGGTAAGATATTCCGGTACGAGAAGAAGGTCTATCATATAACCGGCTACGCAGAATAATTTCAGCTACTTTTGTAGCAGCATGTTCTACTTTGTTAAAACACCCTGGTTGCTGAAAAAGCTCTACTCCCGCTGCACCTGGCATATACCTTCCCGGGAAAAAACTATTTACCTCACTTTCGACGATGGCCCGCATCCCACCGTCACTCCCTATGTATTGGATGTATTGCAGCAATACAAGGCCAAGGCCACCTTCTTCTGTATTGGCAAAAATGTGGTGGAGCATCCGGCTATCTATCGCCGTATACTGGATGAAGGGCACCGTACAGGCAACCATACCCACAATCACCTCAACGGATGGAAAGTAAAGAATGACCAGTATATTAATAACATCATTGAAGCTGCGAAGCATATAGATTCCAACCTATTCCGTCCACCTTACGGCAGGATCACTCAATTCCAGGTCAAAATACTGTCTGGCATAGCTGCCTATAAAGGTTCCGGCCGAAACCTTCAAATCATTATGTGGGATGTGCTAAGCGGTGATTTTGATCAAAGTTTGTCGGCAGAAACCTGCACGGTAAACGTCATTAACAAAACCCGGCCGGGCAGCATAGTCGTTTTTCATGATAGTGAGAAAGCATTTCCGCGCATGAAGGATGCATTGCCTCGTATGTTGAAATATTTCAGTGGGAAAGGGTTCCGGTTTGAAGTCATTCAATTATAAAAAAACTTACTGTAAGACTGAAAATTTGTCGTGTAATGGATTCCCAAAATTGGAGAGGGGCCTAAAAAAATTTGGGCCTGGGTAGACACCCTGGCCCGTTTTTAATCCGTACCCTATGAAAACTGACTTAAAGGTATAAACTTTTTTGATTCAACCAAAGATATTTCCGGCGCATCCTCCGGAAAGGGTAAAGGGCTTTGCGTCACATTGTCCGGTTTCACCCCAAAGCCTTGGCGAAGGCGGGCCGGGGATTCTACAGAGCCCGGGGTCCTTTTTTCTGCTGGCATTGATTGCCAGGGGCCATCTTTGGTGCAGGCGGTAGGGTAATCAGGGATAGTGGGTATTTTTGCCCGTTTCAAAACGCGGCCAACCTTTAAATCTTCGTAATCCTGGTTCGAACATTAATCATCCTGGTTTACTTTTGCCCTCTTTGAAACGAATACAGAAATGCAAATAGTTGATACTCACTGCCATCTCTATAGTAATGTCTTTAAGGCCGATATTGATGCAGTCATAGACCGTGCTGTACAGGAGGGGGTGGAACGTTTTTACCTGCCTGCTATTGATAGTGAATCGCACCAGGCCATGCTGGAACTGGAAGCCCGTTTTCCGGGTAAGTGCATCGCCATGATGGGATTGCATCCTGTTTCTGTAAAGGAGAATTATGAGGAGGAACTGGCGTTGATAGCCGAATGGCTGGGCAAAAGGGAGTTTGTTGCAGTGGGGGAGATTGGCCTGGATTACTATTGGGACCGGGCTTACGACAAGCAACAGGTAGATGCTTTCCACCGGCAGATCGAATGGGCTTTGCACTATAAATTGCCTATCGTCATCCATTCACGAGAGTCTATGGACGACTGTATCCGCATTGTACAGGAGCACCAGCGGGGGGCATTGGGAGGTATCTTTCACTGCTTTACCGGAACAGCGGAGCAGGCCCGTCAGGTCATTGATGCCGGTTTTTACCTGGGAATAGGCGGGGTGCTAACTTACAAAAAAACGACCCTGCCGGAAGTACTCGCGGACATCCCGCTGGAGCACATTGTATTGGAAACGGATGCGCCTTACCTGCCGCCGGTACCCTTCCGGGGGAAAAGGAATGAAAGTAGTTACCTGAAATACGTATTGGAAAAGCTGGCCGAGGTAAAAGGGCTGCCGCAGGAGGAAGTAGCAAAAATTACTACGGCCAATGCCCAAAAAATATTCGGTAGGTAGGCCGCGAAACTGTATTTTTGCCACCCATTTTTTAAGGAGACGTGTCCGAGTGGTTGAAGGAGTCCCGATGCATATCGGGAGAAAGTGTGATACCGAAAGGGCATCGTGAGTTTGAAAGTAGTTTTTAAAATAATGGAGACGTGTCCGAGTGGTTGAAGGAGCACGCCTGGAAAGTGTGTATACTCGAAAGGGTATCGCGAGTTCGAATCTCGCCGTCTCCGCAAAATTTCAGTTGTGTATGGAACACAATGGAAAATTTTATGTCTACGTCCTTCAGTCCTTGAAGGACTTTTCTTTTTATAACAGGGCAATGTCAAGACCTGTTTACCCTATCACCTGCATTTGCCTTTCATACCACCGGTCGAAGAATACTGTCATTTTGTAGTAGCTTTAAAGGTAAAGTGTAAGGGGGTGTGAAAAAGATTGGGTTCATATTCATTTTTCTTCTCTTTGCTTTTGTATCAAAAGCGCAGCCTGGTAACTGTACGTTTAAGTCACCCCAATTCACCATAAACTTCGGTACAGGTAATATACGTGAGATAAATACCGCAACTCTTTCTGATTACCGGCGGGTTTTCAGTTCATGCCCTACTGATGGACATTATTCTTTTGCCTCTTATACCAGTGGATGCTTTAGGGATGATTGGCATACGCTTTCCTCGGACCATACGGACGGCGATACCGGTGGCAATATGTTACTGGTTAATGCTGCACCGGTCGGAGGAATGTTTCTAAGCATACCAATTAGTGGATTGAAGAGTAATACCATGTATGAACTTGGCTTGTGGGTGATCAATTTATGCAAGCCCACCAAGAAATGCCCACTCTTATTACTGCCCAGTCTCCATATTCGATTGGAAACACCGGAAGGCAAGATAGTCGCAAATATAGTCACAAGGTATTTGCCAAGAGTCCAGGAGCCTCGTTGGAGTCAGCATCGGGCTTATTTTACAACACCTGCTTCAATATCAACATTACAGTTGATTATGTCCGACAATGCGCCGGGTGGTTGTGGAAACGATTTTGCATTAGATGATATCACATTCCGTGAATGTGTGAAGCAAAACCCGCAGCCAACGGTGACTCAAAAAACACAGCTAACGAAAAAACGAGTGGCTGATTCAAAACCGGGTACAAAAAAAAATACCACTACCGTACAAAGGAAAACTCCGGAACCTCAGACAATAAAACCGAAACCTGATACTACTTCAAAAGCAACTCCAGTTGTAAAACAGCCTCCCCAAATAATTCTTTCAACTCCATTGGTTTTAAAAACCAGGGAAAATGCGCTGGTCCGGAAAATTGATACCGAAGCTGGTGAAATCAAAGTTGATCTTTATGATAATGGTGAAATAGACGACGACACAGTTAGTATTTACCACAACAATAAATTAGTTAAATCGCATATGCGCCTTTCTCAAAAACCAATATCCATCACCATCACTGTAAATGCGTCTCAACCGCACCACGAACTGATTATGGTGGCTGAAAATTTAGGTTCAATTCCACCGAATACTTCGGTCATGATCATTACCACACCAGGCAAACGTTATGAAGTTTTTATTTCCTCCAGTGAGCAAAAGAATGCAAAAGTTACATTTGATTTAAAGTAAGGAATGGAATAAGCGATCAATAGCCTGTGAGAATTATGCTGTTATGATGCAGTTGGACAAAATACCTGCTCAGATGGTTGGTTGCAAATGCCTTCCACAAGCGGCCATCCGTAATTACGTCCCTTTTCAAGAATGTTGAGCCAGATGGTAAAAATTTCAGACCTTTACATAGATTAAGCCGCAGCACTTTTCAAAAACTCTCTCTATTAAGCCATCATAAAGTTTCAGGTTAAGATTTTGTCCTTAATAACTTAAAGTAGTTTTTATGGCTGAAATAAACTTAACTGGTACCCGCCACAGATTTGGCCATACCTACCGGAAGGATACCTGGTGGGTCCGCCCCATGATTATCTTTGTTTGTCTCACCACTTTTGTTGTTTACGTAACCTGGGCAGCATTCCAGGGCAGGTATTATACATTCGGTCCCTATCTCTCGCCGCTTTATTCGCCGGAACTTTTTGGTAATTCACCCCATAGCTGGTTTGGTGCTAAACCCGGTTGGTGGCCGGCAATAATACCCTGGTCCCCTGCACTCCTGGTATTATGGGCGCCGGGATTGTTTCGTTTAACCTGTTATTATTATCGTGGAACCTATTATAGATCATTTTGGGCAGATCCCCCTTCCTGTACAGTTACCGAACCACGTAAAAAGTATCGTGGTGAAAATTCTTTTCCATTGATCATACAAAATATACATCGTTACTTTCTTTATATCGCCTTGTTCTTTTTGCTTTTTCTTTCTTATGATGTTTGGAAGGCACTGTGGTTTATCCCGCCCGTGGGCGGGACTGATGCAGGTGAGGAATCATTTGGTATTGGTGTAGGCACAATTGTATTGGCCATCAATGTAGTGTTACTGGGCGGATACACTTTCGGTTGTCATTCATTGCGCCACCTGGTTGGCGGATTACGGGATCGACTTTCCGGAGCACCGATTCGTCGCAGAGCATACCAGTGCGTAAGCTGTTTCAACAGGAAACATATGTTGTGGGCATGGATGAGCTTATTTTGGGTGATGTTTTCAGATATCTATATCCGTTTATGTGCTATGGGCGTGTGGAATGATTGGAGAATAATATAATTTTTTCATGGCCACTTTCGATCAATACGATTACGATGTGCTTGTTATTGGCGCAGGCGGTGCGGGGCTTCGTGTTGCCATAGAAGCCGCTGCTCATGGCGTTTCTGTTGGTTTGATCTGCAAATCCTTACTGGGCAAGGCGCACACGGTAATGGCAGAAGGAGGTATTGCCGCCGCCTTATCAAACGTTGATGAGCGGGATAACTGGAAGGTACATTTTGCGGATACCATGCGGGGAGGACAATACCTGAACGATTGGCATATGGCGGAGTTGCATGCCAAAGAAGCTCCTGATCGTGTGCGGGAATTGGAAGCATGGGGCGCATTATTTGACAGAACAAAAGATGGCCGCATCTTACAGCGGAATTTCGGGGGGCACAAATATCCGCGCCTGGCGCATGTTGGCGACCGTACAGGGTTGGAAATGATCCGCACCTTACAGGATTATAGCATCCATCAGGGTATTGAAGTGCACATGGAATGCACCATTATATCCCTGCTGAAAAATGGTGAGCAGGTGGCAGGCGCTTTTGGATACGAACGTGAAAAAGGCCGGTTTAAATTATTTGGAGCCAAAGCAATTGTAATAGCTACAGGCGGCATTGGCAGAGCTTATAAAATTACCAGCAACAGTTGGGAGTACACCGGCGATGGCCATTCCCTGGCATACCATGCGGGGGCAGAACTCATGGATATGGAATTTGTTCAGTTTCACCCAACCGGTATGGTCTGGCCGCCGAGCGTTCGCGGCATTTTGGTGACTGAAGGAGTCCGTGGTGAAGGAGGTATTTTGCTGAACAGGGAGCATAAACGGTTCATGTTTGATGAAATCCCCGAATTGTATCGTCATCAAACTGCAGATAACGAAGAAGAAGGATGGAAATATACACAAGGCGACCGGTCTGCAAAACGGCCCCCGGAATTGCTCACCCGTGATCACGTGGCGCGTTGTATTGTTCGTGAAATCAAAGAAGGGAGAGGCAGCCCGCACAACGGCGTATTTCTTGATATTTCCTGGATCAAAACAAAAATTCCCAATGCGGCGGAGTACATCAGGAAAAAGTTGCCCAGCATGTACCACCAGTTTAAAAAGCTGGCAGATATTGATATTACCAAAGAAGCGATGGAAGTAGGCCCCACCACCCATTACATGATGGGCGGCATCAGGGTAAATGCCGAAACGCAAATGTCGACAGTGCCAGGTCTTTTTGCTGCCGGCGAAGCAGCCGCTGGTCTGCACGGTGCAAACCGGCTTGGAGGTAACTCCCTATCGGACCTGCTTGTCTTTGGCAAACGTGCCGGTGAATTTGCAGCAAAGTTTGCCAGAGAAAATAAGCAAGCCGGTATTGATCACCAGGCTGTCGAAGTAATTGCCAATAAAGCAGTAGAACCATTTGAACGAACGGATGGAGATAATCCTTTTCAGGTACAATACGACCTCCAGGAAATAATGCAGGACCTTGTAGGTATTGTTCGCAAAGAAGAAGAATTGTTGAAGGCGATATCAGCATTAGAAAAATTACAGGAGCGATCCCGCAAAGTGCGGGTGATTGGGAACAGGGAATATAATAACGGATGGCATACTGCATTAGATCTGCAACATTTATTGACTGTTTCGGAAGCCATCACGAGAGCGGCCATAGCACGAAAAGAAAGCCGTGGAGCACATTTCCGGGAAGATTACCCGGAAAAAGATGAACAAACAGGCAATTGTAATCTGCTCCTTGTTAAAGGACCAGATGGACAGATGCAGGTGAAGCGTGCCTCCCTTCGTGAGATGCGTGCTGATCTTAAGCAAATCATTGATGAAATGAAATAATGATGACAGTTACCTTTCAAATATGGCGTGGTAATGCTTCGGGTGGAAAATTTGAAAGTTATGCTATTGAAATTGCTGAAGGTATGGTGGTGCTCGATGCGGTGCATCAGATACAGGCTGAACAAGCCAACGACCTGGCGGTACGCTGGAATTGTAAGGCCGGCAAATGTGGCTCCTGCTCGGCCGAAGTCAACGGTATACCCAAACTGATGTGCATGACCCGTTTAAGTGACCTTCCCCTCCATAAACCGGTGCTGCTGCAACCCATGAAAGCATTTCCCCTGATCAGGGACCTTGTAACGGATGTTTCGTGGAATTTCAGCGTAAAGAAAAAAATTAAAAAGTTCAAACCCCGCCCTCCCGATGCAAAAGACGGTACCTGGCGAATGTTTCAACAGGATATTGACCGGGTACAGGAATTCCACAAATGCATAGAGTGTTTTTTGTGCCAGGATGTGTGTCATGTGCTTCGTGAGCATCAACTTCATGATGCATTCATTGGCCCACGGTTTTTAGTGCATGTTGCCGCACTGGAAATGCATCCCCTCGATATGGAAGACCGGCTGGAAGAGGTGAAGAAAGCGGGGGGGATTGGTTATTGTAATATTACCAAGTGCTGTACAACGGTTTGCCCTGAGGATATTACTATCACAGACAATGCTATTATTCCGCTAAAGGAAAGGGTGGCAGACAGGTTTTATGATCCTGTGAAAAAGTTCTTCCGGTTTTTATTTGCAAATCATTAAATAATCAGCCATGTTTGAACTTAAACCCATCTCCGGAGAGAGCATTCCCGGCGCCATTGAAAAGGCAGAACGTTACCGGCTACTTTGTGAACCGGTGCTTGCTGAAAGTATCTGCCTCGACATATTGGAAGCAGATCCGCAAAATACCAGGGCAATTATCATCTTGCTGCTGGCCATTACAGATCAGTTCTGTGCTTCCTCATCGGGGGATGTGAGCCGGGCGCGTCAACTGCTACCCAGGCTTCACAATGAATACGAAAGAAATTACTATGCCGGTATTATCAGTGAACGCGAGGGCATAGCCATTTTCAACCGGGGAATGGCTGGCAGTCATTTTGCGGTTTATGAATGGCTGAACGAAGCCATGACGTTTTTTGAGAAAGCTGAAGCCCTTCGTCCCCCTGGTAACGATGATGCCATACTGAGGTGGAACACCTGTGCCCGCCTGATCATGCGTCATCGCCTGCAACCAGCAAATGAAAGGTATGTTGAACCTCCATTAGAATGAAGCAGCAGGAATCTGCACCCTCCCAACCAAATTTCAGGTTTGGTATATCTATGTATTTAATACCTAAGGGTTGCCAGACAGCCAAGAGCTCATATTGAAAAAGTGTATCGCCGGCGATAGAATTGCCCAGGCAAAACTGTATAACTTATATGCCCGCAAAATGCTGGGAGTGTGCATGTGGTATGCCAAAAACAGGGAAGAAGCAGAAGAAATTCTGCATGATGGGTTTATGCGGGTGTTTACCTATTTAAAAAAATATAAAGGGAATGGCTCCCTGGAGGGATGGATACGGAAAATTATGGTGAATGCAGCACTTTTAAGGTACAGGAACCGTGCTTCTCACCTCCAACCTGTATTTGACCGGAATCAGGATGCCCAAAACATTGCAGAGAGTGCTTCCATTATAGCCAGCCTGGAAGCAAAGGAATTGGTACAACTGGTTCAAAAACTCACACCAGCCTACCGGATGGTGTTTACGTTGTATGTACTGGAAGGAATGAAACACCGGGAAATTGCCGCCATGTTGGGCATTTCCGAAGGAACCTCTAAATCCAATCTTGCAGATGCAAGATCTTTATTGCAAAAAGCCCTGAAGCCTCAGAAAAAGATATCTTCTATTTAGAATAACGGGAGCATGAATGAAAATTTACCAAATATAGATGATGCTTTTGCTGCAGCATACCGGTGCCTGGAGGAACAACCGTCGGACTATGTGTGGGAAAAGATCAATGCCAGCCTGGATAAAAGAGATGTTGAGATCTACAAAAGAAAATTTATTGGCTGGAAAAGAATGGGCATACTTCTTTTACTGCTTTTAACAGGTATTATTCTTTACGAATCGAGGGACATAAAGAAAAAACCTGGTCGACCTATTCAGCATTTGTCCAACAAAGCAGCTGCCAGGGCTCCTGCAAAAAATGAAGCCATTCATCAAAAGCCTTTTCAATCAGGTAATCCGGTTGCCTCTAAACGGTTAAAAAATACAATCAGTCAGGGAATGGACGAAAAACCGGGAAGCAATAGTTCAAACTTATTTAAAGAGCCCCCTTCTGCTATTGAACACCTGGTAAAGGGAAGACCCGTTATCGCCTCCCTACCGGGAAAACCTAATGTCCACGATGCTTTACCAGGAAAGATAAAAGAACCGCTTGATCTTCCGGTTACGGATCAGTCTGTTTCATTGGGCTACACAGGAAGGAAGAAATATCCTTTCAGCTCTTACTGGGCTTTCACCGGTCTTATATCCTACGACCAGGCCAGCTACCGGCTTGATAACGATAACCCGGCGGCAACAAAAATTAAACAGGGTGAAGAACGGGAATCTTCTTTTTCCTTAGGAATATTAATAGCCCGCCAGTTAAAAGAAAAATGGGCTTTACAATCCGGTCTTACCTTTTCTCATATTGTTATAGGCGTCGATCCCCAAAAAATACCGGCTTCAAAGCAACCTGATGGAACTATCTCTTATAAGTATACTACATCTTCCGGCTATGGTTATGTAAATCCCGGATCAGGCACCCCACCCCTTATTGGCGATAGCCTTTTTACAGAAGAGGGAACACACACGATTCAATACATCAGCGTGCCACTCTTATTGAGATACAGGGCTGGGAAGGGGAAACTTTTATTTACTCCTGCTGCAGGGATCTCTGCCAATTTTTTGACAAGTGCAAAACTGAAGACAGAGATTGAAAATGCTGCCGGCAGGGAAACAGTTACTATTACAAAGCTGCATGGAACAAGACCGCTTCATTGGGCATTGATGATAGATGCTGAATTGCAATATAGGGTTAGCAAAAAAATAGCTGTTAACCTTCGTCCCACTTTCCGGTATGCATTATCGCCTATTTCCAAACAGGCGGATATAGAAACCTTCCCTTATAGTGTTGGCATGGGTATAGGGATCACATATCGATTTTAACGCTGGCTCTACCCAACCTAATGCGTATTATCTGTTGTCTATTCAACTGACTTCACCACATTCATATTAAAAGAAATGAAAAACATACTCCTCATCTTCATTGCCATTAATGGCATCATCTTTCCTTTTTGCCGGATGGCAATTGGTCAGGTCCCGGATACACCGGCTTTTCTCAAAGACAGAGGAACAGGCATTCCTACTTCCATGTTCAGTACATACATCAATAAAGGAGAATTTATCATTTATCCTTTTTATGAGTATTACTATGATCACAATTTTGAATATAAGCCGGCAGAACTGGGCCATAGTCTGGAACAGGACCTCAGGGGTCGTTATAGAGCACATGAAGGGCTGATTTTTATTGGCTATGGCATCAGCAATAGATTGGCTGTTGAGCTGGAAGCAGCGGTTATCAGTGCCACGCTATACAAATCTAAGGCAGACAGTTCCAGCATGCCTGCTGAGCTGAAGGAGTCAGGGTTAGGGGATGTGGAAACTCAGATCAGGTACCGGTGGGCCAATGAATCCCTGAGCCGGCCGGAGATTTTCAGCTACCTTGAAATTGTGTTTCCTTTTCAGAAAAACAGGAAACTAATTGGTACGCGCGACTGGGAATTCAAATTAGGGTCGGGGCTCATCAAAGGTTATCGCTGGGGAACCGTTACATTGAGGGCTGGAATAGAATACGATGCCGAAGAAAAAAAGGCAGGCCTGGGAGAATTTGCGATCGAATACATGAAACGGATTTCCAAAACAATCAGGGTCAGCTTCATAGTGGAGGGTTCTGAGGATGAAGTAAGCCTTATTTCGGATTTGCAGTTTCATATCAATAAAAACATGTTTATCAGGATTAATAATGGCTTTGGAATTACGTCAAAAGCTACGGATTACACACCGGAAGCGGGAATATTGTTTCATTTCTGACATTTTATCTACACTGCTTCCTGTTGTCTCATCGCCATAGGAGAGCGGCCAAACCGCTGCCGGAAGGTTCGGCTGAAATGAGAGGCACTTTCAAAACCACTTTCAAAAGCTGCTTCTGTAACTGTTTTGCCCAGGTTAGTGAGCAGATGAAGAGCATGGTTCAACCTTTTTTCGATGAGCCATTTGCCAGGCGATGTTTGATAGATTCGTAAAAAATCGCGCTTGAAGGCCGACAGGCTGCGCGTACTCAATCGGGCAAATTCTTCCAGCCCCAGGTTAAAACAAAAATTATCTTCCATTACCCGTTGTAAGGTTATACGTTGCGGCTCCTGTAGCAGGGAACAGAAATAGGACAGCAATTCCCTGTTGGCTGGATTGTCGGCAATAGTAAGGATCAATTCCCTGAACTTAAGTTCCAGCAAAGCAGGATCGGGTTCCCGGTTCGTGTCGAAATACGATAGCATGGATTGGAAGAAAGTTTGCACTGCCTCATTGTTTTCAATGGGGATCACCGGATGGTGCTTGTCGGACGTTTTATAGATAGGTGCTGATTTAGACTTCAATACTTCACTGATAAATTCGTCGGGTATAAAAAACACTTCCACACAAAAGGTCGAATCCACAAAATGCTCCACAATGCAGGCGCCTTTTTGCACCAGTACACAACTGCCTTTCTTTAATTCATAGGAACCCTGGGCGGTGTGCCAGATCCGCCGGCCTTCTATGATATAAATAATGTAATTGTGATGACTCCAGAAATCTTCGTATTGTACCTTGTACGAACAATTGATGGTAGTGATAAGCGATTGCCGGCAGCTAAGTTGCCGGTAGAAGCTGGAATTGGCTGCTATCTTTGTGTATAAATTGTACACCCCGTGAAATTGTAGCATAAAGCTACAGGCCAGGATGTTGCCGGCCTCTCCCCAAAAGTGGTGGTAAGCTATACCTGAAAAAAGAGCCCGACTCCTCATTGGAGGGCAGGCTCTTATTGAGGGATGAACAGAAAGGTCATTTCAGAGAAGAATTGGACGATAGGCACTGGCCAAATATATTGGCGCCTGTTTTCCGGCCTTGTTGTAAACCCGCATCGATAGAAGGCTGGTAATGAATGCCTCCATACAACCTCGACTGGCCAGCCTCCTGGGCAATGGCAGTGAAGGATTTGTAAGAGCGGGGAGCAAATCCCATATAATCATACGTGTGGTCGGTGAAGGAATGGACATCACTGAAAAGTTCGTCGAATATATAGGCGGCTCCGGCCGAAAGGGCCGAATGGGCTGAAGGATACTCCGGGTGGGCGGGCGTACCCAGCAAGGAACCCCAGTTGGGGTATCCCATTGTTTCTCGTATATAGGTAATAGGTCGCACCAGGTTGTAAGTATATTTTACCTGGAAACAACCGATCAAACCATCATTAACACCTGCTCCTGTAAGGGCATAAGCCAAGGCTGCTTTGGCCAGCGAGGCATCGGTTTGCTGCACGGTTTGCAACAGAATGCTTAACCAATGGCCGGGGGAGGAAACGCCCGGTACATCACGCCAGTAAATGGCCATGTTGGTTTGATCGGTAGTAAGATTTAGAGAGGCGTCATATACCTTTTTAACCATCTTGTAAAAAGGAGAATGAATATCGGTGGAATAAGCCGGAGGCGGGCCGGGATGGGTATTCACCAGGCTGCCTTTTACTACCGGCCTGTTTTTACCCCAGTGAGGAGTAGCCGGTGGGGCGAAAGCCGGTGGAGTAGGCTTCCATAAACCGTCACCTACCGGTGGTGTATAGGGAGCATTGGCGTTTTTATAACCATCTGTTTCTGCCCAGGTATACACGGCTGTGGCAACGTCTTTACCAAATTGTACAGAAACTTTTAACTGGCCCTGATTGATTTTGGTAAGGAAGGTTTCGTTCAGGGCATTTTCCAGGGAGTCAATAGCAGCCTTATCAGTGGCGCTGGCGTTGGGAAATAACGACCGGTTAATAGAGGCTAGTGCGGCATTGACATTCGCCGGCCAATAATACTTTTTTTGATTGGAGGCCTGGGGAAGCCCCGTAAGCCCATTCCATGACCGTTTCCAGAAATTACCGGGTATGCCGGGTACGACCGACTCCCAGGCAGCAATACCGGCATACACGTAATGCCGGGAAAAACCATGATTGGGGATGCCTGTGGCATTTTTCATTAACCGTAATTGCAGGGCCATCCATTTTTCAATGACATCGGCAGAATACTCCGTGGGGCGGTCGTCCTTACCTGGATGATGATGCCAGAAATCGCCCCATTTGTTGCAGGAGCTGAAAAGAAGAAGAAAGAAAAAGAAGGGCAGCGTAAATACAAGGAACTGCCTGTTCATCCTGTGAAATGATGAAAGCATAATTAATGGTATTTGGTTGTTAAAAAATCAGGGTATGATCAGGGTATAATTGGAAGGACAGGCTTTTTCAGGGAATACATCCTGTATTATGACTGCAAATTGGGATGATCCCCGGAAGTTGACTTGCCTGTAGAGTCCATAAATATTGCAGGAAAGCTCAGGTTGTAAAAAGGGGCCAGTTTATCATTTTAATGGATAACGCTTTACAGCCTCCGGTAAAATCAATTAAATTAGATGGATCAACACTGTATGAAAAGAGAAAATGCTATAAAAATATTCAGGGCGGCCATTGCTGACGTGCAGCCTGCTCATTTGTTACAGCAACAGTTGACAGTGAAAGAGAATGCGCTTGTGATTGGCGGGCAGTTAATAGAAAGACATACATTCGATCATGTATATGTTATCGGATCGGGCAAGGCCGCTGCGGCTATGGCAGCAGCCACCGAAGCGATATTGGGCCACCTTTTGAAAGAGGGGGTGGTGGTTACCAAATACGGTCACTCCCTGCCCACCGGTAAAATACGGATATTGGAAGCCGCTCATCCGGTGCCGGATGAACAGGGCGTGGAAGCAGTTACCCAAACCTTACAGTTGTTGGAAAAAGTAACAAAGGATGATATCGTAATTTGTCTCATTAGTGGTGGTGCATCTGCTTTGTGGTGCGATGTGCTCCCCGGTACTACGCTGACCGAAGTGCAGGCTACTTTTGACCAGTTGATAAGATCAGGCGCTGCCATTCATGAAGTAAATACGGTGCGTAAGCATCTTTCGGGTATTAAAGGCGGGCAATTGGTGCGTCATTGTCATGGAGCCAGGGTTTTTTCCATGATCATCAGTGATGTGCCTGGTGATGACCTGGGGGCTATTGCAAGCGGTCCTACTGTAGCCGATTCATCTACTTTCCAGGAGGCATATGCTATTCTTTCCCATTACAACCTGCTACCGGTATTGCCGCAAAGCGTCCGGTTACATATAGAGCAAGGAAGAAAAGGAATAATCCCGGAAACACCCAAGCCAGGGGATGTACTTTTTAAGAATACTTTCAATAAGATCATTGGCAATAACCGCATGGCCGTAGAAGCGACGGCTAAAAAGGCTAAGGATATGGGCTATCATACCTACATCATTGATCCATTAATAATCGGTGATGCGGAGACCGAAGCCAGGAAACTGGTTGCATTGGCTTTAAATTACCAGGGGGAAAGACCGGTTTGCATTATACAAGGCGGTGAAACAACGGTGAAGGTTACGGGCCAGGGCAAAGGAGGCCGCAACCAGCATTTTGTATTGACTGCTTTAAGCGAACTCAATAAAAGGCAACATGAAACAGGTGCTGGTAATATTTGTATACTAAGCGGCGGTACCGATGGCACCGACGGGCCAACCGATGCCACAGGCGGGGTCATTGATAAAGAAACCCTGCACCTGGTGACTCAAAAGAAACTGGATATAGAAGCCTACCTCCGGGAACAGGATGCCTGGCATTTCCTGAAGCAGACAGACAGCTTACTGATAACCGGCCCCACGCAAACCAACGTAATGGATATCATGATGGCTATTGTACAGTAAACCATACCAATGACAAACACGTATTACCTTTTCCTGCTACTTTTTGCAAGCATTGTCTTTATCATATGGATTACCGCCTACAGGAAAGTCAACGCCTTTTTCGCCTTACTCCTGGCGGCATTAGGTGTGGGGTTACTAAGTGGGTTGCCCCTGGAAAATGTGGTTACTGTACTTAAGGCAGGATTCGGTCATACCATGGAAAAGATCGGTCTGCTCATCCTGTTCGGTACTACCCTGGGGGTAATATTGGAAAAAACAGGCGCCACCATCAGCATGGCCAATGCCATCTTACGGATAGTCAAAGAAAAAAATGCACCGGCAGCCATAGCGCTGACAGGCTTCATCATTGGCCTTCCCATATTTTGTGATAGTGGCTTCATCATCCTGAGCGGCCTGAATCACTCGCTGGTAAAAAAAGCGCATCATCGCATGCCGGTCATGGCTGCGATATTGGCTACTTCCCTCTATGCGGTCCATTGCCTGGTGCCGCCTCATCCGGGCATTACGGCTGCCACCGGCACTGCCGGGGGAGAACTGGGAATGGTGATGCTCTGGGGTATTGTGTTGGCCATACCGGCTGCACTTGTTGGTTATATATGGAGTGTGTGGCGGGGGAAAAGTATTACGCATGAATACATAGAGCCGGAAATTGAGGAAGTAGCAGTGAAGCGCCTGCCGCCACCCTTGCCCTCTTTCTTGCCTGTTGTACTGCCCATTGCTCTAATTGCTGTCAGATCAATTATGCTGCTTTTTACAACACCGCAGGAAACGACGCAAAGTGTGGCCTTGCAATTCATCTCCTTTGTGGGTGATCCCGTAATAGCCCTGGCCATTGGCATCCTCGTATCCTTTATCCTCATTCAGCAACAACATAAAAAGGAATTGACCCATTGGCTGACGAGTGGCGTGGAAAAAGCAGGCATCATCCTGGCCATCATTGCTGCAGGCGGTATGTTTGGCGAAATGTTGCAGGCTACCGGCATGGGCAAAAACTTAGGGGATATGCTTAGCGGACTCTCACTGGGTATCTTCTTCCCTTTCTTAATTGCCGCCATCATAAAAACAGCGCAGGGTTCTTCTACCGTGGCGGTCATTACGGCTGCATCACTTGTTACGCCTTTGCTGGGCAGCCTCGGGTTGCAGTCACCCATGGGAGTTACATTGACTATTTTAAGTATGGGTGCCGGCAGCATGATGGTAAGTCATGCCAACGATGCCTATTTCTGGGTCATTAGCCGCTTTTCCAACCTGCAAACGGCCGCTACACTGAAAGTGTACAGCGTGGCAACTTTGTGGATGGGCCTTACGGTACAGCTATTGATCTGGGTAATATGGGTATTGGGGAAATAAATTGCGTTTGTGCAAAAACTATATTACTTTCGGAAGCATACAACATCCCTTAACCCTGGCTAATGAAACTCCCTAAAAAGCGCTACCTCATAGTAGGTATTGTAATCTTACTAATTATACTGCGGGAGGTGGGCACACTGGATATTTCCTGGTACAAGAATAACATTACTGGCAATACAACCAGCAATTGGCAAAGCACTGCTACCATCGCTAAGCCTTCTATGAAAATCAACAGAGCCTGGGAGGAAACGATCAACAGTCCCTGCAACTTCAACGGACAGGCAAGCAATATACCGGTCAGGGTTTACTATAAGGGACGAACCGTTATAGGTGCGGATGTAAAATGCCAGGCCCTGAATGTGGAGATCAATTCGCTTTCTCCGGGAATGATCTGGACACCTTTGATCAAATCAGCTAACTTCCGCGCCAGTGCCACCTGTTACGCCTCCATTACGCTCACCGGGAACGAGAATGGCAAGCCGGTACAAACATCCTATAACGTTAGCGGGAACATAAACGTTACAGGTAGCATACAGGTATATGGGACCTGCTCCTACCGGAATGCAAAGCAAATGGTCCAGGACTTTGTGGTGCAGCAGGTTTACAACAAGGCCGCCGACTATATCCATAAATAATAACCTTCCTCAAAAATCCACCTCATACAAAAATTTCATCTGCCGTTCACTAACACTCCGGGGGATCCGCCGGAACAAAAAATTCCGGATCGCAACCAGGAACGGGTTATCCCATTGCGCCACCTTGCCCACCTTCCAGGAAGTATTCACCACATAATGAGTACGCTTTAGCCGCCGTTGCTCAAACGACCGGAAGGCTTTGGGCACATCCCTATTCTTTTTCAGCTCATCAGCCAGCACCACAGCATCTTCTATCGCCTGGCAGGCGCCTTGCCCCATATTGGGGGTAGTGGCATGGGCAGCGTCGCCAATTAGTACAATCCGGCCAAAAGCATAAAGAGACAGAGGAGGCAGATCAATGATATCACCCCAGATCAGGTTGGTATCCTTCGTTTGTTCAAGAATAGCAGGTATAGGGTCATGAAACAACCGGAAATGGTCCTGCAGATCTGCTACCTTATATTGTTGCAGGCGTTTATCATGCTGAGGAGCATTGATGCAGGCAAACCAGTAAATCTTGTCATTGGCCAGCGGACAGATACCAAAACGGCCGGACTTTCCCCAGGTTTCTGAAGTGGTAGCCAGGTTAAGCGACGAATTGTCAATCACCGCCCGCCAGCAGGTATAACCGGAATACCGTACCGGTACATCGGGCAGTAGTTTTTTGCGGATCACGGAATGAATGCCATCGGCTGCGATCAGGAAGTCGGTTTCATGAACGGTACCATCATGAAAACTGACCGTAACCTTATTGGCTTGTTGCACTACATCCGTTACCCGTTTATCAATATGTACACTGGTGGCGTTCACTTTGGAAAGCAATAACTGGTGTAAGGCTGCCCGGTGGATCGTAAAATTATCAACACCATACTTTTTACCGATGGCTTTGCTGTCTATCTGTGTGAGGGCTTTCCCTTTTTCATCATAAATAGTAAACGAATCCAACAGGCGTCCTTCGGCAATCACCTCCTGCATACAACCCAGCCGGTCGAATGCTTTCAGGGCATTCGCACTCAGGGCAAGCCCGGCGCCAATCGCTTTAATGTCCGGTGCTGCTTCAAAAATGGTTACCTTAAAACCTGCCTGCTGCAGTGCAATGGCTGTAGTGAGTCCGGCAATACCGGCGCCAATAATCGTAAATCCGGGATTCATGGTGCAAAAATATCAATCCATGATGGCTTGCGGGCTCTTTTTAGACAGGCTGCTACTTTTTCTGCTTCAGTAGCATAAACCGCGATCAAATGGGTGCGAATGGAGTCGGGTGTGGGACTTGTTTGTCCGTTGGCTAGCAGCGTGATCTTATTGGAAGGGAGGGCAGGCATGTGACAGTCAATACAATTGGTAACAAGGACCGGATACGGGACAGATCTCGTCTTGCAAAAATTATGACCGTTCGTGGAATGGCAATTCATACAGCCTTGGGAAAGTGCTGTCACATTCCTTTCTGTAGTATGGGGATCATGGCACGACGAGCAATTCATATCCTTGCTTTTCCGGAAGCACTGACTGGCCATGAACAACTGGTATTGATTGCCATGCACATCCAGTTCAGTGGCTTTTGTCGACTTCGTAAAATCAGGGTAATAATAATCCGACAGGGCATCACCGGGCTTAAAGGCAAAGGCGGACTTTTGGGGTGTCTTTAGCCCGGAATGACACAGCGCGCACATATCCAGTTTAGCATTGTTGGCCAGGGAACTGATCCGGGTAATATGCATCGGTTGTTTCTCCCGGGGATTTGCTGTATGGAATGTTACATGGTTGGCGGCCGGTCCATGGCAACGTTCACAGTCAATACCATAAATGATCTTGTTCTGCTCAAACATTTCAGTGGTGGTCACGCCCTGCAACTTTACCTCTTTAAGCGCTACCATGGAGCTATGGCAGCCAAAGCAGGTGCTGGGGATCACTCTGTCAAACTTGGGATGGGATGCCGGGAAACCGGGACTATTGGCCCAGCTATGTGCCGGTACAAAATAGGATACCGGCAATTGAAAATACTGGTCTGCCTTCCAGTAAAGATACGTTTGCGCTTTCCTCGATGAACCAATGGCAATATCAAAGGGATAGCTGCCCTGTAATAATCCGTTCACATAGGTCGATTGAAAAAGACCATTGGCCCGGTCTTCCATTACCACCCTGGAATTAGGGTTATAAGAGAACACATTATCCGGTGAAGCAAAGCTGCCTGTAACAGTTTCTTTCGTGGCCGGCCGGGAAGTATTGGCATGAGCCGTAGAAACATAGGAATCGTAAACAGCTTTATGGCAGCTTATACAGGTAGAAGACCCTGCAAATTGTTCACCCCTGATATCTGCTTCATCAGCCTTGCTATCCACGCACTGTGAAAAGATAATAATACAGGACACAATAAAGCAGCATACATACAGCAGGCGTTTATTCATACAAGGGGAATGATGCTTAAATATACTGATACCCCCGCTCTTCTACAACTGAAACACCCACACCACCAGTGCTGCAAACAGTGTATTCAAAAAATTGACCCCATCATTCTTAATAATCCCTTTACGTTCCAGGGAGGCGCCCAATACAGAATCCAGCAGGTTACCGGCTATACCGGCAACAACGATCAGCAGGCTTGCTTTACCCACACCAAAAGCCACCCCATAAATAGCCGCAATGACCATAGCGCCTGCGGCGCCCAATAAAGTGCCTTCCAGGCTGATCACGCCATCCAGTCCACGCTGATCTTTTTTAAAGGTCAGCACATTATAAAAATGACGGCCATACACCGTGCCCAGCTCAGAAGACAGTGTGTCGGCGGTAGCGGAAGCAAGGCTGGCAGCCAGCATCACCACATACAGGGAGGCGTGGGCAGGATCGGCCAGTGCTAAAATGCCCGATATAGCCGCCACGCCCCCATTGGCAAAAACCTGCCCGGCTGTTCTTTGCTGTTCATGAAGTCCATCTGCATGCATGGTTGCTTTCAGCTCCTTGCGGTGCGAAGTGGCCAGGGTGCCCAGGATAAAAAAACTGGCCAGCATCATCAGGCCGGCGAATCCCGCACCGGCAAATACCAGGTAGCCGATCAGTCCGCCTGCCAAAGAGGCCGGCACAGATAACTTACCCGTCTTCACACTGAGCAGCATACCCAGTAAAAGACCGCCGATAACAATAAAGTGTACAGGAAGAGAATGAAGCATACTCACCTCGCGAAACTATACAAATTTCTTTATCCTCATCCTGGCGCAAGTATGCAGCCTGGCCATGTGCGGGGGCGTACTTGTGCCTTTCGCTATTTTAACATTTTAGAAAAACAATAAAAACCGCTCGCTACCGTTTTTGCGCCTTCTCCCGCCTGTCTGTTAACTATTCTTAATAAATTCCTAAAGGCTGCACCGGGCTTGCGTTTTAGGTTTTCTTTATCATTCGGCTATATTAAAATCTTCTACATTTAATTAACAACTGATATACCCTGTATTTCTTTGAATATACAACCGGCGCATTATGAAAAAAAGATCGGGCGATTTCTTCGGGGCTATGAAAAACTGGCTCATTCCGGAAGGTACCAGGGACCAACCGGTACCCATCACCAACAATGATATATTAAAGGAACTGGTAGATTGTTTTGATGATTCCTGCAAAACGGAATCTGTTGGCGCCAGCCTCATGTTCAACATGCACTTCCTGGTCATATTACATCCCGATGTCTATGAACAACGCTTGCCTTCTTTTCCGGTATTGGTAAAAGAGGCCGTCAAAATGTTCTATAAAAAACTCCAGGTATACCGGAAAAATTATGAAGACCTATCTCCGGTATCTTCCCATTGGCAATTCAGGTTTGGTCCGGCGCTTGACTTCAACAATGAAAAAATAGGTCCTTATGACAGGAAAGTGGTAGGCATGCTCACGGGTATCAGGGCCGGCGGTATAAACGCAGAAAGGCGGCATACCGCCAAAGTGACCATGAAGTCAAAAGTTACCAACGTGTTTGACAAAATGGACATCAACCTCGAAGTGCTGCGGCATATCCACTTTGCCGAAAGCGGCAACTTTACCATCAAATTCAGCAATGACCTTTCCCTGGGCGGCGGATCAACCATCAGGCAGGCGCGCAATACGGAACATGGATTTGCAAGGATCGAATACTTCATGGGCGATAAGAACAAAGGCGATACCTACATCATGAAGGATACTGAAATAGTCATAGCCCGGAAAGAGCCGGAAAACCAGGGGTATAGCAACTACCTGTTGCTCGATTCCAGCTACGTATCCAACCCCCATGCGCGTATCCGGTTAAATGATGCGACCGGGAAATGCCAGATTGCTTCCTTCAGTTCCAATGAAACCAGGGTCAATGAGATCATCATTGCCAAAAGCGATGCGCATAGCCCGCGCTGGTTCGACCTCCAACCCCAAAGCCAGATATTACTAAACGGTATCATCACCCTTGAATTCAAACAGCAGCAATAACCATGGCTACAATAGTCAGTACCTGGGTGCTTTTTCTGTTCATCGTTCTTTTAGTAACGCGGCATTTTAAAAACCTGCCCCGGTAAACATGAAGAAAATACTTATCAGCGGAAATACTGATCCCGGCAAACGCCGGAAGGAAAACCAGGATGCCTGGATTGCACGGCAACTATGGTCGGCCGATAAGGCATTGCTGGCAGTCATAGATGGAGTAGGAGGATATACCGGCGGGGAAAAAGCCGCCGCTATTGCCAGGGATAGCATACAACAATACATGCAGGAGCCCAAGGGGGATACCCTTACCATGTTGCGCGAGGCCGTCATCTTTGCCAACAACCGCATCGTGGAAGAGAGAAAAAAAGACCAGCTCATCAGCGAAATGTGTTGCGTGCTCACAGCAGTAGTGGCCGACATCTCCGCGCAATGCATCTGGTTTGTACACATAGGCGATACCAGGCTCTATCGTTACAGGAATGGCAACCTGCAAAAACTCACCAGGGACCATTCCTTCGTAGGCATCCGGGAAGATGCGGGGGAAATGACTGAGCTGGAAGCCATGCGGCATCCGCACCGCAACCAGATACTGCGTGAAGTAGGCTCTGCCCAGCACAGGCTGGATGATGAAGACTTCATGGACTATGGCCGGGAAGACTTCCTGCCGGGTGATCTCTTACTGCTGTGCAGTGATGGCTTGACCGACATGATTACGGGGCAGCAGGTAGCTACTTTACTATCAACAGGCCAGCCTTTGAACCAAAAAGTAAATGGCCTCATTACATTGGCCAATGAAATGGGCGGGCACGACAACATAACCGTTGTCCTCCTGCAACGCCAGGTCGCTGCTGTGAAAAAACAAGAGAAAAAAGGACCTGCCCCATCCGCAGAAAGCAAAGCAACAGCAACGTCGTCAAAAGTTAACCACGAAGCTGCTCATGCATCCAACCAGATGGCCGGCCCGATTACCGATTCGCCATCATCCATTGCCGATTCCCGACTGCCGACTGCCGATTCCCAACCACAATCACCCTATTCCCCTCCCAAACTCCTCTGGGCCGCCCTCATACTATTACTGGTTGTCGGCGCTGGCTGGTATTTCTCTCCACCCAAAAAAGCAACCGCAACAGTACCGGAAACAAACCGTATAGATAGCAACCGTACAGCCCCGGTCATGCGCATCAGCCATCCCGCTGTGCCCGGCCCTGTTGTCGAAGAAAAAACTGATACGCTGCGCATCGCTTCGCCACTAAATTGGAAATACCTGGAACACTATGTCGATAGTACCGGCAAAACCCTCGTGCTGATGCCTGCTAAAAACAGTGCACGTGGGGTTGCTGTAAACATCAATGAACAGTCTGCACAGCCCGGTGATACCCTGCTCATCAAAAACATACGCATTAAAAACTTTGAAACGGGCATCAAAATACAGATCCCTGTACGCCTGAAAACAGAAAACCTCGTATTCGAAAACACCCGGTATCCATTCCATCATCTTGTGAAACCCGATAGTAACCATACCTCCCTATTGATCATGAACAACGACAAGCGATAAACCATGGCCACCTCGATCTTCAAAGAATACTTCAAGGGGTATGAAATCCTGGGTGAACTGGGAAGGGGTAATGCACGGGTACTAAAGGCAAGAAGCATCCACACCGGAGAGCTCGTTGCCATTAAGCACTTTGCTTTCAATACCGATCCCGATACACTCCGGCGTTTCCAGCGTGAATCGGAAATCATGAAATCCATTCAGCATGATTACATTGTTAAGATCATAGAAGTACACCTTGATGCAGAATTGCCTTACATTGTAATGCAACTGGTAGAAGGCGGCGACCTGCGCAGCCTGCTGAGGATGCACCGAACACTGGACGTTCCCACTGTCATCAGGCTGGCGCATCACATGGCAGAAGCCCTGGACGCCATTCACGCCAAAGCAGTCGTTCACCGGGATGTGAAGCCGGAAAACATTATGTACCGTAAACACCCTTCCGGGGAGATACAATTCTTACTGACCGATTTTGGCATTGCAAAACTGCGGGAGCAATCAGATTCCATCACTGTTACTGGGGCTTCCATGCTCACCTACGATTATGCGTCGCCGGAACAATTCAACCAGTCGAAAAATGTATCTACGCCCACCGATTTCTATTCATTGGGCGTAGTTATCTATGAATGCCTTACCGGCGTAGTGCCTTTTGAATACGAGCAGGACGACCTGCTCATGCACATCAACCGGGTAATCGCATCGCCCATTCCTGTTCCCCGTCTGCCGGATGGCCGCACATTGCCGCCCAGCCTCCTGCTATTGCTGGAGGGCCTGCTCACCAAGCAGGGTACACACCGCCTGGCTGATCCCGTACAGGTGAGGCATCTTTTAAAAATGGCTGCCATAGAAGACCTGCGTGGTATTACAACAATAACACCTCCTGCACCCAGGCACACCATCCCGTATGAGGCGCCGTCCGTACCGCCGCCGGCCAAAAAGAGCCCGGTTACATTCATAGCTGTTGTATTGCTGCTCATTAGTGGAGCTGTCTTCTTTTCCTGGACAACCCTTATCAAGTCGAGGGCAGATGCGGCAGAGCCCGAATCATCCAAGATCAACCCTTCCCGGGTGAAAGAAGTAAAATATACCGTGCCGGGAGAAAAAACAAAATACCAGGTAACGCCCACACGCCCCCCGGTAGGAGAAATACTCTCCATTGCTGCAGGTCCGCAGGAAGTGGTGGAAACGGAAAGGGCTGCCACTGCTGATCCCGGCATCACCTTAAACAATGGCATCTACTTCAATGATTTTAGCGATCCGGAGGATACTTCCTGGGATATAGGGGCAGATGACAACAGTGAGTTCAGCCTGGAAAACGGGAAATATGTAATGAAAGGGCTGGCCGATAGCCTGAGTTATTCCACCGCCATAAAGATCAATCTCGACATCCACAAAGACTTCACCATAACAGCCAATGCCACCCATTGGAGTGGCAGTACAGGTGATCCTTTCGGCATCAACTTCTGCGGTGACCAGGAACGGGATTCCTACTTCGTGTTTTACATCACGTCCAATGGGTACTATTCCATTGGCGCTTTAATAAAGGATCAGTGGAACGTGCTGGTAGATTGGACGGCATCTCCCAACATCCGGCCGGATGCCGGGATGAACATGCTTACCATTGAAAAGCAGGGTGGCTTATTGCGCTTCTTCATCAACGATCAGTTGGAGAAGATCATGGGCTTCCCCGGTGGGTTTGGCAATTACTTCGGTTTGCGTGTAGACGGCGCCCAGACCGTATCATTTGATCAGCTCATCGTAAAAGGATCACAATAGGCGCTGCCCCTTGGCGATGGCTTTGTCTCGAAACAAACGTCGCCCCATCGGGGCCACCGCTTTGTAGAAAACGTAAAAAAAATCGTAGAAAGGGATGCCCCGTAGGGGCTACCGCTTTGTAAAGACATGGCTGTTCGCGAAAAACATATCAAAAAGAACACAACAAAGGAAGGCTGGCTACTGCTGACCGGCACAGCATTAATACTGCTCCTCTTTTTCTTTAAGCTTTGGCAGGCGCTCAGCCCACAACTGGAAAAAACAACCACCGCTTTGGGGGAAGGCAGGGCCCTGAAACTTGAAAGCGTCATCAACAAAGACGCCCTGAAAAAGATCATTGCCGATGGTAACTACTATACTGATCAGCGTGACATAGACCTGCTGGCCGATTCCCTGGCGCATAAACTTTTTACCATTGGCCAGCCGGATAACCTTGGGGCGCTCAATAAAAGTGCCTATGCCATCACAGCGCCGGTATCCTGGCAGTCAAACATAGGTGGCATAGATTTTCGTGGCAGGCTGCGCGCATCGCGACAAAGGCTTGGGCTCGATTCTGCTTTATACGTACAGGAACTAACCGGCCCCGTCAGCTATCCTGCTGCACTTCATGTTGCCGCAGGCGACAGGCAAATGACGGGGCAGGTCCTGTACCAGGATCGTCCCATGGAAGGAGTGCTCATCCAGTTAAGACAGCACATTCCCTCCCTCGATGAAGATTCGCTCACCGGCGTTATCGGTTATGCGCGTACCAATGCAAAAGGTGAATTTGCATTTACCGGTTTATTCCGCGATTCGGGCTACAGCGTATTGCCCGTCAAACCCGGTTATGAATTTGGAAGCAGGAAAGGCACCAGCCGGCTGAACCAGCGGGCCGCTTACACCTTTACCGCCAGGCCTCATAAAATAAGGCTCATTGGTCCAATTGCCTATGGACAGATAAAAGAAGACAGCGTATTAATCGTCAGAACACCGGAAGAATTCAAAACCAGTTTTCAGATCATAGCAGGAGCCCTCATCCTGGCATTCTTCATCGTTCACCTCATCTTATCTGTAAGAAAAAAACAGCCCGATAGCTTCCTGCTGCCGGTGCTCTTGTTATTGTGCGGTATCTCCGTGCTTACCCTCTTTAGCATCCAGCACCCATTGACCGATTCATTGCATGCTTTCCAAACCCTGCAGGGCATCATTGCCGGGCTTGTAGCATATACTATTCTATGCAGTGTGAACATAGGTAAACTGCATACCCGCTGGTGGTTTGATGGCCTCTTCAACTTCAAAAACAGGAATATCTATCAGCTCAAAGGATGGACATGGCTGGCATTGGCCATACTGCTGGCTGTTATCACCGTCTTCATAGGAACAGGCCCCGAAGGGAGTGGTGTAAAAGTCAACCTCCAACTGGGCGGCTTCACCTTCCAACCCAGTGAGATCACTAAGTACCTGCTCTTATTCTTTCTCGCTGCCTTCTTTGCTGCCAACGGAGACAACATCCGTAACCTCTCCGACATACGCTGGCGCTTCTACATCAATTGGGGAGTACTGGCAGGCATTGGCGCCATCCTCGCACTCTATCTTTTCATGGGCGACATGGGACCGGCGCTGGTTGTTTGCTTCACCTTCCTTTTCTTTTACAGCATTGCACGCGGCAATCTCCTCTTCACCGTATTATCGGGCCTGGGCTATTGTGTGCTGTTATGGTTCCTGCCCGGATGGATGGCTACAGTGGCCGCTTTTCTGCTTGTCATCATCGTATTACTGGTGCAGGGGAACCTGCGCAGTATAAAATGGTATGGTTCTCTGGCAGCCATAGCCGATGCGCCGGTCATCATACTGATCGTCATTGCAGCTTTTGCTTTCGGTGATCGTATGCCCGGCATCGGAGAGCGGCTGGCCGACCGGAAGGCCATCTGGCAAAGCCAATGGAACAATGATGTATTTGGTGGCGATCACCTGGCCCATAGCTATTGGACACTCTCTTCCGGTGGTTTCTCCGGTCAAGGCATTGGCCGCGGGTTTCCCAACACCATGCCGGCCGCCCATACTGATATGATCCTGCCCAGCATCGGTGAAGAAATGGGGTGGCTGGGGCTCGTAGCGGTATTCCTCTTATTCGGTATCCTCATTCACCGTACCTTCCTGCATGCCCGCAGGTCGGGGCAACCTTTCACCTTTTACCTCTGTGCCGGTATTGCCATCACCATCGGTATACAACTATTAATAATTGCCGGAGGCTCCATTGGTCTCCTGCCGCTTACCGGTGTTGCTGTACCCTTTCTCAGTTATGGTAAAATATCACTCATCATCAACCTGGCCGCCATGGGTATCGTGGCAGGCATCTCCGCCCGGGCAGGACAGGAAGTACAGCAGGAATATACCCGTAAAAACTATGATCCGGTCCTGGCTACAGGCATCTCCTTCTTTTTGATCGGCATCATCGTGCTGGGCGCCAAACTATTCTTTGTGCAGGTTGTTGATCGCGATGAATATATTGTAAAGCAGGCGCGCGTGGTCATGCGCAACGGTGTGCCCATCTACAGCTACAATCCCCGCATAGATAAACTCATGCGACTGCTGGCTGCCGGTAACGTCTACGACCGTAATGGGCTCATACTGGCAACCAGCGATGCCGCAACTATCCAACAAAGCCTGGACACCTTACAAAAGGCAGGCATTACCAAATTGCAACTACAGGAGCTCTCGCAAAAAAGGGTACGGCGTTTTTATCCTTTTGCAGAAAACCTCTTCTTCTGGACCGGCGATTACAATACCCGTTTATTCTGGGGACAGGCGAATGGTTACTTTGCAGAAGCGCGCCACCTCACAGCCCTCCGTGGATTTGGTATTACCCGCGAAATACAGGATTCTGTACATACCTTATACCAGCCCGATCGTTTCACCAGGCCATTCTACAAAACAGTACCACTGGCGCGCTATGATTATACAGCCCTCACAGAAGGATTGAAGGCCGGCATTGACAGCAATGCAGCCCCCATCCGGAAAATAAGGGATAAGGAACGCAACCTCTACCTCAGTGTGGATGCTGCTTTACAAAAAGAGTTGCAGGATTCTTTGCACAACAGCCTCTTTAACAATAAGCGTATCTCTATAGTGGTATTGGATGCCACTTCCGGCGATGTGCTGGCATCGGCATTAAATCCCCTGCCTGACCTGCAATCGCCCGAGCTCATGCAATTGTCCGACAGGGAAAGAGGCCAACTGGAAATGCCCGTCACCGAAAGGGACCTGGGGATGACCTATGCCACAGCGCCCGGCTCTACAGCCAAAATATTGACTGCACTGGCCGGCCTGAATAAAATGGGCGCTGCCGCCGCTGAAGTGCGATACACCGACATCTACCGCAATGAGATATTCCGCGACAATAAAAGAGAACAGGAACCCTTCATTCCCAAAGTGCAATTTGTTGACATGCATGAAGCCATCGTCAATTCCAGCAATATCTTCTTCATCCGCCTGGCCAACGAAAATCACCTTGAGGAAGAAATGGCCGCCTTATACGAGGCAACAGGCATGAACCTTGAACAACGGGGCGGCTACAACTATACCTTATCAAACGACAGGCAAAAAATATCGGCCGACCTGGCCGTATGGAAAAGAGATGCCTTGAGTCACGACCGCAGGCAATACAACAATCCAAAATACATGGGTACCACCAAACGGTACCGCAGTGTATTCTCCGGGCTTGCCTGGGGACAAAGCGTATTGACAGCTACGCCCGCATCCATGGCGAGAATGGCAGGCGGTATTGCCAATCATGGCGTATTGCAGCCCTCCCGTTATCTTTTGCAGGCAGCCGGGGAAACACAGCCGGTACCGGAAGGTATCAAAATATCGAGAGACACGGCCTATACCTCCCTGCTCAGGCAATACATGATAGATCAGTCCAGTACACCGGGGCGGCAAAAAATAAAAGATAGTAAAGTGGCGGGCAAAACCGGTACGCCGGAGCGGATCGTCAAAGGAGAAAAGCAATCGGATGGCTGGTACGTCTTCTTTGCGCCCACACCAGACAATAACTCGTACACCGTTGCCTGTATCCGTATAGAAAGCGGGCAAAGCTCGGCCAATGCGGTCTTGCTGGCCAATACAGTCACTAAGATCTTGCAGCGAAGAGCATACATGGGTTCATTTTAAATCAGCGTACAATGAAGAGCTTAATCAACAAACTGAAGAAAAGTTTTGGACTGACAGATGACTCAACAGTAGTTGAACAGTCTGCATCGGCTCCCGAAGAAGCGCCGGCTTCTTTCATTCCAGCTACGCCGGTAAAACGGGATGCCATCATCAGGTTCATCATTCAAACATTAAAACCCTATGTGGATGAAAAAAGCATGTCGGTAGCCGGCCTTCGTTTTTACATCCTGTGTACCAGCCAGGAACAGGAAGAAGCGGCCGGCATCGCCTTATATACCGATAAGCCGGGCATGTTCAAAACGGAGCAACTGGAAAGGAAACTGCTCAACCACTTCATACAACTGGAACAGGATTGGTTCTTCGAATACCATATCGTAAAAGACCAATTGCCGGAAAACTGCATACAGCAGGACAGCTTTGGTTTAAAGGTCATTCGTGCCGGCGACCATATCGTAGAGAAATATTCAACAGCCTGTATACAGGTATTGGTAGGGCAGGCGGAACAATTTGAATACATCCTCAATCCGCATACACAGTTACGATTTAATATTGGCAGAAGTAAAACTCCGCAATTGTCATCCGGTAAAATTCAATTGAACGACATCGTATTTTTGGCAGCAGGGGAGCCTGGCTTTGATGAGTCGGTGGGCCGGGCCAACCTGCATGTCAGCCGCAACCATGCCTACATCACTTACGATCCCAAAACCGACAAATACTTCCTCTATCCGGATAAAGGCGGCCTTCCCGACAATGGCAACAAGATCAAAGTGCACACCGCAGATGATAAAATAAAATGGCTCAACATGTATGGCATAGCCCACCCCTTGCAGGAAGGCGACCAGATAGAACTGGGCGGCGAAGCTGTCTTGCGGTTTAAGAGAAACTAAAAACCACTACCCACTCAGCCACCCAATAATTAATAATCAGTAATCAATAATTCCTAATAGCTACAACACCAGCCGCTCATGCAGCTTCTCCAAAGTAGTCAGCGGATCAGTACAAAAGCCCGGATGTACCTTGGAGCTTTGTACAATCGTGCTGCGGGTGGCAGTGAGCCAGCGGAAGCGGGAGGCCATATCCAGTTTGGCAATGGGGCCACCGGCTGCATCGCCCAGGCAAATATGTTCAAAAGCGCAGAGATATTCCTTCACCTCTTCCACATCCAGTCCGGGACCAAAAGCGCCCAGCCTTTTCATGTCCAGTGTATACTTCGTTTGCAGGAACCGGAGCTGCTTGCAATACAGGATAACGCCCACATTCAGGAACTCTTCCCGTTCTACCCTTGGCACCACGCGGATCACCGCATACTCAAATAAGTGTTGTTCTTGCATACTGGGCTTCTTTTACAAAAATGTGAGATAGGGCGATACGGGTCAGCAGGAACTGCACATATACTTCCCGGCGTTCAGTGGCCGGGATCTCCGGCGATCCGCCGGTGAACCATTCATCGGGTACCAGGCCAACAATAGCACGGATGCGTTCCTCAGTTAATAGTGGTTTATACACCGCATCTACTGCTTCCAACTCACTGGCCTGCGGCAGCAGCACATGATCTTTTATGGGGGCAAAGGGGCGTTTGGCCTGTTCTTCCCAGTTGGTCCAGGAATGATGAAAATATAGGGCGGCGCCATGATCAATCAGCCACAATTCCTTATTCCATACCAGCATATTTGTATTGCGGGCTGTGCGGTCTACATTCGTCAGCAGGCAGTCCAGCCATACGATCTGCGAAGCCAGTAAGGAAGGAAGTTTAGTTACAGCAGGGTCGTACGTAATAGAGCCTGAAAGATAATGCAGGCCCAGGTTCAGTCCCACACTGGCTTTCAGCAGGTCCTGTATCTCTTCATCCGGTTCTGTGCGGCCAAAAGCGGTGTCGAGATGGGCAAAAACGATCTCCGGTATCTTCAGGCCAAGTGTGCGGGCTATCTCACCGCCGATCAGTTCAGCGATCAGTGATTTAACACCCTGGCCCGCTCCCCGGAACTTCAGCACATACAGGAACTCATCATCGGCCTCTGCAATAGCAGGCAGCGATCCGCCTTCCCGCAGGGGCGTCACATAGCGGGTCACATTTACCGTTCTGATCTTTGATTCATTCTTCATAAACAAAGCCTGAAATTAACGCCAAAAATTAACCTGTACAAAACCAGAACGGGCATCCACCTGGACGCCCGCTCTGAATACTATCAACTAAATCCTGTATTCTATTCTGAATACTGGATGCTGAATGCTGGATTCTCTTACTTAAAAGCAATATACTTCGACTCCGCCTTGATAATCTTATTAAAGAACACCTTCAGCGAGGCATAATCAGCCGGTAGTATATCGTCCCGCTTCAGGCTGGCCTTACGGATAATCTCAAGCTGGGTAGGTGACTTCTGCACAAATTGCAGGCTATACGTGCTGCCATTGAAACTGCAGGTTTCATTCTTGGGAACCTCTATAAACTTTTTCCCTGCAGGAGCCTGTACCGTAATAACAGTTTCATATTCGTCGGTGTCTTCATAAGTCCAGTACTCAATGGGGAACTTACGTTCATCTTCTGTCAGGTTATCAATAGAGGCCACAATCTCTCCAAATGGGATCTTGATCATACCCATATCACCTACCTCAGTAACCTCATTGCTTACCTTATACTTATATTCGACCAATACGGAGTCAGACAGGGTTTCCAGTCCTTTAAAACTAACGCTGCTCAGTTTAACCGGGTTCTTATACCAGCCGCTGACAGATTTCTCCATCTCTTCATGCTGCTTATCGCTGCTCAGCTTGGCATAATTGCTCCGCAGACCGGAAGTCAGGCTGCCTGTCTTGATAGACTTCACCGCCATCGTCACATCGCTGCCGGCAATGCCGACTGTTACATAACGCTTAATCTTGTCTTTTCCCCGGTTAGTGGTGTACAGGTACTTCAATTGGGCGCCGGCAGTATCACTGCTCTTTTCCGGGATCACCAGGTAAGCGGCCTTATACAGGTTGGAAGGCAGGCTGGCGAAAGGAAGGTCATTATCTGTCAGCTCCAGGAAATACTCCTTGCCATCCAATGTAGTCTTTACAATGCAATGATTAAACTCAACAGATGGCATCTCTGTGGCATGCAGGCCATTCTCCCGGGTATTCACCAGTACAAGATTGGCCTTAATGCCCGACAGTTTGGCCAGGCCAACAAACAGGCTCGACAGGTCTTTGCAATCACCCAGCCTGGTATTAATAGTGACAGAGGCTTTCTGCGGAACAAAAGCGCTTTGACGGAAGGATACCGAACTATAACGGATATTGCTGGTAATATACTGGTAGATCTGTCTGGCCCGCTCTGTTTCATTCATCGTTCCTTTTCCTTTGGGAAATATCTCCTCGTAGGCTTGTTTCAATTCAAACTCATCTTCTGTTTTGGAAGAAGAAAGATCGCTATACCAGGCGGCTATCTCACCCCAGGATGACAATGTAGAAAGATACAGGGCCGGGCCCACATCATTCAGAGGTGGCATAAACTTCTCAGGCTTTGCCGCTTCCGGGTCCTTCATCTCCCAGGTGTACAATACAAAGTCATCATAACTACCTACTGTAGGCTTCACTGTAGTATTCAGTGCCTTATGGTGCAGGGATACATTCTTGGCTACCAATAAAGAATAGCGGGCCATTTCTACCGGTACATAAGCATTGAAAGTGTACCGGTCCCAGAACTGTTTGGCAAGCCTTCCGTAATTATAATGTTGGATCTTATACTTAATATACAGGGCGTCGCCTGCTTCCAGGCCGGTAAACACCAGCTCATTGCCATTCTGTTCCGCCTTGATCTTATTGCCATTCTTCTTAACCGCTTCTGCCTTTTCCACCAGTAAATACTGTGAGTTCGAATTATAGGAGAGGCTGATCTCTTTCCAGTCGTCAATGCCTTTCTCATTAATAATCTTCACCACCATCGTAATATACTCTTCAGTGGCTCCTTCAGCATACACTACCGTAGTCTTTTCATCCAGCAGGTAAAAAGAATTATGGTTATACGTCTTGTTCGCTGCCTTTTTAATAAGCTCATAAGCATCTGTTTCGGGGAAGGCTTTCCAAACTGCCGGCTTCTTTTGCAACTCACGCAACTGCTCGCGGGCGGTATATTTATTGGCATCATAATACAATGCCTTGCGGTAGCAATCCATCGCCTCATTGTCCTTATGCTGTTGCTGCAGTTCCAGTCCCAGCGATTGCCAGTAGCCTGCTACATTGGGGGCCAGGGTAAGGGCCTTCCGTGTATAATCTTCTGCTTTGCTATACTGTTGCTTATCATAATAGAAATTCGCGAGCGTCATATACTGTTCGGGATCATAGGCAAACTTCTCCTTTACCTGCTCAAAAAGCTGCAGGGCTTTATCCGACGATCCTTGTTCATTATACTCCTGCGCCAGTGCCTGGATAAGCTGGTAACTATAATTATTCTTCAGATAACTCTCGTATACCTTAATGGCTCCTTTGGCATCCTTATAGCCATTCTTCTTCAACCGGAACATCATGCCTACGATCTCTGAATTATCAGGATAGCGGTTATAAGCGTCCTGTAAAGTCTTCACCAGCTCATCCATCTTATTTTGGGAGCCATACAATTGAATGCGGGTAACCAGTACATCTTCATCTTCCCCTGTTAATGCCACCACCTTGTTCAGCTCTTTCATCGCCTCCTCATACTTCTCATCATCCTTCAACTGCTCAATATTAATATTATACGTCAGTACGCAGTTGGGATCTGTTTCCTTGATCCTTTCCACTTCCTGCGACAGCAGCGTCCGGTTGCTCTCCTTCAGCAGGCATTGGATAAGCTGAAAGCGCAGCAGGGAATTGTCTTTCGAATGTTGCAGCGCGTCCACAAGCAACTTGCGCGCAGCAGCCGTCTTCTTATTGCGCAGGTAAACCTGGCTCAGTAAAATATAATTAACAACATTGCCCGGCTCTGCCTTGATCTTTTGCTCAAAAAAGACTTCGGCAAAATGGGGCAGGGAGCGGGGTTCTGCATTCGTTTTGGCAGCCTTGGGATAAGGTTGCAGGGTGGGGGTATACGTCAGCCCGGGGATTGCATTGTACTGCTCATCCGTAAAGCGGATAATGAAATTAGGGCTATTATTATCCGTATATCCGAGTTGTACCAGTAAGCGGTTATACCCTTTTTTAAGTTGTACATAATTCTTATAATAATCCAGTTCCGTCACAATCTCCTTCGACTCTGCCAGTACAGGCTCATCGTTCACCCATACCTTCAGCGAACCATTCACCCCTGCATTCAGCAACACCTTCATATCGGCAGGCGCCTGAACAAATACCTGGGCGTATACGATGGCCGTATTATAGCGGATATGTGTGTAAGGGAAAGTCCAGCCTTCCGTGGTCATAACAGGGGGCGAGAACCAACTGATCGTTGCATTATTCGCTGAAGTAAAGCTGGCGCCTGCTTCAGGATGTTCCAGCGGACCATAATTCTTATAAAATCCACTGCCCGATAAATTGTCAAAAGGGCCTGCCAGTTGCCACAGCGTTCCTGCCGATCCCATCTGTTTCCATTCCTTATTGGCGGATGCAAACTCATTGCCAAAAAGATAATGCATCGCCTTTACATAATGGGCAGCCGATTTCAGCGATCCATTAATGGCCGGGTCGTCCATCATCTTTTCCAGGAGTTGCGTCTGGTGTGCCTTCTTCTTACCATAATTTCCCAGCACACTTTCATTAAACCACATGGCATAAATATAGGGATTCACATCCTGGACTTTCTTATACACCTTGGCAAGAAAGTCCCGGTCTTCGCCTTCCTTGCCTTCAAAAGTTTGCAGGAAAACATACGTCAGGTAGGCATCCACGCTGGTGGAAGATTCCTGCATCGCTTTTTGCAGCAATGCCCGGGCAGTTTTACGGTCATTCTTATGCAAAGCCTTCCAGGCATCTTCATAATCATTGGCAAAAACGGAGCCCGCCAGGAACAGCAGTGCTGGTAGCAGGGAGAGGATACGATGTAGCATAAATTCGGTTAGGGGTTAAATAGGGATAATACGTACATAACGATCACACCCTAAAAATAATATGCAAAAACCACATTAAAAGCCAGGGAAAACACCCCGTTTACCGGAAAAGCTAAAATTCACCTAATTTCAACCCCTAAACCAGGCATTTCATGGCGGTAACACCTGTACTGGATATTGGGAAATCTGCGGCCAATGTACCTTTTGAGATCCATACCATGGAATGGATAGCCCAAAACAGGTTTCAGCAAAATGAAGTTCCCCACCGCCATAACTACTTTGTCATCATCTGGGTCAGGAAGGGATCGGGGGTTCACTTCATCGATGTAGACAAATATGACCTGGAGAACAATACCGTATACTGCCTTACCCCCGGGCAGATACACCTGCTGAAAGTCAATCCGCCGGTAGACGGATTTGTCATCTCCTTTACGGCCGGATTCCTCAGCCTCAACGACGACAACTTCAACCTGCTTTTCAATACCGGCCTCTTCTATACCTTTTCCCATTCCCCGGTCATCAGGGTATCGGAAGAAATGGCAGGCGACATGGGGGAGATTGCAGCAAAAATGATCAGGGAATATGACAACTTCTTCCTGCTGCGGTCGGAAATACTGCGGGGATTCCTGAAAATATTCCTCATCTACCTCACCCGCCAGTTTGAAGGGGTCGATACCCAGGCGCAACAGCCCAGGAACATAGAGCTGGCTAAAAAATTCCTTTCCCTCCTCGAACAGCAATATGCCACCAAAAAAATGGTAGCCGATTATGCCGGTCAACTGGCAGTAACGCCCAACTACCTCAATGAGGTCATCAAAAAAGTATCCGGGTTCCCGGCCAGCCACCACATTCAGCAAAGGATCATCCTCGAAGCCAAGCGGCAGGCGGCTTACTCGGATGTCAGCATGAAAGAAATAGCCTGGAACCTCGGCTTCGACGACGTAGCCCATTTCAGCAAATTCTTCAAAAACGCCTCCGGCGCCAGCTTCTCCGACTTCCGCAAAAGTCTCGTTGTTCAGTCGCCAGCCTCTGGCTGGTGACGGCTATTGGCGAGCCTCCGGCTCGCAGCTTGTAGCTATAAAATATACAACTCTTCCCTTACTTTAGCTATTGGTGTTCTTAACCAGTAATAATAGCTTTGGGATATGAATACAGCCGGTTTTTTCAGCAGGGATATCAGTTGGCTTTCTTTCAATGAACGGGTACTAATGGAGGCCGGCAACGCAAAAGTGCCATTGGCCGAACGGATCAAATTCCTGGCGATCTACTCTTCCAACCTCGATGAATTTTACCGTGTCCGCATGCCTGCCCTCATGGCTTTACAAAAAATTAATAAATCCAAACCCGGTAAGGAGGGCATCTATACCGGCACCCTGGAAGAAGCAAAAACCATCATTCACCGGCAGCAGGAACTCTTTGGTAAAACCATTACCGGCATCCTGCCTGTATTGGAAAGCCAGGGCATCAGGCTCCTGTACAACCAGCCAATACCCGATGAGATACTGCCCGCTATCACCGAATACTTCTTTACCCAGGTGCTGGCATTCCTGCAACCGGTATACCTCTCCGGCATCAGGCCCGACTTCTTTCCCGGCAATAACAAACTATACATTGCTGCCGTGCTGCAATATCCCGGCAGGGAAACAGAATATGCCATCGTCAACATTCCCTCCGATACCCTGCCCCGTTTCAAAGCCTGGACCGTAAACAATACAACCTACATCGTTTTTATAGATGACATCATCAAATACCACCTGCGCTACATCTTCCGGCACTCGGTAGTGGCAGGTGCTTACAGCTTCAAGATCACCCGCGATGCAGAGCTCAGTCTGGAAGACGATTTTGAAGAAGACATGGCAGAGAAAATAGAAAAGCAGATCAGCAAACGCGATTTCGGCTTTGCCACCCGTTTCCTCTATCAGCCCGGTATACCGCAGGCTGGCCTGGATGCCATCATAACACACTTCAACCTGGCCAGGGCCAGCATCGTGGCAGGAGGTACCTACCATAACCTCAAAGACCTGGCTTCATTACCGGTAACCGGCAAAGTAGCACAATATGAGCCCTGGCCTGCGGTGGTACACCCTGCAACCGGTAAACCCCGCTCCATCTTTGAGGCCATTGCAGCGAAGGACATCATCATCCATCCGCCGTATCAATCCTATAACACCGTATTGCGCTTCTTCAATGAGGCGGCCATTGATCCGGCCGTATCGGAAATATATGTAACCCTCTACCGGGTGGCCGATGATTCAAAAATCGTGCATGCCCTTATCAGTGCTGCCCGCAATGGTAAGCAGGTAACTGTACTGGTAGAACTAAAAGCCCGGTTTGATGAGGCCAACAACATCCGGTGGGCGCGGCAAATGAAAGTCGCCGGCGTAAAAATCATCTACTCCGAATCTACCCTGAAAGTGCATGCCAAAATTGCGCTCGTAAAACGGAAAGATAAAATTGGCACATACTATGCTGGATTACTGGCTACGGGTAACCTGAATGAAAGTACCGCCCGGTTCTATACCGACCATATCCTGCTCACTTCGGATTATGCCCTGTTGCGCGAAATGGAAGACCTCTTCCTCTTTCTCAGTCAGCGTAAAAAATCCGGTGGGACCAACATAAAATTCAATCACCTGTTGGTAGCGCAGTTCAACCTGCAGCAGGTGTTTATGGAAAGGATAGACCGGGAAATAGCCTGGGCCAGGCAAGGAAGGGCGGCAAAGATCACCATCAAGCTCAACAACCTCGAAGAAAAAAAGCTCATCAGTAAACTCTACGAGGCTTCCCAGGCAGGCGTTACCATTCAGCTCTTCGTCAGAAGCATCTGTTGTCTCATGCCCGGTGTAGTAGGATTAAGTGAGAACATTACGGTCAGGCGCATTGTGGACCGTTACCTGGAACATGGGCGTATATTCATTTTTCACAACGGTGGGGAAGAAGAGATCTATCTTGGCTCTGCCGACTGGATGGATAGGAACATCTACCGGCGCATAGAAGTATGCTTCCCGGTCTATGATAAAGACATACAAAACGAAATAAAGGACATCATCAGCTTCCAGTGGCAGGACAGTGAACAGGCCGTGCAGTTAGACAGTCGCCTGCAGAACCAGCCCATAGCGGGCAGTGAAGAACCTACCCGTTCCCAGGAAAACATATACAATTACATAAGGAATAAAGCAGAAAAACAGGCATAAGCAGTCTTTTATAACTGTAAGCATCTGTATCCTAACTTTACACAGCTAATAGCTAACCGCTAACAGCTTGTCTTTCCGCTCACAGCTCGCAGCTCGTAGCTCGTAGCTTGCATTTTAAACTAACTGACATGAAAAAATACCTATACGCCCTTATTGTATCGTGCGCTGCCTTTGTGACGCAGGCGCAGGACAGCATTGTACACCGGGTCATCCTCATTGGCGATGCCGGAGAGATCAGCAAAGAACAACAGCGGATCATTCCCCTGGCGGCTGAAATGGTCATCAAAAACAAGACCTCCGTGCTCTACCTGGGCGATAACATCTATCCCTCCGGTATGGCGTTGCCCGGTAATAAAAAGGAACAGGCCACGCAGGACATCCTGCGCTCACAATACTCGCCCATGCGCAGCAATGGCGCCGCCGTCTACTTCGTGCCCGGTAACCACGACTGGGACCGCATGGGACCCGATGGACTGGCTAAGATCAAAAACCAGTGGAGTTACCTCAACCAGCAAAATGATCCCTTATTAAAAATGGTGCCGGCCGACGGCTGTCCCGATCCCGTGGAGATCAACGTGGCCGATAACCTCACCATCATAGCGTTCGATAGTGAATGGTGGTTATTCCCCTATGACAAAGACAACAAAGAAGCAGATTGTAATTGCCGTACCAAAGAAGACATAACAGCGCGTTTACAGGAACTGCTCTACAAGAACCGGTACAAAATGGTCATGCTGGCTTCCCACCACCCGTTTCAGTCCTATGGCCATCATGGCGGTTACTATTCCCTTAAGGACCATATCTTCCCCCTCACGGCCATCAACAAAGATCTCTACATACCATTACCCGTTATAGGCTCCCTCTATCCTGTACTAAGAAAGGCGATCGTAAACCCCGAAGACATGGGCCACCCCCTTTACAAAACTATGATCAAAAACATGGATGAAGTGGCGCAACATTTTCCCAACCTCATACATGTGGCAGGTCATGAACATGGACTGCAGTTCATCAAAAGCAGCCAGGTGCAGGTAGTCAGTGGGGCCGGTGCCAAAAAGGCCTATGCCAGAAAAGGAAAACATTCATTATTTGCTTCCACAAGGGCTGGTTTTATCACGGCCGACCTCCTCACCAATAACCACCTCCGCTTTACTTACTATACACAAATTACCGACGGCGTTAAAGCCTCCTTTACCTATACACAGGAATACGTGAAAGTGCAGGAGCAGGAACAACTGGCCATCAAGGCCACGCCGCAGGACAGCATCACCATCGTGCCCCTGGCGCGCTTCGATAGTGTGAACCGCTTTCACCGTTGGCTCTTTGGCGAAAACTACCGGAAGGACTACGCGACCCCTACCACATTCCCTGTCATCAGGATCTCTCAGGTAAAAGGCGGGTTAACGCCCAGCCGTCTCGGTGGCGGCCACCAGTCCAAATCACTCAGGCTGCTCGATAAAAATGGAAAAGAATGGGCCCTGCGAAGCGTGGAAAAATACCCCGATGTACTACTGCCCGAAGCCCTGCGCGAAACCTTTGTGAAAGACCTCCTGTCAGACAACATGTCTTCCAACTATCCCTATGGTGCATTAATAGTACCGCCCATCGCCAGCCGGCTGGGTATCCCCCATGCCACACCCATCATTGGTTGGGTTGCACCCGATACAGCGCTGGGCATCTATGGCAATACATTTGCCAACACCTTATGCCTGCTGGAAGAACGCGAACCCCTGGGTGAATCAGACAACACGCTCAAGATGCGCCGCAAAATGGATGAAGACAACGACAACAGTTTCGACAGCACGGCATACCTGCGCGCCCGCCTGCTCGATCTCCTCATTGGTGATTGGGACAGGCATGAAGACCAGTGGCGCTGGTTGCCGGAAAAGGACGGCAAAGGGAAAAAATACAAAGCCATCCCCCGCGACCGTGACCAGGTATTCTATACCAATCAAGGGGTCATCCCCCATGCAGCCAGGTGGCGCTGGATATTACCCTTCCTGCAAGGCTTTAACAGCAACTACCGTAACATTGAAGGTGAACTATGGGAAAGCAGGCAGCTCAACGGCCGCTTCCTCACCCAGTTCAGCTATGACGACTGGATGCGGATCACCAGGGAGTTTGTGGCCACAGTGACCGACCCGGTATTGGAAGAAGGGCTCCGGCAATTGCCGGCCGCTGCTTACCAGCTTCGCCATGATAAATTCCTGAAAATACTGAAAGACAGAAGGGATAACCTGCCGGCAGCCATGGACCATTACTACCGTTTCATCAACAAAATTGTAGACATCAAAGTAACGGATAAGCATGAATTGGTAGAGATCACAGACGCACCCGACAATGGCATTACAGTGGCAATTCATAAACTGTCCAAAAGCAGGAAGTTGGAAGACCTGCTCTTCAAAAAGACCTTCTCCCCTGGTATGACCAAAGAAGTAAGGCTCTACCTGTCCAAAGGAGATGACAGCGTGCGCATCAACAACACCAACAACGGTGTTAAACTGCGCATCATCGGTGGAGAAGGTAACAAGACCTACGATGTAGCCGAAGGAAAGGGTGGTATAAAACTATATGAAGGGGAGAACAATGCGACTATAAACGGAGACGCGGGCCGGCTTCGTAAACGGCTGTCGAACGACAGTGCGCATACAGCTTTTAACCCTGTAGATCTTTACAACATCACCCAACCACTTGCCTCCATCGGGCTCAACGTGGATGATGGATTCCTGCTTGGTGCGGGTTTTAAGCATGTGCGCAAACAGGGCTTCCGTAAAAAGCCTTATACCAAAATAGCCCAGTATTCAGGCTTGCAGCAACTGCTCGTATCCCATTCCTTCTCCACCAATGCATACAAAATAGACTACAAAGGCGAATGGATCCATGCCATCGGCAAAGCCGATATCATTACCCAGGCGCTCATCAAAGCGCCCAACAATACCATTAACTTCTTCGGCCGGGGCAACGAAACCGAATTTCATAAAATAGACAACTTCAAAAAATTCTACCGCACCCGGTTCAATACCTACCAGGCATGGGCAGCGCTGCGTTGGGGCAATGCCAAAGGCAGCAGCATCAGTGTAGGGCCGGCTGCACAGATCTACCGTTTCGATGATGATGGCAACAAAGGCCGGTTCATTGAAAACACCTCCCTCATTGGTTCCTATGACAGTGCCACCATTGCCGACGATAAGGCGCATGCGGGGTTGATCGTAAACTACATCAGGGATAAAAGGAATAACCCGATACTTACCTCCTGGGGTTCTTACATCAATGTGCGCCTGCAGGGATTCGGCGGGTTAAATGACTATTCAAAATCATTTGCACAGCTCATACCCGAAATAGCCTTCTATACACCGCTCAATGCGAAAAGCTCTATCGTATTGGCCAACCGCCTGGGTGGTGGCATCACCGTAGGTAAAACAGCCTTTTACCAGTCGCTCTTCCTGGGTGGCCATGAGAACCTGCTGGGTTACCGCCAATACCGTTTTGCCGGTCAGCATAGCCTCTACAACAACCTCGAAATGCGCATCAAGCTCACGCAGATCGGCGGTTACGTATTGCCCGGCTTATTCGGTATGATTGGCTTTTACGACGTGGGAAGGGTATGGGAGAAAGGCGAACATTCAGACAAATGGCACAACGGCGTAGGTGGAGGCTTCTTCTTTGCGCCGGCGCAAATGATCGTCATCAGGGCATTGGCAGGTTATTCCAGCGAAGGCTGGCTGCCGTTTGTAGTAGTGGGGATGAGGTTCTGATGTGCATCTATAAAACAATAACAACCAAAACATGCTCAGGGTATGGCTCATCGCATCTGTATTGGTAATAGTAGCCCGGGCTGCTAAGGGCCAGGAAGCGTCCGGCAATTCGTATGCTACGCTGATGAACCGGTTACAGCGCAGCCTGCCCGATACCAATCGCATTAAAATACTGCTGGAAATAGCCTGGTACTATGATGTTAAACCAGGCGTACATACCAACGTGTCCGACAGCGGCATCGCTTATGCAACAAAAGCAAAACAACTCAGCGATCAGCTCCGGGCTGTTGCCTGGCAACACAAGTCTTTATTCATGTTGGGTGAAATGTACTTTGAACAGCGGGATTATGACCAGGGCCGGTCGTGCTTCTTGCAGGTGATCGACCATTTTCAAAAAACCGGCGATAAAGAACAGGAAGCTGCTGTCTGGACCAGGCTGGCCAATACCATTCCTGATCAAAAACTAGCGTCCAATATGGACAGTGCTTTTGCAGAACACCTGCGTTACTTTAAACTGGCGCGTGAGCTTTACCGGCAAACGGGCAACAGAGAAAAAGAAATTGCAGCCTTGAAAGATGTGGCAGATGTTTACATGCACCAGGGAAAGCTGGACAGTGCAGAGCAAGGGTTTCTCCGTGTTTTGAAAATGTACCAGGATATCGGGTATGCCAATTTGCATTATACTTATGACCTGCTCTCGGCTGTTGCCACGGCGAAAGGCAACTACGAGAAAGCACTATTTTATGCGCTGGAAACGGTCAGGAGCATGCAGGCTACTGCCGATAGTGTGTCGGGTGGCTATTTCTATGGCAGACTGGGAAGTGTGTACAGGGAATTAGGGCATTTTGATAAATGTGCCGAATGGTACGGAAGGGCAGTCATATTCTTTCAGCAAAACCTTGAACTGGCTTTACACGGTCCCATGCACAGATTCAACGGACACCAGGTGCGTGCATTAATACGGCAAAAGAAAGAAAAGGAGGCGTTGAAGTTAGTGTTAAGCACCCGGGATAAATTCCCTCCGGTCCGCCTGGCAGATAAACAGGCAGTGGCCACCTCATTGGGCGACTGTTACACTGCCTTAAAACAATATGCCCTGGCAGAACAACATTACCTGGAAATGATAGCCTGGGAAGAAAAAATGGACCAGGGTAACGTCTTCACCTTTGAAGTATACTTTACCATGGGCGAGTTCTACCTCAACAGGCATCGCTATGACCATGCCCGCCGGTACCTCGAAAAAGCAATGGCCATGCCGCCGGGTATAGCATTAACATCCAGGATCAGGGACCTTCATTTTTTTCTTTTTAAAGTGGATTCTGCCACGGGCAGTTACCTTGCTGCAATAGACCATTTCAACAGCTATAAAACACTAAATGATTCACTTTTCAATGAAAGCAAAAGCCGCCAGATAGAGGAACTGCAGGTAGCCTATGAAACCGGCAAAAAAGAACAGAACATCAGTGCCCTCGAACGGGAGAATCAGCTACAGCAAAGCCGGTTAAAGCAGGCAAAACTTACCGGCAACCTTACCATTGGCGCTGTCGTGCTGCTGCTGATAATAGTAGGGTTATTGTACAACCGTTATCTCATCAGGCAGCGCAGCAACCGGCGGCTGGAAGCCAAGCAGGAAGAGATCAACAGGCAAAATCAATCCCTGCAACAACTCGTAACGGAAAAAGACAGGTTGCTCGAAGAAAAAGAATGGCTGCTTAAGGAAATTCATCACCGGGTAAAAAATAACCTGCAGATCGTCATCAGCCTGCTCAATACTCAATCTGCCTATCTCGACAATGATGCCGCTCTCATGGCCATCCGCGATAGCCAGCACCGCATGCGCGCCATGTCACTCATTCACCAGCGTTTATACCAGTCTGAAACGGAATCGGCTATTGACATGCAGGCTTACATCCGCGAATTGGTGGAATACCTGAGCGATAACTTCAACCTCAGCCATAAGATCGGGTTCAGTTTGCAGGTAGAAAAAATAGCCATGGATGTTGCACAGGCTGTGCCCGTGGGCCTCATACTCAATGAATCCATCACCAATGCCTTCAAATATGCTTTTCCGGATAACAGCGAGGGTACCATAAACATATTAATGAAACAGGACCAGGATAGCCATGTACTGCTTGTCATTGCAGACAATGGCCGGGGATTGCCGGCGGGCTTTGATACAGCCGCTGTCCGTTCACTGGGCATGAACCTGATGCAGGGGCTTACCAAACAGTTGAATGGCGTCTTCATCATACAAAGTGATAAAGGAGTTTCTATCATGATCAGATTCCCGCACGGGCGAATGGCCGTCTATGAAAATTGAACAAAGCAAATTTAATTTCCCCGCAGAGTCTCCCGAAGGGGACTCTGCGGAATCAGAAACACATGACCGAACAGATCCTCATAGTAGAAGATGAATTCATCGTGGCCAATGATCTCCGGCTCACGCTGGAAAAAGCCGGATACCGGGTATGTGGCATTGCTGCTTCGGTGGAAGAAGCGCGGAAACTCATCAGTCAGCACAAACCACAACTTGTATTGCTCGACATCTATCTCAGGGGCAACGGGACAGGTATTGACCTGGCCTGGCAATTAAAGGAACAAAACATTGCTTTCGTTTACCTCTCTGCCAATTCCAACCAACGTGTACTGGAAGCGGCAAAGCTCACAGAGCCTTATGGCTTCCTGGTGAAACCTTTCCGGGCAAAAGATGTGCTCATCACACTCGATATAGCACGCTATCGTCATCAGCACAACCTTGAATGGAGACAACGCCGGGAAGTGCTGCAGGAACAACTAACCGCTCAGCAAAAAAATAGTACCGCAGAACAGGGAAGAGCCAATGCCGGGTTTGAAGGCATCATTGGCAACAGCCAACAATTATTATCCGTATTGGATCACATCGCACAGGTAGCAACGTTCGACACCTCTGTGCTCATCATGGGTGAAAGCGGCACCGGTAAAGAGCGTATTGCCCATTGCATCCATCACCTTTCTCACCGCAGGACAAAACCTTTCATCAAAGTCAACTGTGCTGCATTGCCTGCTTCACTCATAGAATCTGAACTATTCGGACACGAGAAAGGGGCTTTTACCGGTGCTACCGACAGGAGGATCGGAAAATTTGAGCAGGCTGCTGATGGCACCATCTTCCTGGATGAAATTGGCGAAATGCCCCTGGAACTGCAGGTCAAACTATTGCGGGTGCTCCAGGAAAAAGAAATAGAACGTATAGGGGGGAAAGCGCCTTTTAAGGTCAATGTGCGTATCGTGGCTGCTACCAACCGTAACCTTGAAAAAGAAGTAGCGGAAGGCCGTTTCCGCCTGGATCTCTACTACCGCCTCAACATATTTCCGGTAGTGTTGCCTCCCCTGCGTGAACGTAAGGAAGACATCAGCCTGCTGGCGAATCATTTTGCAGTAGCCTGCAGTAACCGCAACAACAGGTCTTTTCAGGGCATTGCCCCCAAAATGATGGCCGAACTGGAAGCCTGGCACTGGCCGGGTAACATCCGGGAACTGGAAAATGTAATAGAGCAATCTGTCATACTCTGTGACAATGGATCACCTCTGGAATTAAAACGCCCGCTCAGTAACGGCGCACTTATTAATACGGCCACTGTAACCACGCCGCAACACCACACGACAGCCAAATCACTCACCGATATCCGGAAAATACAGGAAGACACCGAACGGGAATACATCATGGCCATACTCCGCAAAACCAATGGCCGCATCAGGGGCGAAGGCGGCGCCGCCCAACTCCTCAACCTCAAGCCCACCACCCTCGAATCTAAAATGCATAAACTCGGCATCAAAAAAGAAGACCTCTGATCTGTTAGATGGTGGGTCGCCTTCCAAAGGCGGCTCACCATCGTCGCTATACAATAATCCAATCAATCTCTCAAATCCCCCGAATCCAGGTTCAGGCACCTCCATTTATTTCGGAGCCTCTCCCAAAAAACTCCGAAAAAAATGGAGTTACTCATCTCTGCTTCTATCGCATACAATAAAATAATGCAGCACAATAGCCTGCTATTCATAAGGCTGTAATCAACCTGCCCATTCATGACAACATCACCGGTTTGTGGCACATAAATAGACTTGTTATAGGGCGGGTCGCCTGCCAAAGCCGGCTCACCTTTTAACATTGATCAAATAATACGATCGCTTGCCGGAGATCATACCAAAATTAACCATTATGCCACAAGCCAAACAACGTCCGGCAGAGCCGGTTACAAACCTTACAGAGCGTATGCCTTTTCAGCCCAACAGCATGCCGTTTGAGATCCATACCATTGAATGGATGGAGCACAACCGCCGGCACAACCACCAACCACACCGGCACAGTTACCATGAAATAACCTGGCTAACGCAGGGCATCGGTACCTGGTTGGTAGACCTGGAAAAGCACGAAGTAACAGGCAATACCATCTGTTATGCAGCACCCGGTCAGGTACATCAGTTAAACGCGGATAAACAGGCCGGCGGGTATATCATTGCTTTTAATGCCGACTTCCTCTTCATGGCTGGCCATCAGTCAGATGCCTTTACACAACTGAATGTGACCAGGCTCAGTGAGGAAACAAAAAACGAAGTAGGGGAAATCGTACAGAAAATGATAAAAGAATTTGAGAACTTCTTCCTCTTACGGTCCGAGCTCTTAATGGGCCTCTTCAAAATATTCCTCATCTACCTGGCCCGTCAGTCAAATAACATCGGAAAACCGATGGCGCAAACCAGGAATACCGACCTGGTAAAAAAATTCTTCTCCATTGTTGACAAAAAATACAGTACCCATAAAAAAGTGACCGAATATGCGGAGCACCTGGCAGTGACGCCCAACTACCTCAATGAGATCGTAAAAAAAGTATCCGGCTTTCCGGCCAGCTACCACATTCAGCAGCGTATCGTGTTGGAAGCAAAACGCCATGCCACCTATTCAGATTCAAGCATGAAAGAAATTGCTTACCACCTGGGCTTTGATGACATAGCGCACTTCAGTAAATTCTTTAAGAACGTTTCCGGGCAAAGCTTTACCGACTTTAAAAAACAGACTTCCTGGCAATTCGGTAATGCATAATGGCTGTCGGCAGCAAAAAGAAAAGGCCACAGGTAAATCATCTGTAGCCTTTCTTACTCCCGAACTGCCAACGCTAATTATTAACTGCCAATGCTAATACAACAACCAATTGCTAACCGCTAATACCTTATTTCTTCCCCTTCGCCGCTGCCTCAATTACATCAGCCACGGCCTGAGGTTTGGATATAAACACCACATGACTCCCTTTTATCTCCGTAACAATAGACCCGGAACGTTTATACATAGTGCGTTGAATATCGGGTACGATCGCCTTGTCTTCGGTGGCTACCACTGCCCAGGATGGTTTCGTTTTCCAGGCAACTTGTGTAAGGGGAGTAGTGGGACCTTTGGCCGACCAGGCGCCTTGTGAAGCCGACATAAAAGCGGCCTTCTCTTTACTCAGGTCTGCTGCAAAACCTGCATGATACTTGGCAGGATCAAAATAAATAAACCCTTTGGCATCAGGAGGAAGGATACCACTTTCAGGAGCCGGTGGCAGGGAAGTTGCCCATTGCAGCACTGTTTCTCCGGCATCCGGTTGAAAAGCGGCCACATATACCAGTCCGGCTACCTTAGGCGATACGCCTGCCTGTGTAATAACAGCACCGCCCCAGGAATGACCCACCAGTATGGCCTGACCTTCCAGCTTGTCCAATACCCGGTTAACAGATTCCACATCCTCTTCCAGTGATAAGAGTGGGTTTTGAACAATCACCACATTATAACCACGGGCGCTTAATAGCTTATACACGCCTTCCCATCCCGATCCATCAGCAAAAGCGCCATGCACCAATACAATATTCTTCACAGGTGCCGGATTTTGTGCTGAACCGGTAATGCTTACTAACAGGAACATCGTAGCTAAAAGCAAACCGGCGGTTTTCTTCAATAACAATTGCTGTTTCATGATTGGTATTATTTAATGCACCACAAATTTCGCCTGCCGGCAGCGTACAGGCAATGTATCCTTTCAGTCTTTTGTTGTACAAATGCTGGTATCCTGTTGTAAACCGCAATTACAGTAATATGTACAACGCTTTCCCCTGTTTTGTCAAGCTGGTTTAAGGAGGCTTATTGTAAATTTGGTCATTCATTCAAAGCAAGCTTACCTTAAAATATATGAAAAAGAAGATTGAGCACATCCTCTATGGACGTGAAAAGAAGATCACAGAAGAAGAAACCGTACGCCAGGCGCTGCCGCATAAAGATTTCCGTTTTGCCAATCCCTTCATTGTATTGCACCATGCAGGCCCTACTGTAGTGGAGGCAGGGCAGCAGGTGCGCATCCATCCACATCCGCACCGGGGTTTCTCCCCCTATACCTTCCTATTGCAGGGAGAAGGTTTTCACCGCGACAATGCCGGGAATGATGAAACAATAAAAGCAGGCGGTGTGCAGTGGATGTTTGCAGGTAAGGGTATCCTGCACAGTGAAGGGCCTACAAAGGAAATGCAGCAGCAGGGAGGCGTGCAGGAGCTCATCCAGCTTTGGATCAATGCACCGAAGGCCAACAAATGGGACAAGCCCTTTTACCAGGCAGCCACCCGCGAACAACTGCCGCAGGTGCTACAACAGGAAGGTGTACACCTCCGGTTGGCCAGTGGTGATTATGATGGTCAGACCGGTCCCATACAGAACTTTACCCCCATCATATCAGTGGTAGGTGAAATAAATGCCGGACGGCAGGTATTATTTCCCGCTACACCCGGCTACTGGACCCTGCTCTACATAATAAAAGGAAGCGTGGTGATCAATGAGCAGGACACCATTGAGCTGCATAACCTCGTTGTGTTCAATAAAGAGGGAAATGAATTCACGGTCAAGGCTACCGAAGATGCACAGGTCTTATTCCTCTCTGCCGAACCCCTCGATGAACCGGTAGCCGCCAAAGACAACTATGTCATGAATACCCCGGAAGAAATAGAACAGGCCATCGAAGACTATAAAAACGGCCGCTTCGGCGAACTGGATTACTAAGTTATTGGTGTTTTCCGCCTTCCCGCCTTTCCGGCTAATCAGGAGCCTCGATAAAATATACATCTCTTCCCTTCATTTGTCAATTGATTGCCAGGCCGCCCGCGCATAGCTTTGTGTCATTAATCAACAACAACAATACTTATATATGACACCCGCGATCGGCATCAGTCAAAACAACCTGACGGAAGTAGCGCACACGCTCACCAAAGTCCTGGCAGATGAATTTGTACTCTATACCAAAACACGCAATGCGCACTGGAATGTGGAAGGCCCGGACTTCTACGCCAAGCACACCTTCTTCGAAAGCCAGTACGAAATGCTGGATGAAACCATGGACAACGTGGCGGAACGCATCCGGACATTAGGCCATTATGCGCCCGCAACGCTGAAGCAATTCCTGCAGCTTACTCACCTGACCGAATTATCAAGGGAAGCGAATGACAGTACCGGCTTCATAAAAGAATTGCTGGCCGATCATGAAAGCATCATCGTCTTCCTGCGGGAAAACATCAACCGTTTTGCCAATGACCTGCAGGACCTCGGTAGCAGCGACTTCATCACCGGCCTGATGGAAACCCATGAAAAAATGGCCTGGATGCTGCGGGCACACTTAAAATAAACATATTTATTTGGCCGCAGTGATTCGCCATACTATATTCACAGATCAGGCAGGGCAGTAACATAGGGGTAATTTATCCTAAGCACTAAAGGTTCCGGTTTATGGAAGAAACTAAAAAGGAGGCAGTTTGGGTCATCGATCCCGTTCACACGCGGATACGGTTCGATACAAAATACCTGTTACTCACGCCCGTGTCCGGCTGGTTCACCCAGTTTGAAGGATCAGTCATAACGCCGGAGGAAAACTTCAACGGCAGCCAGGTACAGCTCACCATCTATACCAACTCCGTATATACCGGTAATGAAGAGCGGGACGCACACCTTCGGTCACCCGATTTCTTTGACGTTCGCAAATACCCAGTCATCACCTACAAGTCAGGTTCGGTTACCGTGCAGGGCAACCAGATACAGGCCACCGGGATCTTGTCTATCAAAGACACGGTGCAGGAAATAACCTGGCACGCTACACAGGTAGGCACCTCGCTCGACGCCATGGGAAATACAAAGGCAGGTTTCATGCTCGATGCCACCTTCAACCGTAAGGACTTCAACATCACCTGGAACCAGTTCATAGATAAGCACGGGCTATTGCTGTCCGATGAAGTAACGCTCCATTGCGACGTCCAACTGCTCAGACTACCCTGAGGCATTCCTTAGTGCCTTGCTGCCTTTACCTTCTCGTTGCTTCTATGCCTTGTTGCCTTCTATTTTAATGTCTACCCTACTAAGTACTTGATAATCAGCATTTTTAGCCCAATCCCTCATTAAACTCCACCTCCAACCTTAAAATGTACAACTCTTTCCGTTGTATAGCTATTCTCCCTGACTAATTAATGTTGCAACTTTGTATAGTCAATATGACAATAAACAAATTTGATAATCAATAAATTAACGCAACATGGCAAAGACAAAATGGGTATTGGATCCCGCACACAGTGAAATTCAGTTTAAAGTAAAACACCTTATGATCACTACTGTAACCGGTTACTTCAAAAAGTTCAACCTGGTAGCGGAAACAGAAGGTGACGACTTTACCAATGCATCACACATTGAATTTACAGCCGATGTAAACTCCGTAGATACCAACAATGAGCAAAGGGATAACCACCTCCGCTCAGCCGATTTCTTTAATGCTTCCGAGCATAATGAGATTAAATTTGTAGGTACAAAATATACAGGTAATAAAGAAGAAGGTAAGCTGCTGGGTGCCTTAACATTAAGGGGCGTTGCCGGTAATGTAACTGCCAATGTAGAATTTGGTGGCATCACAGTTGACCCCTATGGACAAACAAAAGCAGGTTTCACCGTCACTGGTAAATTAAATCGTAAGGAATTTGGCCTCAACTGGGGTGCCGTAACAGAAGCCGGTAACATAGTAGTGAGTGATGAAGTTAAATTTGCCGGTGAGTTCCAGTTAATCAAACAAGCTTAAAAGAGCCGAAAGCTCAAAAGGAGTTTTTATGACCAATAGGATATTGGGTTTGCACCACATTACTGCCATAGCAGGCAATGCCCAACGTAACTTCGATTTCTATACCCGGGTGCTGGGTTTAAGAATGGTAAAGAAGACAGTCAACTTTGATGATCCGGGTACCTATCACTTCTACTATGGTAACGAGGTAGGTACACCCGGTACCATCCTCACCTTTTTCCCCTGGGAAGGAGTAACTCCGGGTTATGCAGGAACAGGCATGGCCACAGAAATTGGCTATGCAGTACCGGAAGGAAGCCTGGAATTCTGGAAAGAAAGATTCAGTCAATACAAAGTACAACTGGGCGAAACAGGGGAAAGATTTGGTGAATTATACCTGCCTTTCCAGGATCCTGATGGTTTACAACTCAGCCTTACTGTACCCAAAGCAGGGGACAACAGGAAAGCATGGACTACAACAGCCGTTACAGAACAGGCTGCTACCAAAGGATTCCACAGCATCACCCTTACCCTGAAAAGCATCAAGGGCACAGTAGCGGTATTGACCGAAATATTTGGCTACAAACTATTGGAGCAGGAGGGCAACCGTTACCGCTTTGTCACCGATGCGGTCAGCAACGCCGCCATCGTAGACATCATTGAGGATCCCGCTGGAAAAATAGGGCAGGTGGCCGGTGGTACCAATCACCACGTGGCCTTCCGCGTCGCAGATGACAACATCCTCATGGAGTTCCGGGAAAAAATAGCAAAGCGTGGATTCAACATTACGCCTAAAATAGACCGTAACTACTTCTTCTCTTTGTACTTCCGCGAACCCGGTGGCGTGCTCTTCGAAATAGCGTCCGATAATCCTGGTTTTGCTGCCGATGAACCGGTGGCGGAATTAGGTACCCACCTCAAATTGCCTCCGCAATATGAGTCTATGCGGGAAGACATCGAGAAACAATTACCGGTATTACAGTAAATGTCACCGTGAGCTTGTCGAAGGGTGGGTCGCCCTCCAAGGGCGGCTCACCCTGGTCTAAGGGAGCTTGACAACATTAACAATAGAAACTATGGGAAAGTTAATCACTGGTATTCATCATGTAACTGCCATAGCCGGCGATGCACAGAAGAACCTTGAATTTTACAGCGGCGTCCTCGGTATCAGAATGGTCAAGAAAACAGTCAACTTTGATGCGCCGGAAGTCTACCACTTCTATTACGGCGATCAAACAGGTCAGCCAGGCAGCATCCTTACCTTCTTCCCCTACCAGGGATTGGTAAGAGGCCGGCATGGCAAGGGCATGTTGAATACCACTACTTTCTCTGTTCCCGCTGCTTCACTGGATTATTGGTTAAACCGCCTCCAACAATACCGCATCCCGTACAAAGAGCCGGAAGAGCGTTTTGACAAGGAAACAGTCGTTTACTTTGAAGACACCGACGGACTGGGATTAGAACTCGTGTTCAACAACAAAGACACAAGACCGCAACATGGCCAGGGGCCCGTGCCGCCCGAACACGCCATCAAAGGATTCTACAACGTGGAAATATGGGAAGAAGGATATGAACGTACGGCAGGCTTATTGACAGAGCAATTGGACCATGTATTAATCGCGGAGAAAGGAAACCGCTTCCGCTTTGCAGCCAATGATTCGCCGGGCAACTATGTAGACATCATTTGCTCTCCGGATAGCTTACGCGGATTGGGTGGCAGTGGTACTGTACACCACATCGCGTTCAGTACACCCGGTAAAGTGGAGCAGGACCAACTGAGGGAAAAGATCGTGAAGCGTATGTTGAATCCAACGCCTGTATTAGACAGGAACTACTTTACTTCCATCTACTTTCGGGAGCCAGGCGGCGTACTCTTTGAAGTGGCTACTGCCGGGCCGGGCTTTGCTGTTGATGAAACAGTGGACCACCTTGGCGAAGCATTAAAGCTGCCGCCGCAGTTCGAGAAAAACCGGGCCCGCCTCGAACAAACCCTGCCACCGGTATCCATCAACCTGGACAACTACAAATAATCCTCTTTGTCGCCCTGAGCAATGTCACCCTGAGCTTGTCGAAGGGCGTTAAAGAAGAACTTACTAAATCATGCACAAGAAAGACATCATAACAGCCGGAAAGAAACTGACTGAAGCCAAAAAAGTATTGATCATGGTCCATGGCCGGGGCGGGTCAGCAGAAGACATTCTCTCACTGGCAGAACACCTCGATGTAAAAGACTATGCACTCGTAGCTCCGCAGGCTACGGGCAACACCTGGTATCCATATTCCTTCATGACGCCGATACAGCAAAATGAACCCTGGCTTTCATCGGCCTTATCTATATTGGGTGATGTCGTCAATGATATAGTGACCCAGGGCATTCTTAAAGAAAACATCTACTTCCTCGGTTTCTCCCAGGGCGCTTGTCTTACCCTCGAATTTGTGGCGCGCAATGCGGCCCGCTATGGCGGCGTGGTAGCCTTTACAGGAGGATTGATCGGCGATAAGATCTATAACGACCATTACAAAGGAGATTTTGCCGGCACGCCCATTTTCATCGGCACCAGTGATCCCGACATGCACGTGCCCGTACAAAGGGTATATGCTACCACCAACATCTTAAAGGACATGCAGGCCGATGTCACTGAAAAAATATATCCCAACATGGGCCACACCATCTCGCATGACGAGATTACCAAAGCCAATACTTTAATCTTTAATAAATAGCCCCCATAGGGTGAAATGTAACACCCATTTGTCATTTCTTCAGTCGCCAGCCTCTGGCTGGTGACGGCTATTTCAAAGCCTCTGGCTTTGTTGGTTCAGACAAGTACCGGTTAACCGCCTTCAGCAAATAAAGCTTCGGGTCCGATGAATACTCCCAGAACATAACGCCGCCCAGCTTATGTTTCTTTACATAACGGCACTTATACTTAACGGAGCGTTCATTATCAAAAGAGGCAAACTGTTTCTTCTCCGCATTAAACAGGTAAGGTGCTTTGGCCTTCCTGTCCCAGTACAAACGGAACCCTTCCTTTTGCAGCAGGCTGTCCTTAATATACGTATAACCCCCTGCCCGGAAAGGGGAAACAATCTTTTGGTTCCGGCCATGGTCGGCAGTACTTTCCACCACACCACCGCGACTATAAAAAGCCAGGCCTACTACCAGCTTATGCGCCGGCACACCAGCCGCCATATAAGTGGTCACCGCTTTGTGGGCAGAGTTTTCCTTCTCATAATTTTTGGAAGCAAACAGGTTCGTATGATGGCCCGTTTGGCCAAAACTGTAATCATACGTCATCAGGTTCACATAATCCAGGTATTCCTGTGCCTTACCCATCTCTGTATGGTCCAGGTAGGCGGGAAAGCCGCCGGTGGCGGTCGTTAGCAAATAATAACGTCCGGTCTCCTGTTGCAGCTTTGTCAGTTCCTCCCGGATTGCCTGGAACATTAGTGTATAATTTTGTTTATCCTCCGGTCGGAATACATTACCATCACCAACCATGCCGGGATACTCCCAGTCAATATCAACGCCGTCCAGGTTATACTGGCGCACAATAGCTACAGAAGTAATGGCAAAAGCGCGACGGCTGGTATCAGTCAGTACGGCATCGGAGAAATTTTTGCTCCAGGTCCAGCCCCCGATGGAGATCAGGATCTTCAGGGAAGGGTTTTGCTGCTTCAGGCTATTCAGTAACCTGAAATTAGTGGTATCGGTCACCTCATTATGGAGCCATGCCCGGTTATCTTTCACATCCACAAAAGCATAATTAATATGCGTAAGCCGCCTGGCGTCAATAGAAGAAATATTCACCAGCCCCCTGAAACCGCCCACGTAACCGATCACAACCGGTGGGGCAGCAGGGCTATTTTGACTATATACAAATGGAGTAAAGAGCAACACAGCAAAAAGGATAATAAAGGTTTTCATCATAACAGTAAAGTTTTAGCAGACTGGTACTGGCTCAGATAAGTACCATGAAAATACGGGTTGTAACCACGGTATTCAATAAATATATGGAGAGGAGGTTATTAACGTAGTATTAAAATCGTTGATAGTCAATACTTAATTTTTAATCTGTAGTAGTTTTGACGTAGTCTTAAATTTGGAATCAACAGTTGGAAATCAGCACTTTTGATCTTCAATAAAATACAGATGAGACGTAAGTCCCATCTGGCTAAAAAGAAATAATAAATCACAGATGAAATGTAAATTCCATCTGGCCAAAATAAAATAATAAATCACAGATGAAACGACTCATTGCCATATTGATCCTGCCCGCCTGTCTGTACGTTCAGGCCCAGAAGAAAGTCACCGTTTATACCACGGCCGCTCAGTCCGGCCTCCGGTTATCACAAAATGAACAGCTCACTTTCAAAGAGTTTAAACAACCGCTCGAAACACAACCCTGCGTATTCATTGACCCGGCCAGTACCTTTCAATCCTTCATAGGCATCGGGGCCGCCTTTACTGATGCCGCGGCAGAAACATTTGCCAAAATCCCCAAAAGGGAACAACAGGAATTGCTCAGGGCCTATTTTGATAAAGACAAAGGCATCGGGTACACACTGGCCCGTACCACCATCCATAGCTGCGATTTCTCCAGCGGCAGCTATACCTACGTTAATGATAACGATACAGCCCTCAAAACCTTCAGTGTGGCCCATGATGAGCAATACCGTATCCCGTTCATCAAGCAAGCCATAGCCGCTGCCGGTGGAAAGCTCACCCTCTATGTAAGTCCCTGGAGTCCGCCTGCCTGGATGAAAGACAACAACAGCATGCTGCAGGGCGGTAAACTAAAACCCGGATCAAGGCAGCAATGGGCCAACTACTACGTGAAATTCATAAAGACCTATGAGGCCAAAGGCATACCCATTTGGGGGTTATCAGTGCAAAATGAACCCATGGCCAAACAAAGATGGGAATCCTGCATCTTTACGGCTGAGGAGGAACGTGATTTCATAAAACAATACCTCGGTCCAACGCTGCACAGGGAAGGGCTGGGAAGTAAAAAGCTCATCGCCTGGGACCACAACCGCGACCTCCTATTTCAGCGGGCCAGTGTTATCCTGGGCGATAAGGAAGCGGCTAAATACGTATGGGGCGTGGGCTTCCATTGGTACGAGACCTGGACAGGCGGTCCTATGCAATTTGATAACCTCCGGCTCGTCAACCAGGCCTTCCCTGGTAAGAACCTCATCTTCACAGAAGGTTGTAAAGAAAAATTCGACATAGACAGCGTGAACAACTGGGCATTGGGAGAGAAATATGGCTACTCAATGATCAACGACTTCAACAATGGTACCGTGGCCTGGACCGATTGGAACATCCTGCTCGATGAAAAAGGAGGCCCGAACCATGTAGGGAACTTTTGCTTTGCGCCGGTCCATGCCGATACCAAAACAGGCAAGCTCATCTATACCAATGCTTACTACTACATAGGGCACTTCTCTAAATTCATCCGCCCGGGTGCCAAACGTATTGCTGCTTCAGCCAGCAGGGCACAGCTCCAAACAACTGCCTTCCTCAATACAGATGGGAGTGTCGTAGTCGTGGTCATGAACACTACCGATCAAAAACTTTCCTGGCACCTGTGGATAGAGGGCCAGGGCGCCGCTGCTGAAAGTTTACCACATTCTATCAGTACGTTTGTAATTCAATAATTCATCACCGCCAACCATTCAGTAATGACTACCGTGTACAAAGCCGTTGGATTAAGCTTATTGCTGGCCGCAGGATTAAACAACTATGCGCAGAAAGGCGCCGTAAAAGTGTGGCTGACCGATCCGGCCAGCAACATATTATTTCAGCAACAAACACAACAACCGGCCTTTGCTAAAAAAGCAGCAGGGCAAACTACCATAACCGTAGATGATACCCAAAAATTCCAGGCCATAGATGGTTTCGGATGGGCCTTAACAGGTGGCAGTGCAGGCCACCTGCAGCAAATGAGCCCTGCAGCCCGCACAGCCTTATTGAAGGAACTCTTTACGCCTGTTGGTAATGGCATTGGCGGTAGCTACATACGCCTCAGTATCGGTGCTTCCGACCTCGATGAAAAAGTATTTTCTTACAATGACCTGCCGGAAGGACAAACCGATACTGCCATGGAGCATTTCGACCTTGGCCATGATCGCATAGCAGTAATACCGACGGTAAAAGAAATACTGGCCATTAATCCCAACATCAAAATAATGGGCTCTCCCTGGTCGCCGCCGTTATGGATGAAAACCCACTATGATGCAAGAGGGGGCAGCCTCAAACCCGAATACTACAGTGCCTATGCCAAATACTTTGTAAAATACATCCAGGCCATGAAGGCAGAAGGCATCAGGATAGATGCTATCACCGTGCAGAATGAGCCCCTGCATCCCGGCAATACCCCCAGCCTCTTAATGCTGGCGCCCGATCAGGCTATCTTCGTTAAGAACCACCTGGGCCCCGCTTTCAGGAAAGCAGGTATTGATACAAAGATCATCATCTATGACCACAATGCCGATAAACCCGAATACCCTATCTCCATCCTCGATGACCCACAAGCCAAACAGTACATTGATGGCTCCGCCTTTCACCTCTATGGCGGAAAAATAGAAGCCTTGTCCAAAGTGCATGAAGCGCATCCCGATAAAAACCTCTACTTCACAGAGCAATGGGTAGGCGCACCGGGCAATCTTAAAAAGGACATTGCAGAACACGTGCGTAACCTCATCATAGGCGCTTCGCGCAACTGGAGTAAAACTGTCATTGAATGGAACCTTTCTTCCAATCCACAACTAAAGCCGCATACCGACAGGGGAGGCTGTAATCGTTGTCTCGGTGCAGTGACCATTGACAAGGACAGTGTACAGCGCAACCCCGCTTACTATAGCATTGCCCATGCTGCCAAACAGGTACGCCCCGGTTCAGTGCGTATTGCTTCCAATAGCACCGATAGCCTGCCCAATGTGGCTTTCAGAACACCACAGGGAAAAACAGTGCTTATTGTGCTCAATGATGGTAAAGAGACAGCGGCCTTCAATGTACAACTCAAAAACAAGACATTCTCCGCCACCCTCAATGCCGGCGCCATGGCCACCTACGTGTGGTAGGGTGAGCCACCGTCTGCTTTTGGTTCAAAGCTAAAAGCTAATACCTAACAGCTAACACCTTTTCTTACTTCGCATGAAAAGCGATCATAAAACTAAAATCAGTACGTATAGTGTCCTTGTTATAAATAATAGAAGCACCTGAATGACAACTAAGGCAACTGGAACTGATCAACCGGTACGTTTCCATCGTGCTGTTGCCAAGGACGGCCGGCACATTGGGGGTATTGTTAATGCCGGCATCTCCGATTGTCCATTGACTGCCGATCAACTTATAATTAGCCCATACAGTACCCTGCAACTTATTCTGCCAGGCTTTATTTACCTGCTGGGTCCTGTAATAAATGGGATACAGGCGTTGTGCTTGTGTACCATACACCTTCCTGCTGCCATGCTCTCCGGCAACGGAATCGGCATACCGTTTCGCGTAAGGTTTCACAGAGTCAAACCGGTAATAAGTGCTGTCATCACCCTTTTGAAAAGCTGGCGCCTTGTTGGGCGTTAACCCAATCGTGGCGGCACTATAATAAGACCAGGGGATAGCAGGTTTGGGATGCATCTGAGCCTCCTGTATATTATCTGGTGTATTATCAACATGTTCAAATGTGCTCCAGATCCATGTTTGGAACTTGCTGGTCTTCCTTACTATGTGCATGCCGGTAAGACCTACAATTGCCTTGATCGTAAATGGTTTCCCACTTACACTATGTAGGGAATCAACATAAATCAGGGCTTCGCGGGTATAATACCGGGAAGGGATATCGCCTTTTGCGGTATCCAGGATGCGCCAGGAAGTTTTGAGCTCCATCGAACCTGGCGATGCAGGCCGGTCACCGCCGGGTAATACGCTGGCAGGCAATTTAAAAGCAGTGTCGCCATGTTTCCGGTACAGTGAATCAATACCTTTCCTTGTATTCAGATGATGACTGATAATAAAATCAGCTTCTACCGGGTTTGTCCTTACCTCAAATACAGCAAAATTCAGGTTGCGGTCAATCAAAGGCTTATCATCCGGATCAAAAATATCATCAAAAGCATCGCCCCGTTTGGGCATCTTGCTCAGCATATAAAAGAACTTTTGCTTATGCTGCGCTGCATTTTTGACTTGCAACAGCAGGGGCGACTGTCTGTCAAATACCTCCGCAATATCCGGGTAATATTCCCACACGCGGGGTGCGTCGGGGTGGTCCGCAATACTGTTGCCGATAGGGTTACCGGCGGAGTCGGCCGGCCAGTTCAGGGCTACGAAACTTTGCCAACTGAAAATATCAAAGGCAGGCTGGATATCCGGATCAAGAATGGCTGTATAGCCAGGATTAAAAGCATGGACTACATCATAGGGAAGTTGTGGGCAAGGATTGGTCTTCGTGGTATCCGGACAAAAATGTATCACAATAGGATTGTCCGGCCCATCGTTGCCATCACCAGGTGTCTCGATTTGGTTACAGGCAAATACGACTGCTGCCAGCAGTAATAGGGTGATAAGAAAACTTTTCATATTAGGTTGGTTTATTGGTTAGCGGTAAAAAAGCACATTGCCCGGTTTTTAGTTCCCGGGAAAATCAACTGATCTGCACAATACGGATAAAAAAAGGAGTAGGATTGCTATCTTATTTGGAGAGGGTCTGCTAATCAATAAGGCTTCCTGTATTCACTAGCCGAATATACTTATTTCCGGATTTTTGGAACCAACTATTTAGTAACCGGGGTCTGCTGCATTGTTATTCCCGAAAGCTCGCCAGGGCTTTACTGAACTCCCCTTTTAAAACAGGAAGATCATTTTGAGCTATCTCCCAAACCAGGTGAAAGTTGACTGCAAAATATTCATGGATAGAAATATTCCTGAAACCTCTGATTGGCTTCCAGGCTATTTCTGTATCGCCGGCAAGGTATTTTTCTATTTCTTCAATAGCTTCAAGGATATGAATGATTCTCGTTTTGTCAGTGATCGGTCCTCTCATAAATTAATATCTTATCCTTGTCTATGAAAGGTTGTATATGGCGGGAGATGCCTTCTGTGCTAATAAGATCGACCTTTTTATACAGTAATTCTTCAAGATCCGACTGGTAAGTGAAAAACTTCATGCCTATCGGTGTTGAGTGATCCAGTTCTACCAATAAGTCTATATCACTTTGGGAATCGGCTTCATTACGTGCTCTTGAACCAAACAGAAAGGCTTTCTTTACCGGAATACCGGCAAAGAATTGCTGAAGTAGTAACTGTTCTGTAGGTGACAGGTTCATGCGATAAAGTTAATTGTTTTATGCCTTATTGCCAACCTATACCCATACTATGGGGTTGTAATTGGTTGATATTTAATATGCTATCTGTAACTCCTTAATCCTGTTCTATGTTATAATAATAACTTCTCCCCTATTTTTTCAACGATATGATCAACCCCGCTCCCACACTCAGGCCCAGCAGGTCTTGCTTATACCTGGTTGTTTCCTGTACACTTTGCCGGGAGATCACGTCCAGGGTAGTCTTGGTATAGGTGAAATTCGCTTTATACCAGGAGGCCATCACATCGAGATTCAGATAAAGCCACTTATTCAATTTATAGCCTACTGCCGTAGAGGCGGCGATCGTAAAATGGTCCTTAGCTGGTCTATCCCCGGCTGAATAATAAAGATCCATCCTGTTATTGGTCGCTTTTTCTTTCAGACGAATAGTTTCAAGATCCGTGTAAAATGAAAGAACGCCCAATGATAATTGCGGATAAATAAAAAAACGGTTGGACTCAATCCGGTAAATCACGCCCAGGTAGCCACGGTCAAAATGGCCAGTTACAATATTAAACTTGTTGAGATCGTCAATTGAAGAATGCGTAATATAATAGTCACTTCCGTATTCAGTTTGCATCTGTTGCTGGAACCTTTCATCCCTGGAAGATATCTTGCCGGAAGCATTTGCCTGGAAATGAAACGCCACACCCCAATGCTTGTGAAAAAATAAGGTCAGCGATAAAACCTGCCAGTAAAAGGATTGATCATCATACTTAATCAACTGATCAGTCGCATCCCCCTTGAAAAGCCTGGTCAGGGGAATATTATAACCAGCCGCTGGCTTTAACTGCCATTCTAATACGCGTGTGGAGGGTTTTGTTGAAGGTTTTTGCTGGCCACACAGGTACGAGGCGGGTACACACACCAGGAAAATGAGGATAAATTGGTTGCGCATTAATGTAATTCTATGGTGGAGGTTTCGGTTTCCAGGGTCCGGCCATCCGATAGGGTCAGTTGAACCTTAAATTGATGTTGGCCAGTAAGGACGGGGGCTGTCATGAGCAACAGATCAATCCTGGTGTCCAATTGACTTTCAGCATACAAGGTCACATCCATATACTTTAAATAATCTTCTATAGTCATAAAGTTGTAAACACTGTACACCTTAAAATAGCCGGAGAGATCGGAGCCTGCCGGATGTGTGCCATCAAAATCGTTCAGGGTATACACCTTAATGGAGGTAATACTGTCTTTGGCTAAAAATTGAAGGGCGGGCTCACAGCCGCAGCTATAGGCATAGGCTGATTGAATAAACAAGGACTTCCTTTGCTGGATGCAGGCCAGTTGCTCGCGGATCAACCGGAGCCGGATACCATAGGCTTTTTTAGTAACGGATCCCGACGTGGATACCACTGCCTCAGACCCACTGTTGTCAAGGTGCTCAACAGAAATCGTCTTATTGGTATAACGCCGGATCACCGGCTCCATGCAGTTACAACAGGAAATAACCACTTCAGCAATCAAAGGGAATAATAGGAGAAATATGACTTTTTTCATATGTATGCTTGGGGCTTCTTGCTTATACCATGACTCCAATTGCCCACCTGCTGTTGCTTTTTTGGCTAAACAATTTTATTGCCGCAGCAAAATAAGACCTATTTACGAGGTCGCCACCACTTTCATGGCTGCCATGCTTTGCAAATCAATCGGCTTTCCTTTCATAATCGCCTCCACGCTTACCAAAACAAGATAGGCTGCTTTTGCCGAAGGCACCGGTACCTGTACATTCACCGGTTTCAATGGATGCTTCAGACTGGTCACCGGACCGGTTGCTACCTCTTTCTGGTAACTATGATTGTCAAAATCCGGGAATACTACCACTACCCGCAAGCGATAATCTCCCGGAAAAGGGTCCTGCGGAACAACCGGGTGCGACTTCAGTTGGATAGCGATTGTTAACTTTTTTTTCTCCTGTTTTAATTGTAACTTATTATGATGTTGAAAGCTGCCGGCTATTGGTTCCAGCGGGTGCTTCACGTCGCATTCCAGGTTCCGGAATAAACGTACATCAGGAACCTTTCCGGATGCCGCCGCATGGAAAAAAGTCTTTACCAGCCTCGACCATAAACTGCCATCATGGGGTTCATCACGCAACGCATCAAACAACAGTTTGGCTTGCTTATTGCACGATAATAACAACTGCCTGCTCGCTTCCATTTTCTCATTCAGTACCGCAGGTTTGATAGTACCCCTCTTTAAGCGAACATGGGGTTTATAAGTACGGCTCTTGACAAAAGTTAGTTCACCAATAGTTCCCTTGAACTTGAAGAGAATAGATGTTGACCTGGCCATAATTTTTCAATGAATTGGTTATCAATTATGTTTTACAAATGGAAATACTTCCTCTTATATATACGTGTCCAATACCCGGACAGATTTATACGGATAATATAAAGTCCTTACACAGGCCTTATACAGACTTTATACGGATACTATACAGATATTATACGGACCCTTCTATATCCCTCAAAAAGGGGGCATAAATACCACACGTAACCCTCACAACACCCCACCAGGCACAACGCACCATCCCATCAAAGCAAACGATCAATACTTACCGCTTTTCCGCCTTCCACTGCTGGCGCAAGTATGCGGCCTGGCCACGCGCGCAAGGGTACTTGTGCCCACATTTAACAACTCCTGCTCACCCTTCCCTTGCTTTTCCTCTCAAACAATATTATCTTCACAGTGCAAATCATCACTGCATTCAATTACATTATTCCTAATTCACTCATCCCGATCAACTTCTACATTATTTAATTTATAACTTGTTTCCTGCGCGGTCCCCCACACCGGCCTGAAATTTGTTTTATCTTACTTTCATCCCGATATATGAGTGAAACCATACTGAATAAACTCGAAGCTTCCCGTAAAGAATTGCTGGACCTCGGGCTACGCAATCCATTATTGAATTATAAAATGTCCGCCGGCCGTGGACTGCAGATCGTAAACGAAAGATCACTCGCCGTCTATGATATCCTGGTGCGGCAGGGAAAGTCGATGACCTTCCTCGCCAAAGCATCCGAAGAAGATAATAAGCCCGTCAAAGAAAATGTTAAGAACGGGACACTCAAAGCAATGGCGCTGACTGAGCAGGAAGACCGCAAAAATGGAACGCCTGTAGCAGCAAACACCTTGCTCCAACAGGAAGAAGATATTTCACTTGCTCTTGATGAGAGCATCTTTCCCGACGAAGGTGTTACGCCTGTTCCGGAAGAAAACACGTTGTTTGTCCCCGAAGAAAACAAGGCGCCAGCTCCTGAAGCAGAGGAAACTTTGCCACTGCCCGCTCAGGAAGGGACCTTTACAGATACAAAACTACAGACCAATGAAATGGAGCTCACCCTCCAACACAGGTTATTAAATACCTATTACGATGCCAGAACAAGCATAGAAGAACAAGGTGTAAACATCCTCTATCTTTCACTCGGCATGTTACATTGGTACGAGGCTGGCAATAGCCGGGAACTACACAAAGCGCCGCTCGTACTAATACCCGTGAGCCTTGACCGCTCCAGCGCCCGCGAGCGTTTCCGCTTGCGTTATACCCTGGAGGAAATGGGCGCTAACATCTCCCTCCAGGCAAAAATGAAAGCAGATTTTGGCATCATCATTCCCGATATGCCCGAGCCGGATGACTTTGACATCAATACCTATTTCGATGCAATAGAAACGGCCATTGATAAAGTGCCGCGATGGAAGGTAGAGCCCAATGAGGTAGAACTTGGTTTCTTCTCCTTTGGAAAATTCATGATCTACAATGACCTCGACAACAACAAATGGCCTGCTGATAAAAAGCCTGTTCTGCATCCCATCGTTATTAGCCTTTTTGATAAGGGCTTTGGCCATGAAGGAATAGGTATACCGGAGCATGCACACATTGATGAAGACACCAATGCCCACCAGTTATTCCAGGTAGTAGATGCCGACAGCTCGCAGCTATTGGCCATGCTGGCCGTTAATGAAGGAAAAAACCTGGTCATACAGGGGCCTCCCGGTACGGGCAAATCACAAACCATTACCAACATCATCGCCAATGCCATCGGCCAGGGAAAGAAAGTACTGTTTGTAGCTGAAAAACTGGCGGCCCTGGAAGTAGTAAAGCGGCGACTGGATAACATCAACCTGGGCGAAGCCTGCCTGGAATTGCATAGCCACAAAGCCAATAAAAAAGAACTGCACCAGGAATTACGCCGGGTGCTGGAACTGGGCCGGCCTACCCTGCAGCAATTACAGCAACACGTGTCCCTGCTGGAAAACCATAAAGAAGAGCTCAATGCATACTGCTATGCCATGAATACACCGGTTGGCAACAGCGGGCTTACAGCTCACCAGGTCATCGGCTACCTGTTGAAGATATACGACGATACAAAAGAGGAAGCAGTAGAAAAAATACCGCTGCCGGAGATAGAAAATTGGGATGCCGCCCGTATGACAAGGGCAGAGGCCTTTACAAACCGGGTGCAGGCACGGTTAAAAGAAATTGGGATGCCGGTTAACCTGCTCTTCTGGGGCAGTCGTTTAATGGTATTATTGCCGCATGAACAGGAGCCGCTCCTGCAATCATTTCAGCAGGGGGAAACCGCCGCCAAAGAAATAGAAGAAGCAGGCGCACAGGCTGCCGGCCACATCAATACCACCATCCCGGTCAATCAGGAAGAAACAACCAACCTGGCATCCGTCTTCAAATTACTGTCGCTTAAACCTGCGTTGGAGGGATTGACTATAAAACATGCAGGCTGGTTCCTGAACCAGGTTGATATAGAAGAACTGCTGGAAACAGGCAAACGGCTTACCAGTCTTCGTGAGCAGTACAAAGACATCTTTATCCCCGAAGCCTGGCAGCAGGAAGTGATGGAGATAAGACAAAACCTGCTGGCGCATGGACATAAATGGCACAAATTCCTCATAGGCGCTTACAATAAAAGCAACCAGCAATTGGCGGCATTGTGCAAAACCGCCTTGCCAAAAGACAACAACAGCAAACTGGAATACATTGATGCCATACTCGAAAGCAGGCGACTGGAAACAACCTTACAGGAACACGATGCATTGGCCGCCGAACTGTTTGGCAGGCGTTGGCAAAAACTAAGGTCCGACTGGCCCGCGCTCGAAGCCGTCAACCGTTACCTGCTCATCGTCCACAAACAAATAGCAACGGGTATCTGCCCCAAAGTAGTACTTGATTACCTGGAAAAACACGAAGAACCCGCCGTCGCTAAAAAGTACCATGACCAGCTTATCGCAAAACTGGACCAGCATAAGAACGCCATTCAACAGGTAGTCAAAAAACTGGATCTCGATGAAGCCCGCCGGTTTGGCAACAAAACATTGCTGGAACAATTATTTGCACAACAAATAACCTTGCTGCAGGATTGGCAAAAAGGCATTGTGCAGATACACCAGGCCATCCTGTGGAATAGCCTCGCAGAAACAGGCGCCGCAGAAAACCTGCAACCACTCATCAATACCGCCACACAGTGGCCGCAGGCAAAAGACCTGCTCATGACAGCCATGCAGAAAGCGTGGTATGAATACCTGTTGGAGCAGGTCATCATCGCCAATCCATCCCTTAGAAAATTTGAGCGCGCCAGTCATGAAGAAGTAGTGCGGCAATTCAGGCAAACAGACCGGCTCAACCTCCAATACAATCGTGCCCGTGCAGCCGCCGAACATTGGGAAAACATGCCGCGCCTCGAGGCCGGCGGACAGGTAAATACCTTGCGTACAGAATTCAATAAAAAAGCCCGTCATAAACCTATCCGTAAATTGGTAGAGGAAGCCGGGCTGGCCATACAGGCCATCAAGCCAGTATTCATGATGAGCCCGCTGTCCATTGCCAACTTCCTCGCACCCGGTTCAGTTGAATTTGATATGGTCATATTTGATGAGGCCAGCCAGGTACGGCCGGTGGAAGCGTTGGGCGCTATTCTGCGTGGTAAGCAACTAATAGTAGTGGGTGATACCAAACAATTACCGCCCACCAGCTTCTTCGATTCATTGACCAGCGACATAGATGATGAAGACAACATAACAGCCGATTTGCCAAGCATACTCGGCATGTGCGATGCACAGGGCGCTCCCCAGCGAATGTTGAGGTGGCACTACCGCAGTCGCCATGAATCACTCATCATGCTCTCCAACCATGAGTTTTATGAGAACAAACTCGTCATCTTCCCCAGCCCGGGTTCAAAACACCGGATGGGCCTGGTATTCCATCACCTGAAAGACACGGTCTATGACAGGGGCAAAACAAGGACCAACCCCAAAGAGGCGGAAATAGTAGCAGAGGCAGTATTGGAACATGCCCGTAAATCACCCAAATTGAGTTTAGGCGTAGCCGCTTTCAGCACGGCCCAGCGACAGGCTATTCAGGATGCGCTGGAAGCCAGGAGAAGAAAACATCCCGAACTGGAACCTTTCTTCAATGCACACGCCGATGAGCCCTTCTTTGTAAAGAACCTTGAAAACGTACAGGGTGATGAACGCGATGTGATCTTTATCAGTATAGGATATGGCCGTTCTGCAGATGGCACGGTTAACATGTCATTCGGCCCCCTCAACAATGAAGGGGGCGAGCGCCGGTTGAACGTACTCATCACCCGCGCCAAATTGCGCTGTGAAGTATTCACCAACATCACGGCCGATGATATTGATCTCAACCGCACCCAGGGATACAGCATCCGGGCGCTCAAAAGTTTCCTCCACTTTGCGCAGCATGGAAAACTACACTTGCCGGAAAATATCGACGGCCTGCCGGCCGATAGCCCTTTTGAAGAAATGGTGGCGCATAAATTAGCAGCGCTTGGATATACGGTCAGAAGGCAGGTAGGCTCACGGGGCTATTACCTCGATATGGCCATTGTAGACGAAACCAATCCCGGCAGGTACCTGCTGGGCATTGAGTGTGATGGCGCCGCTTATCATTCCGCCCGTTCAGCACGCGACAGGGACCGGTTGCGTCAACAGGTACTGGAAGCCATCGGATGGCGCATCTACCGCGTGTGGAGTACCGATTGGTTCAGAAATCCCGAACGTGAACTCAACAGGCTGGTAGCCGCCATTGAAAAAGCAAAAGAAGGACAGCACATAGAGGATGATACTTACCAGGAAGAAGAACCCATAGAACCTACAGCTATTGAACGGGAGACCATGACAGAAGAGAATCCCGGCATTCCCGGCTATGAATTGGCAAAAGTTCCCGCCGACATAACTTCCCAGGAAATACACCAGCACTCAGTAGGCAAACTGGCCGTTTGGATCGAAGAGATCGTGAAAGTGGAAAGCCCGGTACACTTCGATGAAGTGGCCCGCAGGATGATCGAGGCAGCCGGTGTAGCCAGGGTAGGAACGCGTATCCGCGATTCCCTCCTCCAGGCCATAAAATATGCGGAAGCCAACAAATGGATCAGGGTCAGTGAAGACTTTCTCTGGCACCGGGAAATGCAGGCGCCCACACTGCGCGACCGGAGTAGCCTGCCTGCTGCTGTTAAAAAGCTGAAATATATTGCTCCCGAAGAGCAGATCATGGCCATTGAAAAAGTAGTGCGGGAATCTATTGCCATTCAGCCCGAAGCCGTTGTGCCTTTTGTAGCCCGCATCTTTGGTTTTGCCCGGGTTACCGAAGAAATGAAGGCCGATATGCTGGGCATGATCGGCAGATGCCTGCAACAGCAAAACATCTACCAGGATGGCGACCTTTTAAAAGCAGCTAATTAAAGTTGGATTAAAGCAAACGTTTGCAAGGCGATTTTAATGGTTGCTAATAGGGTTTAGCACACCAATTGCCCGTTTTTTTAGTTAACTTACGATCATACACTTAAGAGGAAATAGGGATTCCTGACCTCAATCCTGATGTATGATCATAAACGATTGCTTCCGCCGGTTTAAATGGCTGTGGGTAGCCGGTAGCCTCTGTACTGCTATCATCATAGCTGCTATAGCCTGTAACCGTACGCCCGCTGCTGGTGGTGCAACCGGGGCCATCAGCTACAACTTTCACATTCGCCCCATTCTTTCCGATAAATGTTTTGTATGCCATGGCCCCGATGCCAATAAACGGGCCGCCCACCTGCGCCTGGACAATCCCGAATCGGCCTTTGCGCCATTGAAAGAAACAAAAGGCGCCTTTGCCATCATACCCGGCAAACCCGATGAAAGTGAAATGTACAAAAGGATTACTTCTACCGATCCCGCTTACCAGATGCCGTCGTCCGAATCACACCTCGGGTTGTTAAATGAGCAGGAGATCAAACTCATCAGGAAATGGATACAGCAAGGCGCTAAATATGAAAAACATTGGGCCTTCATCCCTCCTGAAAAATCATCCTTACCTGTTATGGACGATAAGGAATGGGTAAAAAATGAACTGGATTACTTCATCCTCTCGGCCATGCAGGCAAAAGGCCTCCGCCCCAACGGAGAAGCCGATAAAGAACGCCTGTTGAAACGCGTAGCCTTTGACCTTACCGGCCTGCCACCCACCCTGCAAATGATGGATGACTTCTTACAGGATCAGAGCGCAAACGCGTATGAAAAAATGGTAGACCGTTTACTGGCAAATGCCGCCTATGGAGAAAAAATGGCCCTGCATTGGCTCGATGTGGCCCGCTATGCAGATTCCTACGGTTACCAGGATGATAACATCCGCACACAATGGGCCTGGCGCGATTGGGTCATACATGCTTTCAATAAGAACCTGCCGTACGATCAGTTCCTCACCTGGCAAATTGCCGGCGATATGTTGCCCAATGCCACCAAAGAGCAGATACTGGCCACCGGCTTCTTCCGCAACCACAAATACACAGAAGAAGGAGGCGTCATTCCCGAAGAATACCGCATTGAATACAACCTCGATAAAACAAAAACCTACGGCAAAGGCATCATGGGCATTACCATAGAATGTGCGCAATGCCATGATCATAAATACGATCCCTTTAGCCAGAAAGATTATTACCAGCTCTTTGCCTTCTTCAACAACAGCCGGGAACTGGGATTTGAGGGTGACATCAGGGAGTCGAAACTTGCTAAGAAACCTGTCCTGCAAATATCACCCGAAGAAAGAGCGCAACTGCTCAACTTCATCAATCACAAAGATACCGGCAGCCTCTACGTATCGGTGATGGGAGAGAGGGATACCCTGCGCAAGACATACATCTTGAAAAGAGGTGTGTACGATGCACCTTCCACAGAAGTACGTGCCGCTGCTGTTACTGCCATCATGCCCTATGATACGCTGCAATACCAGCGCAACAGGCTGGGACTGGCCGCCTGGACGGTGAACAGGAACAACCCGCTCACCGCCCGTGTATTTGTAAACCAGTTATGGCAGGAGTTCTTTGGAAAGGGCATTGTAAAAACTACCGGCGATTTCGGCATGCAGGGTGAACTGCCTTCCCATCCGGCCCTGCTCGATTGGCTGTCTGTTGATTTCATGGAGCACAACTGGGATATCAAACGATTGGTAAAGCAAATGGTCATGAGTGCCACCTACAGACAATCCACCAAAGTAACGAAGGACAAACTCAGCATAGATCCGGAGAATATCTACTATGCCCGTGGACCCCGTAACAGGCTGCCCGCAGAATTTATAAGAGACATGGTACTGGCCAGCAGCGGCCTGCTGGTGAAAACCATCGGAGGGCCCAGCGTAAAACCTTACCAGCCCAAAGGGTTGTGGGAAGCAGCTACTTCCGGCCGGGGAGTACTGGCTACTTACCAGCAGGACCACGGACAACTACTATACCGCCGCGGTATGTACACCTTTATCAAACTAACGGTGCCGCCTCCCTCCATGTTAATGTTTGATGCCAGTAACCGGGATCAGTGCGAAGTAAAAAGATTAAAGACCAATACCCCCTTGCAGGCACTCATCATGATGAACGATCCCACTACCCTCGAAGCTTCCCGGGTATTGGCGCAGGAACTGGAAGCACAATCAAGCACCGTAAAAGATAAAATAGCAATAGCCTTCCGCCGGATCATTTGCAGGAAAGCATCCGATAAAGAACTGCAGGTATTGCAATCCTATTATGAGGAACAGGTGAAACTGTTCACCCAAAAACAACTGGATGCTGCCAAAACATTAAAGGCAGGTGAATATCCCGGCAATGATAAATTGGATGTTAATACATGGGCTGCACTCATGAAAACGGTGAATACCATTTATAACCTGGAGGAAGCGATCTCCAAATCATAGGAGAAAGACTGGTAAGTCGCCTCCTGTATAAATAATGCTGTATGAAAAAAGAAATGCTGGAACATGGACTCACCTACAACCGTCGCAGGTTCCTGTCCAGGTTGAGCCTGGGTGTAGGTAGTGTGGCATTGGGTTCCTTACTAATACCCGACCTTTTCAGTAAAGATCCGGAAGAAGCCATCATAGCCGGTCTTCCGCGTTTTGCTCCCAAAGCAAAACGTATTATCTACCTTTTTCAGAATGGCGCGCCGTCGCAATTAGACCTCTTTGATTACAAGCCCCTGCTGCAGAAAATGCATGGGCAGGACCTCCCGGCAAGCATACGCATGGGACAACGCCTCACGGGCATGACAAGCGAGCAGGCACACTTTCCGCTGGCGGGTACCTTATTTAAGTTTGGCGAGTATGGTCGGGCAAGAGCGCAGATCAGTGAACTATTACCGTATACCGCAGGCGTGGTGGATGATCTCTGTATCATCAAAACATTATATACAGAAGCCATCAATCACGACCCCGCACTCACCTTTTTCCAAACAGGCGCGCAGGTAGGTAACAGGCCCAGCATGGGCGCCTGGTTAAGCTATGGACTGGGCAGTGAGAACAAAAACCTGCCGGCCTTCTGTGTGCTCTTATCCAAAGGAAAAGGGAATGGGCAGGGCGTCTATGGAAAACTATGGACCAATGGTTTCCTCGATTCTGTGCACCAGGGTGTACAATTCAGCAGCGGGGAAAACCCGGTACTATACCTCAACAATCCCGATGCGATTGATAAAACCGACCGGCGCCGGATGCTGGATAAAGTAGCGGAGCTGAATGAATCATCCTATGAAGAATTTGGCGATCCTGAAATAAAGACCAAGATACAGCAGTATGAAATGGCCTACCGCATGCAGACGGCCGTGCCGGAGATCACCGACATGAGCAAGGAGCCCGAGTCCATCATCAAACTATATGGTCCCGATTGCCTGGTGCCCGGCACCTATGCAGCCAACTGCCTGCTGGCCCGCAAGCTCAGTGAAAGTGGTGTCCGGTTTGTACAACTATACCACCAGGGATGGGATGCACACGATAACCTGCCCGGGCAGATAAAAGGCCAATGCCAGGATGTAGACCAGGCCAGTGCTGCGCTGATTACCGATCTCAAACAACGTGGACTATTGGAGGAGACCCTCATCATCTGGGGTGGTGAATTTGGCCGCACCAACTATTGCCAGGGCGCGCTCACCAGAGACAACTATGGAAGGGATCACCATCCCCGTTGCTTCACCGTATGGATGGCAGGTGGTGGTGTCAAGCCCGGTGTATATGGCGAAACAGATGAGTTTGGCTACAACATTGCCAAAAATCCAGTGCACGTGCATGATTTCCATGCCACCCTGCTGCACCTCATGGGCTTAGACCATGAGCAGCTTATTTTCAAACACCTGGGCCGCCGTTACCGCCTCACCGATGTCGCCGGCAACGTGGTCAAAGATCTTATCGCATAAGAAGACACCCTTAATTCTCCGCAGTAGCATGAAACTAAAAAAAGCAATCGCCGTATCCCTCTTACCACTAAACGTACTGCTGTTATTCTTTCTATGCTTCAGTAGTAAAATAGTGGTGCCGGCCTGGTTGCAGGTATCCGGGCGAATGCATCCCCTGCTGCTGCATTTTCCCATCGTATTGATCCTGTTATATGCCGGGTGGGTCTTGCTTGCGGCCCGCGAAATAAAAAGTGCTCCCTGGTACACAAATATTGCAGAAGGGTTACTCATTGCAGCTTCTTTTACAGCCGCTATTACTGCTTTAACAGGATTCCTGTTATCCAAAGAACAGGGTTATGAAGAAGGAACGGTAGATTGGCATAAGTGGCTGGGCGCTGCGCTTTCTTTCGGACTGTTTGCACTATACACGGTCCGGGAAAAAATACGTTCCCCTTTCCTCTTCAACACTTCCATACTGGTAATAATAGGTGTGCTGCTGCTGGCTGCTCACCTGGGGGCCACCATTACCCATGGCGAAAACTTTGTGCTGGCGCCCGTTACTCCCGATAAACAAAAAGAGCTGCCGCCACTGGAAGAAGCAGTCGTATATGCACACCTCATCGAGCCCATTCTGGAAGCCAAATGCATGAACTGTCACAACAGCAGCAAATCCAAAGGTGAGCTCATCATGACCACCAAAGAAAGCCTGCTGAAAGGAGGAAAAAACGGGAAGCTCTGGGATACCACACAGGCGGAGGGGCTGTTGTTACAACGCATCCATTTACCCGAAGAAGCCAAAAAGCACATGCCCCCGATAGGAAAACCCCAGCTTACTCCTTTTGAAATGAAACTCCTGGAAATATGGATCAGGGGAGGCGCTGTATTCGACAAAAGGGTCATAGAACTGCCCGATGGCGATACCCTGAAAACGCTGGCCGCCACCATGCTCAAAACGGCCGAAGAAGAGACCTATGATTTTGAGGCGCCGGAGGATCGTCAGGTGCAACAATTAAGCAACAACAACCGTGTCATTACGCCACTGGCGATAGGTTCGCCTGCATTGGCGGTGAGCTTTTACAACCGTGCTTTCTACCATGCAAAAGAGCTCGAAGCATTGCGTCCGCTGGAAACACAGATCGTATCCCTGAACCTCGACAACATGCCGGTGAAAGATGAAGACCTGGCCATCATAGCCCGGTTTAAGAACCTCAGGAAGCTCAACCTCAACTTTACGGCCATCACCGGCAATACATTGGCCGGGTTAAAAAAACTGCAGCAACTAAAAAGCCTGTCTCTGTCGGGTACACCCGTAAAAGCAGAACAATTAAAGTCCTTACAGTCCCTTCCAAACCTGAAAACGGTATACGTATGGAATACGGCTATTACCGATCAGCAGGCAAGTCAGTTGCGGCAGGCGCATGCGGCTATCTACTATCATACCGGCTTTAAAGATACCGTCACCTTAAAGATCTCACCCCCGGTCATTGAAAACGAAGAACAGGTAATCACCAAACCTGTTCCCTTAAAACTGAAACATTACATCAGGGGAGCTGAAATACGGTATACACTGGATGGAAAAGATCCCGACAGTCTTAGCTCTCCGGTATACAACCAGGAACTACTGCTGCAGGAAACAGGTGTGGTAAAAGCCAAAGCATTCAAGCCCGGCTGGATAGGGAGCGAGGTGGTGCAACAGCATTTTTACCGGTCTACCTGGAAGGCCGACAGTGCCATCCTCTTGCCCGACCCCGATCCTAAATACAAGGCCAGCGGCGGCAATACCCTCATTGACCTGGTAAAGAGCAATCCTGATTATGGCAATGGAAAATGGATCGGCTTTCACGGCCAGCAGGTAACGGCCACCATGCTGTTTAACAATCCTGCCCATGTAAGCAGCATCACCATCAGCATGATCAAATCGGTGAATGAGCACATCTTTCCGCCGGCCTCCATCCAGGTGTGGGGTGGCCGGGACAAGGATCATCTGTCATTGCTGCAAACCATCCATCCGCCTCCACCGGCTAATGATGACCGTGCCAGGGAAAATGTTACGTTCGACAGCCGCTTTGCAGTGCAGGAAATAGGCTGTATCAAACTTGTGCTCAAACCTATTCCCAACGTTTTCCCCTGGCTCAAAGACAAGAACGCCAAAAGCTGGCTGTTCATAGATGAAGTCTTCATAAACTAAAAAGCAGGCCATAAGTGGCCCGCCTTTCATGCTATATTCTAACGATCGAAGCAGAAGGAAATCGAAGCAAACGGCTCATAGCTCGCAGCTCAAAGCTCGCTGCTACCTCGACGCTGTCTTCCCACTTCCATCCACCACAATGGCAGCCAGTACCTGACCCTTGGGAAGTTCTTTGGAAGAATAATACAGTTGCAGCTTACCTCCCTTATTCTTTTGCAGGTCCAGGATATCCCCTACTTTACAATTCATGCTGGATTTCTTATTGCTGGCATCGCCGAAATGCCATTCTTTCAGGGTCTTATTATTTTCATCTTTAATGGCTATACTTCTCCCTTTTCCTGGTTGGCCGCAATGGCTGTAATAAATGCTGAGCTGGTCATTATAATTGGCCTTGCCCAGTTCAAAACTTTTAACCCCTCCTTTCATATGTACATGTTGTTCAAACACCAGTTTGTTGTTCAGGTAAATGCTAAAGCTATCGCCACCACGATAAGAAGAAAAAGAAAATAACGTGGCGCATACGGCCAGCAGGGCCAGCGTTTTAGCCCAAAGGCGGTTACTGTTAATGAATTTCATAAAAGCTATTTTTTATAGTGAATAATTACATTACACCACAAAACAATAGCATATCCCGCCCCTGAAATAATTACTTTGACGAACCAGTCAATAACCTTGACGATATGCACCGCTCTGCGAGGCTTGCAGCCTCGCACCCCTATTACAGGGCCTCTGGCCCTATCGAAGCAAACGCCCTACGCTGGTGCAAGTATGCAGCCCGGCCCTGTGTCTGGCGTACTTGTGCCACTCACAACTCACATTTCTTCCGTACTTTAGCCCCTTATTAAACCCAGTCTTTTTATGAAACTTGTTGGTTCCCTGTTAACCCTTTTCCTGCTGCTGACCACCACCCTTACAGCCCAGAAAAAGTACCTGACCCCCGACGATTATGGCAAATGGCAAAGCCTGAGCTATGCCGACATATCGCCCAATGGCGAGTGGATCGCTTACATTGTAGCCTCCCAGGAGGAAAACGACACCCTGTATGTAAAAAACCGGCTTACCAATAAGCAATACAAGCTGGAATTTGCTACCAACTTCGAGCTGTCCAAAGACAACCAATGGATTGCCTGGCAGATCGGGGTATCCTATAAAGAAGCCGAAAAACTGCGCGACCAGAAACTGCCCATCCGTTATAAAATGGGTTTGCTCAACCTGGCTACCGGCAAAAAAGAGATCATACAGGATATCAGCTCATTTCGTTTTTCCCGCAATGGCAAGCTCCTCGCCGTTAGCCTGGAGCCGCCCAAGGAAAACAAAGACAAAGGTGCTGTACTCTTATTGAAAAAGCTGGCCGATAGCAGCACCCGGATCATTGGCAACGCAACCACTTATGCCTTCAATAAAAAAGGCGACTACCTCGCTTACATTGTGGAGTCGGCAAATATTGCCGGTAATTCTGTAGAGCTATTCAACCTGGATAACTACTCCCTCAAGGTCATTGCCAGCGATACCTGCAAATTCTCCAAGCTCACCTGGCAGAAAGAAGGAGAGGGACTGGCATTCTACAAGAGCTTCAAAAAAGAAGGTTATGAAGAAGAAAATGCCATGGTATATGCTTATGTCAACATCTATAAAGCGCCGGCACTGAAAACCTTTGATGGTACAAAATACAAAGGCTTCCCGGATAGCATGCGCATCAACAATGCTTCCAATCTTGTACTCAGCGATGACATGAATGCCGCTTTCTTTGGTATCAAAAGCTGGACTGCCAAGCCAAAGAAAGAAGATAAAAAAGCCGATAGCAGCAAAACAAAAACGGATACCGCTAAAAAAGCCGATTCCACAAAGAACGTAGCTGCCGCACCGCCGAAGAAAGAGGATAAAATGGCGGCAGTAGATATCTGGCATTGGAAAGATACAGAGATACAGCCCCGCCAGAAGATCACTTACATGCAGGACAAGGAATTAAGCTATCAGTCAGTATGGAACCTTGATAACAATACCTTCTTCCAATTGGCGCAGGAGGAAACTCCTTACGCCGCTTTCAGCGATAACAGGAAATGGGCCGTTACCTACACCAATACAAAATACAGACCGGCCTTTAAAGAGGACTCTGCTGATTTCTACCTCGTGAATGCCAGGACCGGTGAGAAGAAGCTCTTGTTTGAAAAAATGCTGTCAGGCTTTTATACAGGCCCGCAACCTTCTCCCGAAGGGAAATACCTGGTATACTTCAAAGACAAAAACTGGTGGAGCTATAACACAGCTACTGGTCAGTCCGTGAACCTGACGGAAAAAACAGGCGCTACCTTCTGGAATACCCGCGATGATCATCCGGCTACCAAACCACCCTTTGGTTTTGGCGGATGGCTCAAAGGCGATAAAGAACTGCTGGTATATGATGAATACAATGTATGGGCGCTGAATCCCGATGGTAAAGCTGCCCGCAAACTGACGGACGGTGAAAAAGAAGAGATCCAGTACCGCGTGTACAGGCTCGACTTTGAAGATCCCTTTATTGACGATACCAAACCCATTTACTTGTCGGCTTATGGAGATAAGACCAAGAAGTTTGGCTTCTCCAGGCTGGAAAAGAACAAGCTCACTAAACTGCTGTTTGAAGATGCTTACCTGAGCAGGCTCGTCAAGGCAAAAGATGCCAACGTGTTCACTTACTCAAAACAGGATTACCATATTTCTCCTGAGCTGTATACGACAGAGAACTTCGGTGATAGTAAACAGGTAGTGGCTACCAACCTGCAGCAACAAAACTATTACTGGGGCAAAAGCGAGCTGGTGAGCTTCACCAACAAGAAAGGCAAGCCAATGCAGGGAGCCCTGTTCTATCCGGCCAACTACGAGCCGGGTAAACAATATCCCATGATCGTGTACATCTATGAAATTTTATCCAATACGGTGCACATGTACGCTTCGCCATCTGTACGCAGTGCCTACAATACGAGCAACTATACCACCAATGGCTACTTTGTGTTCCGCCCCGATATCGTGTATGACATCAATGAGCCCGGCACCAGCGCCGTGGATTGTGTGGTGCCTGCAGTAGAGCAGGTATTGAAAACCGGTATGATCGATAAGAACAAGATCGGTTTGATGGGACATAGCTGGGGCGCTTACCAAACGTCTTTCATCATTACACAAACCAACCTCTTTAAAGCAGCCTGCGCCGGGGCGCCGCTGACCGATCTCATCAGCATGTCCATGTCTATCTACTGGAACTCCGGTATCCCCGACCAGAAGATATTTGAGATCAGCCAGGGGCGTTTTGATGGCCCCTGGTATGACCGTATGGATGCGCACATACGTAACTCGCCCATGTTCAACGCCGATAAGATCAAAACACCCTTACTGGTGGCTTTTGGCGATAAGGATGGTGCGGTAGACTGGCACCAGGGTATTGAAATGTATGGCACCATGCGCCGCATGGAAAAAGAACACGTGATGCTGGTATATGCCGATGAAAACCATGGCCTGGCCAAAAAAGAGAACCAGATCGATTACCAGAAGCGCCAGCGGGAATGGTTCGATCACTTCCTGCTGGGTAAACCAGCCCCTTCCTGGATCAAAGAAGGCACCAGCTATCAGGATAAAATGAAAGCCCTGGAAAAAGAGACCAAAACACCTTAAATAAGATAGTGTAGCAGTAATGAAGAAAGTTATAGTTACGGCCAAAGTGCACAGTTACCTCGTGGAACAATTGCAGTTGAAAGGATTTGCGGTAGAGTACCTCCCGCAGATCACCTATGAGGAATTATTACAACAGGTAGGAGAAGCTGCCGGCCTCATCGTTACCACCCGGTTGAAAATAGATAAGCCTATGCTCGACAGGGCGGAGAAGCTACAGTGGATCGGCCGGTTGGGCAGTGGCATGGAGCTGATTGATGTGCCCTATGCCGAAAGCAAAGGCATCACCTGCGTAAGCAGCCCGGAAGGTAACCGCAATGCAGTAGCCGAGCAGGCGCTGGGCATGTTGCTGAGCCTCATGAACAAAATGAACAGCAGCATGCAGGAAATACGGGAAGGTAAATGGGTCCGTGACGCTAACCGTGGCACCGAGCTCACCGGTAAAACAGTGGGCATCATTGGCTTTGGCAATACCGGCAGCGCTTTTGCCAAAGTGCTCGCTTCCTTTGATGTTACCATCCTGGCTCATGACAAATACAAATTCGGCTTTGCCAAAGGGTTGATCAAAGAGGCCAATGCCAGCCAGGTGGCGCGGTATGCTGATGTGATCAGTATGCACCTGCCTTTAACCGATGAAACCTATCATTATGCCAATGATGATTTCTTCGAAGCCCTGGAACGGACTCCTTACTTTATCAATACCTCCCGGGGTAAAGTGCACCATACTGCTGCACTCATCAGGGCATTGAAAAATGGTAAGATCGCGGGAGCGGCCCTGGATGTACTGGAGAATGAAAAGCTACCTGCCTATACAGAGGAGGAAAAACAACAGCTCGACTGGCTGCTGGCCCAGCCCAATGTGTTAATAACTCCCCATATTGCCGGCTATAGCCATGAAGCCTTTTATAAAATGGCTAAAGTGGTATTGGACAAGCTGGGGGTTTGATAAATGTGTATACGCTACACTAAATAAGGCTGAATAATAACGCCTTATGCAGGAGGGGCTGCCAGGTGAAGCCAGTTGCCGTTAGGAACAATATTCCGGGCAGTATTGAATACTATTTCGAAATAAGTCATACTTTTGCTTTAGTACACAATCATGCAACGCTTCAGCGGGATACCTGAGGCGTTGTTCTTTTTTTCTGTTTACGGAAGCCCCCAGGCGCTTCCAGGTTAAAAAAAGGAGGTTTTTATGAGCAGTGTTTTGTATGTAAGTAAAGAAACACTTGAGCAAATGAGAGAAGAATTATTACGTATGCGCACGGTAGACAGACCCGCTGCTGCCCGGGCCATTGCTGAAGCACGCGAAAAAGGCGACTTAAAGGAAAATGCAGAGTATGATGCTGCCAAGGAAGCACAGGGCATTCTCGAAGCAAAGATCAAAAAGCTGGAAGGTGACCTGGCCAGCGCCCGTATACTGGAAGCTGATAACGTAGATACCAGTAAAGTATCTATCCTCACCAAGGTCACGCTCAAGAACCTGACTACCAAAAAGGAGCTCACCTACCAGATCGTTTCAGAAAAAGAAGCCGATCTTAAGCTGGGTAAAATATCCATCACCTCGCCCATTGGCAAAGGATTGCTGGGTAAAACAGTGGGGGAAGTAGCCGAAGTGCAGGTCCCCGCGGGAGTGGTCAAATTCAAGATAGAAAACATCACCGTATAGATTGACAACCCCGCCAACCGGCGGGGTTTTTTGTTAGCTTTGAGGGATGAAAGGGCTGTCTTTCATACGACTTAAATCCACATTGCTTAATCTCATTTCCAAAATCAGGGGTGGTATGACCATTTTTTCAAAGATCATTGCCGGAGAAATACCTTCTTATAAAATTGCAGAAAACGATAAATTCTTTGCTTTTCTCGACATCTTTCCGCTGGTGGAAGGCCATGTGCTGGTAGTACCGAAAGTGGAGGTAGATAAGTTTTTTGACATGCCCGATCAATACCTGGCTGAGATACTCACCTTTGCCCGGCCCATTGCGCATGCCATTGAAAGCGTTTTCCCCTGCAACCGTTGTGGTATCTCTGTAGTAGGGCTGGAAGTTCCTCATGCGCACCTGCACCTCATACCCATTAACAGCGCCGATGACCTCAACTTTACCCGGGGCAAACTAAAACTGTCCCCCGACCAGCTAAAAGCCATACAGCAAAAGATCGTATCAAAACTCTGACATCCTACTTCGTCTTCACTCTTCCCGGATTGGCCTTAACGAAAGCCTCCCATCCCTTCACCTTATTGCCTGCATCTGTCTTTATCATCCGCTCCTGGTAATGGTGGCATACGGCTACGGCCAGTGCGTCGGAAATATCATGGTGGGCAATCACCGTATCCTGTAAGGGGAGGATCCTTTGCAGCATCTTCCATACCTGGTCCTTATCGGCATTACCGTTACCGGTAATGGATTGCTTTACCTTCTTCGGCGAGTACTCATATACGGTTAAACCTGCTCCCATAGCCGCAGCAATCGCCACGCCCTGGGCCCGCCCCAGCTTCAGCATACTTTGTACGTTCTTTCCGAAAAAGGGCGCCTCAATGGCAAAATATTGCGGTTTAAAGGTCACGATCAGCTCCGTGATCTTCTGGTGGATCAACTGCAACCGTTCATAATGGTCTTTCTTACTGCTCAATCGCAGTACATCCATCTCTAATACCGTGATCTGGCGGGTAGAGGCGGCAATAATACTGTACCCCATCATCAGGGTGCCGGGGTCAATACCAAGAATTATTTTTGGCGAGTGTTGCAAGGAGTGGGTCAATTCAGTTTATTTTGTACCTCATTTAGTTATAGCCACTGAACAAAAATATCAAAATAATCCTCAACTATGTGATCGGCCCGTTGGTGTTCTGCCTCCTGGCGGGGTCCATTTACCATCAATTGCAACGCCAGCCCAATTGGAAGGGATCATTTTTGCACATTCAGCAGGCTTTTACCGGACCAGGAATATGGAAATTATGGCTTGCAGTGATCTTAATGCTGGTAAACTGGGGCATTGAAGCCCGCAAATGGCAGGTGGTCATCCGGCGGATACAGCCTATTTCCCTGGTACAGTCGCTAAAAGCCATCTTTACCGGTACTACCATGGCTTTCTTTACACCCAACCGCATCGGGGAATATGTAGGCCGCATACTGTACATCGAAGAAAATAAGCGTATCCAGGCTATTTCACTCACCATTGTGTGCAGTATTGCGCAGTTGCTGGTGACCCTTTTTGCCGGATTGGGAGGATTGCTATACATGAAAGGGGTAATTGCCCAAAAACAGCCGGGCGATGGGTCCCTGGTATTCTGGATCAATACCCTCCTGTACATTACCGCAGCGGGTGCGCTCGTTTTAACATTATTTTATTTTCGATTAGCGTGGCTGGTGAGGTGGATCGAAAAAATACCAAAGATCGAGCGGTTTGTACGGCATATCCGTGTTTTAGATTCCTTTAACGCAACTATCCTGCTGCGCATCTTGTCTTTATCTGTAGCCCGGTATTTCGTATTCATCGGGCAATACTATTTGCTCTTTGCGGTTTTTGATGTATCCTTAACCCCCGGACAGGTATTGGCCTCCATAGGGGTGGTCTTCCTGGTGCTGGCCGTGGTACCCACCATCGCGGTCATTACCGAACTGGGTGTACGTTGGAAGGCCAGCATTGAAGTGGTACAGTTTTTTAGTACCAATACATGGGGGGTATTAGCCACTTCGTTGTCTGTATGGATTATCAATTTGGTAATACCTGCATTGATAGGGAGTTTGCTAATTTTAGGAATCCGTATCTTCAGGAACAAATAAAAGCGCAGGAATTCAGGCAGTATTGATTTTGATACATTATTAAGAATAAGATTGTTACATGAAACTCTACCGACCTTTGGCTTTCTTTCTGCTCGTGGTGATCAGTTTCCCGCTCCGGGCAGGTAACGGTTCAGGCGATGGCTTTTGCGACATCCGTAACACTGCTTACCAGGCCAGCGAAATATTGACCTATAAAGTCTTTTATACCGTTATAGGCGCTTATTTCGGGGCGGGTGAAGCCACCTTCAGGTCTAACATTGAAAACCTCAACAATAAGCCGGTATACCACATAACAGGAGAGGGTAAAACCTATAGTTTTTATGATGGGGTCTTCAAAGTGCGGGATAAATATGAAACCTATATCGATACGGCTACCTTCCAGCCTTACCGTTTTATACGCAACGTAAACGAAGGCAGCTATAAGAAATACGAGACCGTTACCTTCAATAAAACCACCAATACGGCCATTACCAATGATGGTGTGTTCAAAACGCCGGAATGTGTGCAGGATGTATTAAGCGCCATCTATTATGCACGCAACATTGACTTCAGCAAATACAAGCCCAACGATAAGATCACCTTCTCTTTATTCCTCGATAAAGAAGTCTTTGAAATGTACATCCGTTACCTGGGCAAGGAAACAGTCAAGACCAAATACGGAAAATTCAGGGCCATCAAATTCAAGCCCCTGCTCATCAAGGGCACCATCTTTGAAGGAGGTGAGAAAATGACCGTATGGGTAAGTGATGACAAAAACCACGTACCACTGCGGGTGGAAAGCCCCATCTCTGTAGGTAGTGTGAAAGTAGACCTCATCAGCCAGCGCAATCTTCGCCACGACTTTACATCACTGATCGAGTTACGGTAAAAGATTTTCAGACTTCAGACTTCTGACTTCAGATCTCCGCCAGCCTGAACACTTCTTTCTGCCGTATACCCCTTTCTGTCCCTTGAAGGGTACAGCATTCGTTGACCGGATCATGTTCAAAAAAGAGGATATAATCATTCTCCAGCGCTTCCTGCAGGAATTGTTTCTTTTCCAGTAGCGTGGTCAGGGGAAACATATCATAGGCCATTACATAGGGCAGGGGGATATGTCCGGTAGAAGGCAGCAGGTCGGCCATAAAAACGAGCGTACGGTCCTTATAAAGGATCTGCGGCAGCATCATCGCATCGGTATGCCCGTTCACAAAACGGATGGAAATATGCTCAGTAAAAGAAATGCCGTTGGTAGGCTCTACAAACTTTAACTGCCCGCTCTGTTCTATCGGTAATATATTTTCTTTCAGGAATGAAGCTTTCTCCCGTTCATTGGGTTGGGTAGCCCATTCCCAGTGTTTCAGGTTACTCCAGTATACAGCATTCTTAAAAGCAGGTACCAGTTGATCTCCTTCCCGTACAATACTGCCGCCGCAATGATCAAAATGCAGGTGGGTAAGGAATACATCTGTTATATCGTTCCGGTCAATGCCCAGCTTATGGAGGGATGCATCCAGCGAATCATCGCCATGCAGGTAATAATGTCCCATGAATTTGGCATCCTGTTTATTACCGATGCCATTGTCTACCAGTATCAGCCGGTTGCCTTCCTCGATCAGCAGACAGCGCATGGCCCAACTGCATAGATTGTTTTCATCTGCCGGGTTCAGTTTGTTCCAGATGCTCTTGGGCACCACGCCAAACATCGCGCCGCCGTCCAGCTTAAAATTGCCGGTATGGATCGTGTATAACTTCATGACTACAAGGTATTCATTATAACCGGATCTGCGCCTTTCTTTGCTTGTGGGCAGTATAGAAAAGCATTAACAGTCCCAACACAAAAAATACAACCAGGATCAATACGGAGTTCCGCATGCCACCATGATGTTCTGTAAAGTCTTCAATAATACCAAAGCTGAACAGCCCGATCACAATAGCCAGCTTTTCCGTCACATCATAAAAGCTAAAGAAGGATGCCGTATCCTTGGTTTCAGGCATCAGTTTGGCGTAGGTAGAGCGGCTCATGGATTGTATACCACCCATTACCAGGCCTACTAGTGCAGCCAGTATATAAAAATGAATCTCGGTAGTAATGAAATAAGCCGTCAGGCATACTCCTATCCATAATACCACTGTTGCGATCAGCACCCTTATATTACCATACCGGACAGACAGACGCGACATGCCTATAGCGCCTATGATTGCCACCAACTGTATGATCACTGCTGTAATGATCAGTTTTGTGTCTTCCAGGTGTAATATTTTAATGCCAAAATCTATAGCTATCAGCATCACTGTTTGTACACCCATACTATACAGGAAAAAGGCAGCCAGGAAATTGCGAAGTACCGGCATTGCTTTGATCTGTTTCCAGACGATCTGCAATTCATGAAAACCATTTGCCAATACATTCTTTCTTGCCTTTCGCTCAGATTTATTACTCTCCGGCAGTGCTTTAAAAGTGATCTGGGCAAACGCGATCCACCAGACGCCTACAAGTAAGAAAGTAAGTTTAAGCGGTAATGGACTATCTGGTATGGCCAATACAAGCCCAAAGCCGACAAGCTGCATCAATACACTGCCAACATATCCAAAAGAATATCCCTTGGCGCTCACCCGGTCCCTGTCTTGCTCGGCAGCTATTTCCGGTAAATAGGAGTTATAAAATACCTGGCTGCCATAAAAACCAATGCCGGCAAACATAAAGCATAGTAACCCCAGCGTTACATTGTCCTTATCGAAAAAGAACATAATTGAGCAGCTCAATGCACCCATATAACAGAAAAAGCGCATGAAATTCTTTTTACTGCCCCGGTAATCCGCCATTGATGAAAGAATGGGAGAAAGCAATGCAATCAATAAAAAGCCGAAAGCAAGGACATAATCTTTCAGTGCTGTATTGACAAAATGCCTTCCCAGGAATGGCACACCATCCGGAAAGTTTTTAGTCGAAGTAACAAAGGCATAATAGGCAGGGAAGAAAGTCGTCGTAATAACCAGGTTGTACACCGAATTGGCCCAGTCATACATGGCCCATCCGTTGATCACCTTTTTGGAAGCTGTTTGCATGGCAGAAGGGTTTATAACATGTTTGTCACCACACCTCAGGGGCCTGCTACTCTGTAATCACCTGGGTAAAGATCAGGATCAGCAATACAATACCGGCAATAATGCGGTACCAGCCGAATAAACGGAAACCACGTTTCTGTAAAAAGCCAATAAAAAAACGGATGGCCAGCATGGCCACCACGAAAGCAACAATATTACCTACAATAAAAGCATACAAATTATCGGATGAGCTCAGGAGAAGCTCATATCCTTTTTGTGCCGTGCCGGAACCATCCCAGTCTTTTACAAACAGGGAATAGCCGCTGGCCGCACACATCGTAGGCACCGCCAGGAAAAAGGAGAATTCTGCCGCCAACTTCCTGCTCAGCTTTTGTTGCATGCCACCAATAATTGTAGCGGCACTGCGGCTTACGCCCGGTATCATCGCCACGCACTGCCACAGGCCAACAGCAAAAGCTTTCCCATTGCTGATGTCCGGCTCGGTCTCAATCCGCTGGCCGGCCTGCTGGTTAAAGATCTTATCAACAAACAACAGGAAAACGCCCCCCACCAGCAGCGAGATGGCTACCGTGGTCGGACTTTCCAGTAAAGCATCAATCTTATCAGAGAATAAGGCGCCTAACGCAATAGCGGGTATCACCGCAATGATCAGTTTCACATAAAACTGCCAGCGTTTAAAGTCGAAAAACTTCTTCCAATACAGGACTACCACGGCGAGAATAGCGCCCAACTGGACCGCTACTTCAAATAACTTGGTAAACTCCTGTTTGTGAATATCCATCAGGCTGCTGGCGATGATCATATGCCCGGTGGAAGAGATGGGGAGATATTCAGTAATGCCTTCTACTATAGCGATGATAATAGCCTCAAATATGCTCATGGAAGAACTTGATTATTTCCCAATTAACTTTTCGGTTTCCGGAAAATAGCAAATACTTCAATGCCCAGTCCGAGCAGAATAAGGATGGGAGCTACGGTAATACGTCTTACGCTATATACCTCATCATTGGTAAATACATTGGGGTCCTTGCTATTGCCGCCGGCCATCAGGAGCAGGCCCAGTAACATCACTGCCAGTCCGGCAACAATCCAGATATAATTCTCTTTACCAAAGAGGGTAGAGGAAGTTTGCTTTTTATCAGTCGTTAACTTTTCAGCCATTATCCAATACAATTAGGGCTGCAATATAGTAAATAAGCTCAAAGGCACAAGTTTCTGGCAAACAGGCTCGTACCCTTGCTTGTCTGTAAGCTGAATGGCCGATTGATCCCGCAAGCTTGCGGGACCGATTCACGATTAATACAGGTCGTCCAGCTTCATTTTCAGGTACTTCACCACACTCCGGTAAGTACTGAACAGGGAAATACTGATGCCCAGGATCACCAGGAAGGCGAACAGCAAGGCCATCTTGCCATTATCGCGCAGGTCGCGCAGGTAGGGCAGGAAATACTCGCTCAGCATCATCACCACGTAAATGATCGCAATGGCCATAATGGCGGAAATGGTGCCGTTAACAATGGCCCGTACCGTCATGGGGCGGGCGATAAAGCCGCGGGTGGCTCCTACCATTTGCATGGTCTTGATAATAAACCGGTTACTATACATGGCCAGGCGGATCGTATTATCGATCAGTACAATGGAGAAGATGCAGAAAATACCTGCCAGGATAGCGAAAACGATCAGCCCTACCCGTACCGAAGAGCTCATCTTTTCGATCACAAAAGCGGGGTATTGTACGCTTTCCACGACCATCGACTGCTTTTCCAGGTCGGTCTTAATAGTGGTCACACTGTCTTTATGTACGTAATTAGTCTTCAGGTTCAGGTCAAAAGAGGCCGGCAGGGGGTTCTCGTCCAGCAGCTCTTTAAAATCGTTCTCACCGCTCTTCAGCCAGCGCTGTTTGGCGGTTTCCTTATCAATATATTCGTAAGATTTTGTATATGGCTGCGCGGCGATATAGGTCTTTAAAGTCTCCACGTCCTGCGGGGTGATATTCTTGCGCAGGAATATCTGCACCTTCACATCTTCCTTCATCTCCTCCGTATATTGCCGGGCATTAAGCAGTAACCAGCCGAAAATGCCCACAAAGAACAATACAATGGTTACCCCGAGGATAGCCATAAAATAAGAGGGTTTTGAACGCCTGGCTGATCCTTTTCCTAATTGCGCCATGAAACAATCATTTTGATGGGTTAGTTAATAAACCGATAACGGCAAAAATAGCAGTTTTATCCCGCTTAAGCCGGATAATCCGTATTTTTGACGCCCTACTAACGGATGCGGAGCCGGAAAAATTTTTCGGGGTAACGCCTTTTAACGTTTCCTCAACGAATATAAAAGTAGCGACGCCCCGGAGTGCCAGCCCTGGTGCAAGGGGTACAAGAATAATACCATTAAAAAAATCTGAATCGTAACGGAGAGATATATGGAATATAAATTCAGCCAGATAGAGAAGAAATGGCAACAGATCTGGAAAGAGACCAACGCATACAAGGTGAGCAATACAAGTGACCGGCCCAAATACTATGTGCTGGATATGTTCCCTTACCCCAGTGGGGCAGGCCTCCACGTAGGCCATCCGCTCGGCTACATTGCCAGCGACATCTTTGCCCGTTATAAGAGGCTCAAAGGCTTCAACGTACTACACCCCATGGGCTATGACGCCTTTGGTCTTCCGGCCGAACAATATGCCATAGACCATGGTATTCACCCCGCCGTAGCCACGGATGCCAATATCAACAACTTCCGCCGGCAGTTGGACAACATCGGCTTTTGTTTCGATTGGGACCGGGAAATAAAGACTTCCGATCCTTCCTATTATAAATGGACCCAATGGATCTTCCTGCAGCTCTTCCATAGCTGGTTCAACCGGAAAACGAAGAAGGCAGAACCCATTGCCCAATTAATAAAGCAGTTTGAAAAGGAAGGCAATGTCAGCCATCCCTGTCCCGGCGATTCCTCTATCCGGTTTACCGAGCAATTATGGGTAAGCTTTGATGAGCGCCAGCAAATGGACATATTAATGGAATACCGCCTGGCCTATTGTGGCTTTGGGGAAGTGAACTGGTGCGAAGCATTGGGCACGGTACTGGCCAATGATGAAGTAGTGAATGGCGTAAGTGAACGCGGCGGCTTTCCCGTGGTGAGAAAAAAGCTGCGCCAGTGGTACCTGCGCATTACGGAATATGCCGATCGCCTCCTGGAAGGACTGGAGCAGGTTGACTTCAGCGATGCCATGAAGGAAATGCAAAGCAACTGGATCGGCAAAAGCTACGGCGCTGAGATCACCTTTGCGTTTAAACCCGCAAACGCCCCACTCGCCACTCGCCACTCGCCACTCACCGTCTATACCACCCGCCCCGATACCATCTTCGGCGTAGACTTTATGGTCATTGCGCCCGAACATGAATTGATTGACCAGATCACTACGCCCGTTCAGAAACAGGCGGTGGAGGATTATATCGCCTATGTAAAGAGCCGCAGTGAGCGGGAGCGCATGGCCGAGAAAAAGATCTCCGGTGTATTCACCGGCGCCTATGTGCTCAATCCTTTCGATCAGCGCGAGATCCCGGTATGGATCTCTGAATATGTATTGGCGGGATATGGTACCGGTGCCATCATGGCCGTGCCTTGTGGCGATGAGCGTGACCATAAATTTGCCAACCACTTCGGTATATCCATCACCAACATCATCGGCAGCCATTACAATGGCGAAGAGGCCAACCCTACCAAGGATGCCATCCTGGAGAACTCTGGTTTCCTCAACGGACTGGTGATGCGCCAGGCCATGGAAGTAGCCAGCAATAAACTGGAGGAGCTGGGCATCGGCATCCGGAAAGTCAACTATAAAATGCGGGATGCCGCTTTCAGTCGCCAGCGTTACTGGGGTGAACCATTCCCCATTGCCTGGAAAGAAGGCGTGGCTTATCCTTTATCCGAAAGTGAATTGCCGGTATTATTGCCGCACCTGGATGAAATAAAGCCTGGTCAGGAAGGTGAGGGGCCATTGAGTAACCTGCCTGAGTGGATCAACTCCTCCCCCATTGGCGGACAAAGGGAAAGCTCTACCATGCCCGGTTATGCCGGCAGTAGCTGGTACTTCCTGCGGTATATGGACCCGCATAATGACAACACCTTCTGCGACCGTAAAGCCAGTGATTACTGGGGCCAGGTAGACCTGTACATCGGTGGTACCGAACATGCTGTAGGTCACCTGCTCTATAGCCGCATGTGGACCAAGGCCCTCTATGACCTTGGTTACATTGGTCATGATGAGCCTTATAAAAAACTGGTGAACCAGGGAAAGATTGGTGGTGATTCCAGGCTGATATACCGCCTGCGTGGCACCAATCAGTTTATATCAGCCGGTTTGAAAGACCAGTATGAAACAGATGAACTGCATGTGGATGTTTCCATTGTGGATGGCTATGTGCTGGACCAGGAAGCATTCAAACAATCAAGGGCAGAATATGAAACGGCTTCCTTCATCCTGGAGGATGGCAAATACATCTGTGGCTCACGCCTGGAGAAAATGAGCAAACGTTACTTCAATGTGGTGAACCCGGATGATATTGTAGATAAATACGGCGCTGATACCTTCCGCATGTATGAAATGTTCCTCGGACCGGTAGAGCAGGACAAACCCTGGGATACCAAAGGTATTGAGGGTGTACACCGCTTCCTGAAAAAGCTATGGCGTTTGTTCTATGATGAAATGAAAGGGCAGGTATGGAATACAGCAGCGCCTACGGATGCAGAGTTAAAAGTATTGCACAAGGCTATCAAGCGGGCAGAGGAAGATACCGAAAGGTTCTCTTTCAATACGGCCGTGAGCTCCTTCATGATCTGTGTGAATGATCTTTCTGAAATGAAGTGCCACAAAAAGGATATCCTGCAGCCTTTACTCATATTGCTTACGCCTTATGCACCACACGTGTGCGAAGAGTTGTGGCATTTACTCGGAAATGACTCCGCCATCCTGGATGCTGCCTATCCGAAATTTGAACCCAAATACCTGGTAGAAAGCAACAAGGAATACCCCATTTCTGTGAATGGTAAACTGCGTACTACCATCAACATCGCATTGGATGCGCCGCAGGAAGACGTGGAGAAAATCGTACTTTCCAATGATGTCATCCAGAAATGGATGGAAGGCAAGCCACACAAAAAGATCATCTATGTGAAGGGGAAGATGGTGAATGTGGTAGTTTAAGGTTGTTTAATCAATCTTATCAAGGCACTGCTGTTTTCATCAGCATACAGTCTTGCTTCATAGCGTTTCTTGCCTACAATGGCTACCATGAAAGAAGTATTGGGCGGAATGGAGCCCAGGTTCTCAGCTACCATCACCAGTTCATTGTCATTGGCCAGTTCATCCGCATCCAGGAAAATAGTATAAGGCTGATCGGTAAGGCGGATATTCTTAAAGATGAGCTTCTTGTTCAGGAATAGAGCAATAGAGTCGCCATCCACCTGTGCATTGTCATAAAAGCGCAGCTCAATCTTCTTGCTGGTAACAGGGATCACTGTTTGCAGCTTATTGGTACGGGCCGTGAACTTATCTTCCGGTGTAATAGGATTGCTCACCTTCTTCTCTGCAGGTACAACCGGCGCAGGCGCTTTCACCTTGGGGGCAGCTACCGTTACCGGTGCTGTGGCAGGGACGGTCGTAGCCGGTATCTCTCTTTCCGGTACCTCTTGTTCCATAGGTGGCGGGGCAAAAGATAGCCGTGCTATGCTGTCAATAATATCCGGGTGATTGGCGCCTACCAGGTAATTATCAATCACAAAATCCCATTCATCGGTGAAGGTGGGGCTGGTAATCTTCTCCAGCGCTACTGGTCCTTTGGGTACGTCTTTGTGGTCGCGCTCGGTACTGCTGCCATCCAGCAGCATCTTATCTTCCCCCGGACAGTTAAAATCTGCCACGCTCAGTACCGGCTCTTTGGAGGAGCCAAACAGCCCACCGGATGCTTTGTCTTCCAGCAAGGCTTCATCCCACCAAACCACGTCATTGGTTTGTCCATCAAAATACCCACGCACGGCATAGCGCCGGTAATGGTTCTTAGAGGTATAATAGTAAGCGGTGCCCAGCAGGCTGTCGCCTTTCTTCACCAGCTTCAGTTCTGTACGCACATTACCGGTCTTTCCCTTCCAGGCGCCTGTAATGGTTTGTGACAGAGCAGGTTGCCTGACCAACAAAAATGTTGCTGCCAAACAACACAGCGGAATAGTGATAGTTTTCAAATGGTTATTGTTGGATGATACCTGTAAAAACGCACTCCACACATGAATATTTTACCTTAAGTTTCTTTTAACGAATGGCATAACCAAGGTGGGCCGCCCCGTACAACGGGGGCGACTCACCTTTAATCTGAACAATGCATCCGCTGCATTGTTTTTTTTAGGAAATTAGTACCTATGGCTTACCCAACGATAGAGCTGATAGAGGGGCTGCGCAAAGCCGCTGCCACGTTGCGTGACGGTGCTTATTATGCCTGGGGACATCATGGCGCCTGTAACTGCGGGCATCTGCTGCAGGCCACTACACAGTTGAGCAAAGAAGAGATACGCGCCTATGCCCATACTGGCCCGGGTGAGTGGACAGAGATTGCCCAGGAAGCCTGCTCTGTGACCGGCGCTCCCATCACCTTGTTGCTGACTAAACTGGAACAGTTAGGACTAACACCTACCGATATCCATCATGTGGAATACCTCGAAGACAGGGAAGTGTTGAAGCAATTGCCTGGCGGCTTTCGCTGGCTGAAAAGAAATAACCGGGAAGAGGTGATTCTGTATTTTGAAACCATGGCCAATATGCTGGAAGATAAGCTGGCGGCCCGTGTATCCATCCCGTATGGTCAGTTATTTGAACAGCCTGTGGCTGTAACATTCATGTAGCGCTCATGTAATGCAAAATAAAACGGTGAGCACCTTTTGAAGAAAGGCTCACCGTTTGCTTTATTACACCATGTTCGTTTTCAATTCATGCACTTCTGTCTTCCTCGTTGCCTGAATGCCTCACTGCCTGGTTGCCTTTCTTAAAACCCTTTCTTCGGTCCTTTCTTAATCTCTTCCAGCATCTCTTTCACGGCCCTTTCCAGTTGCTGGTCTTTACCTTTCAGCACATCCTTATAATTATTGGCCAGCTTAATATCCGGCTCCAGTTGCAGGTTCTCGGTGGGGCGCTTCTCTTTACCAATAGTAGCTACCATAGGAATGCCAAACACCAGGGTCGGGTCGATCTGTGTTTCCCACCATACCGCTGTACCAGTACCCGGCACGGGCATACCGATCAGTTTGCCCAGGTCAAGACTCTTATAAGCGTATGGGAACAGGAAGGCATCAGAATAATTGCTTTCACTCATCAGCACACAGGAGGGATTGCTCCATTTATTGCGTGGCTCGCCCGAAGTGGGTGTTACGCCCTGTGGTGAGAAATCCATATACTTCTTACCGCCCAGGAAAGTCACCAGGTCATCATGCAGCCAGCCGCCACCATTAAAACGGGTGTCTACGATCAGCGCTTCTTTGATGGCATTCTTGCCCAGCACATCTTCATACACCGTGCGGAAGCTGCCATCATTCATGCCCTGCACATGTACATAACCTACCTTACCGCCGGAGAGCTCATCTACCTTCTTACGCATGATCTTTACCCAGCGTGCATACAGTAGCCCCTGCTCTTCCTGCTGTGCAATAGGCTTCAGGGTTTCTTCCCAGCGCTCTTTTGTAGCGGGATTGTACAGGTTCAGCAAAACATTCTTACCAGCTTTGCGGTTCAGTAACTTGTTCCAATCCATATTCTCTGTGATGGTTTCCCCATCAATCTTTTCAATCACGGTGCCTACTGCAATCTTTGTCTTGGCATTCAGTAAGGGGCCGCCTTCTACTACTTCCATCACCTTCACACCCGCGCCATCATAGGTTTCATCATACAGCAATCCCAGGCTGGCAGTCGCATCGGTATTCACCTGTGGAGGGGCATAGCGTCCACCAGTATGGGAAGCATTCAGTTCGCCTAGTAGCTCACTCAGCAATTCCTGGTAATCATAATTATTATTGATGTAGGGCAGGAATTTCTCGTAAGTGGTTTTATACAGCTTCCAGTCTGTGCCCTGTAACTTGGGATCATAGAATTTCTTCATCACCTGGCGCCAGGCATGTTCAAAAATATAGGTCCTTTCTGCTGCGGCATTCAGGATCATCTCACCATTCACAGTAACCGGGGTAACCCGGCCAGCCTCCGCATCCACCTTCATAATGCGGCCATCACTTACTACAAACAGGCTCTTGCCATCCTTGGAAATATCCATACCTGCGGGGCCGCCATCCAGCTTGGTAAGGATCTTGGTTTCGCGCGTGCGGGTATTGGTAAGCCATAGGTCATACCCCTTTTCCACCCGGGCCAGGTAATACAGTTTCTCTCCATCGGAGGATAATATATAATCGGAGATATTGCCGGAATTGATCGTAAGCCTTTCCTTACGGTTGTCGAGGTTCTCAAACAGCGGCTGCCAGTCTTTTTCCTTTTTGGCAATGGCAGCTTGTAAAGCAGAATCCTTCTTTTCTTTCTTTTCATTTTCCTCTTTCTCCTTCAGCAAGGCATAATCATCTTTGCTCAGTTTGAAGCGGTCATACAGTTCCTGGTCAAAGAACATAGCGTATATATCCACCTCCCGGGCGCCCTGGAAGGCCAGTGGTTTCTTACCATCACGGTCGGTTAGCCACAGCAGCACTTTTCCGTTATAGCCCCATTTGCCGCCAAAGTCGGAGAAGCCGCTTTCCGTCACATTCTTTCTTTCACCGCTGCCATCTGCTTTCATCAGGGCTATCTCTGCCGTGGTCCAGCGCCCTTCAGCCGAATTGAAGGCGATCCACTTGCCATCCGGTGACCATTTGTAACCCTGGTCACCATCTGCATAAGAAAAGTTAACGCCCTTGGGTACAATCGTACGGCTCTTTTTGGAAGCGATATTGTACACCTTCACAACATTCCTTTCTTCCAGGTAAGCTACTTCTTTACCATCCGGGGAAATCACCGGCTGAAACTCTTCTGCTTCTGTAGCGATCAGCGGTTCTTCTTTCAATACCGTGGAGGCATAGAAATAAGGCTCTTCTTTTCTGTCAATCGTGGTGCGGTAAATATCCCAGCTATTGCCCCGCTCGGCGGCATAAATGAGCGAACGGCCATCGGGGGTAAATTCCACCGTGCGTTCCTGTTGCGGTGTATTGGTAATACGCTTGGTAATGCCACCTTCCACAGAAGTCACAAATACCTCCCCGCGTACTATGAAGGCAATCTCTTTCCCATTGGGCGATAAAGCCGTTTGGGTAACGCCGGTATTGATGGGAATGATCTTTTCTATATTGGTGCGTCCATCCGTATTAATGCGGATAGCTACCTTCTTTGGCTGATCGCCTTCTTTCAGGGTATAAATCTCGCCATCATACGAAAAGCAAAGCGTGTTGTCATTGGCGCGGGAGAGGTGACGTACAGGGTGGTCTTTAAAGGTTGTCAACTGCTGCTCCGCGATCTTTGTTTTAACGGGCGCTTTATAAATATTCTGGCTATTGCCATTCTTTTCGCTCAGGTAATAAAAAGACTGGTCATCGGCAGAAAAGAGTGGCTCACGGTCTTCACCGGCAAAGCCCGATACCTGCTGGTAGTCATCCTTCTTCACATCATAGATCCAGATATCCCGCGTCACGGCAGAAGTATGGTGTTTGCGCCAGGCATCCTCATAACCTTTCCTGTCCTGGAATACCAGTTGATCTCCTTTACTATTGAAACGGGCAAATTCTGAACCGGCCGACAGGAACATCACAGATCGTCCGCCTGTAACCGGTACCTCATACAATTTCTGGAATAAGCCACGCTGGGGAAAACGTACGCTGGTATAAATATCATTCCTGTTGGTGCCAAAGATCACCTTCTTGCCATCGGGTGTAAAGTCATACGGATAATCATTGGCCGAATGATACGTGAGGCGGGTGGCTTCACCGCCGGCAGCCGGCATCACATACACATCAAAATTACCATAACGGTCACTGGCAAAGGCAATATACTTGCCATCACGGCTCCATACCGGCATAAAATCATGCGCTTCATGTAAAGTTAAGGCAACGGCATCGCCACCGGTGGCGGGCACCTTATACAGGTCGCCTTTATAACTGAACACGATCGTTTTGCCATCCGGCGATAAGGCGGGGTATCTCAACCAAAGTGGTGAGGATTGGCGGGCCACTGTTATCTGCCCGATAGTCAGCAGAAACAGTGCGAACAGGTATTTATTCATAAAAATGTGTGTTTTTGTAATCCGAGGTTGATTTAAAGGTAGCAAACCGGGATATTTGCAGGAGGCGGGAATGCATAAAAGGCGGCAAATTGCTTATAAACGGCAGTACCGGAGACCTGACAGGTTTCGCTTACGACGCAAACAAAACCTGTCAGGTCTTGAAACAGTAGTAACAATCTTTTCAAAATCCTCTATATGCCCTCTGTATTTGAAAATACGATTCGTAAATATCAGTCTACTTTTCATCCGGTAGTGCCCGTTGATCCTGCAAAGGATAAACTATTGCTGCTCGACTTTACAGAAAAGAATACAGAGCTTACGAGTAATATCATCAGCGATACGGCCAGCTTTTCAGCCTACATCAACCGTAAACTGCAGGCTGCTGATTGCCGGCTGGGTATTGGTGGTTACAATGAGCACAGGACCGTGTACAACCGCAGCGCTTTATTTGATGCAGCAGTACCTGGTGAAGAGCCCCGCCGCCTGCACATCGGTACAGATATCTGGGGCGCAGCCGGTACACCGGTGTATGCTTTTATGGGAGGCATGGTGCATAGCTTTGCTTTTAATGACCATTTTGGCGATTATGGCGCTACCATGATCCTGCTGCACCAGTTGGATGGATTGCCTTTTTATACCTTATACGGCCATGTTAGCCTGAAGGATATTCAGAAACTTTCCAGCGGACAATATATTTCCATCGGGCAAAAGATCGCCCATTTTGGGGAGCCTGCAGAGAATGGCCACTGGCCGCCTCACCTGCATTTCCAGATCATACTGGACATGGAATTAAAAGAAGGGGATTATCCGGGTGTATGTAAATATTCCGAAAGACAAAAATACCTGGGCAACTGCCCCGACCCGGAACTGATACTTCAACTGAAGCGTTATACCAAAAAGCCATAAGGTCCTTCACTACATCAGAGCAACGCTTTTACGATCTCTTCCCATTCCTGTTCCAATGAATGGCCGGGCATGCGCTTATTGGCTTTATTGTACCAGTAATTGGCATTAAAAACATCGCCTTCCTTGCGGTGCAGGTAGGCATGGATCCAGGAAGCTGTTTTATCAGGTACATCCTGTATAATCTCATGGGAAGCGTCCCAGTCGCCTTTGGCATCATACCACAGTGATTTTAAGTAAACGCTTATTCCCGGTGGTGGTGTGGCATGGGTGATGCTGGCATAAAACTGATCGTAGTTCATAGTGTTTCAAAGATACAAAAACAAAGAAGTGATACCTTTCCTTGGAGAAGCAAGGGAAAGGTGTCACCTCTTATTGCCAATTCATGTAATTCGCTTAATTCGCATTATAGGCCGCTGCAAACGTCTTTGCAAAATCATCCAGCTTTACCTTTCCCAATGGTTGCTTGTGCTTCCAATAATCTTCAAACATAATACCGTTATCAATAGCATGTCCCATTTCAATATAGTTGTCGGCAAGGTCCTCGGTCAGGCCAGCTTGTAACATGCCTGCTTTGGCCTGGTCGTCGGGGAACTTAACCCAGGGAAGGTCTGGCTTGCCAATGGCTTTGCCCAGTGCGGAGGCAATGGCGTCTGTACCTACTTCATCACTGACGATATACCGTACCTGGTGACCTTTAAAATCCAGCTTCAGGAGTTCTTCCGCCGCCACTGCAGCAATATCACTCGTATCAACGATCGGGAACTTGTTGGCAGCCACACTAAAATTGCCACCTGCAATGCCAGCCTGTTTGATCAACCCGATATTGGCAAAGAGGTTATAATAGAAATAGGACGGGCGAAGGTGCAGGACATTGGTGCCGGGTAAAGTGCGTAATGACTGTTCTACCCGGTACAGGCCGCTTACGGGACCTACGCCTTCGGGGAGGTGGGCGCCGATACTGCTGAGTTGTACCACGTACTTGATATTGGCGGCTTTAAGCGCTGCTGTAAAGTTTTTGCCCGTTTGCTCCAGTGTTGCTTTTACAGCAGTATTGGTATAATCGGGCGGGTTCATAACGTATACCGCATCTGCTCCCGCAAAGGCGGTGGTCAGGAAGGCAACATCGTTTACAGAGCCAATCGCTGCTTTAGCCCCCTTATTGACTAATTCCTGCAGGTTGGCGGCATTGCGCCCGATGACTGTTACCTGGTGGCCTGCTGCCAGTAATGCTTCTGCCAGGGGCTTTGAAATGTGGCCTGCGCCACCTGTAATTACGTACTTCATAATAGTTGATTTAAAATAATTGTTGTGTTAGGCTTATTTGTATGTACAAGTATTGGTATAAAAAAAATTACTCACCCAGTTTATCGGCCAGGCAGGCCATATTCTTCACCATGCGCTTACTTTCTTCTTTGCCAAGGATATAGGTGTAGTTTTCAATAAAATGGTCCAGGCATTCCTGTAGTTTGGGATATAGTTCTTTGGCTTGGGCGGTAGGGTACACCTTGGTAAGCTTGCCTTCTGTGCTACGGGTTACCAATCCTTTATCCTCCAGCTTCTCAATGAGCCGGGTAATGGTAGAAGGGGTCAGGATCAATTGTTCACTCAGGGCCGTCGGTTGTATGCCTGGCTCTTCGATGGCCAGCATCAGCAGATAAGCGTGACTGGGCGACAGGTCTACCTTCTTCCAGCTTTCCATAGCCAGCTTCTCTATCCTGCGCCCCAGGGCATTGGCTACGAAGTACATGCAATGGCGGTATTTGCTTTCCGAAGGTTTCATTGACAAGACAAAGGTAGGGGCTCTTATTTGTATATGCAAATATATTTTTAATATCCCCATTGAGTTACTCTTAGGCCGGTTTCCTTTAAGGCTGGTTAAGGGCATCTTTGTTGATAAGCTGTATTTAGCCTACTTATAAAATGCTTATTAGTCGTAGATATCCCGCCTTTATATAAAGACAGCTTATCTACGGCTTATCTACGAGATATATACGGGATATCTACGGCTTATTCCCAAATATGGACACAAGAGAGGCATAACAAACCTGCTGGTAATCCCAAAGTGGAGTAATTCAATGCGAAGACTGATACAAGGAATTGAAAATAAGAGAGGATCAGAGAGTCAGGAACCTGTTTATAAAATCCAACAACTGTTTTTGCTGGGCAGCCGCATAGCGGGCGCTTAATTCCTGCATTTGCCCGGCCGTTTGAATATAAGGGGCGGTTACCAGCTCCTCCTGCCCATATTTTGCCATTTGCTGTACCAGGCTGGGGGTGGCTTCCATATGAAATTGTAATCCTGCCACCTGCTCATTTAGGAGGAAGCCCTGGTTAGGACAAATGGAGGTAGCAAATAAATGTACTGCGCCGGCTGGCAGGTCGAAAGTGTCACCATGCCAATGGAAGGTGATGAACTCATCAGGCAGCGTTTCGGTGAGCGGCAAAGTTTTTTCATTGATGATCTTGCGGATGGGCCACCAGCCAATTTCTTTTTGGGCATTGGGGTATACTTTGGCGCCCGATACTTCGGCAATAAGCTGTGCACCGAGGCAGATGCCCAATACTTTTTTACCGGCAGCGATCACTTCTTTTATAAAGGCTTTTTCTGTTGCCAGCCATGCGTATTTATCTTCTTCATATACACCCATAGGGCCGCCCATGATGATCAGCAGGTCTATATTGTCAGCAGCAGGAAAGGGATCTCCTTCAAATATTTTGGTGTAGCTGATCGTGTGTTGCTGTGCTGTAGCCCATTCCAGTAAATAGCCCGGCGTTTCAAAGTGTACGTGTTGTATAAAATGTACGTGCATGGTATTACTGCCTTACTTTTGTGTAGATTTACAAAGTTGACCGAAAAGCATGTCCAATCCAAACTTAAATACAGAAAGAAATTCCTTATCTGCCGCTGATAAAGAGTTCGAAAATAATATCCGTCCCACAGAAATAGAAGACTTCGCCGGGCAGGGACAAATTATTGAGAACCTTAAAATATTTATCAAAGCAGCCAAGCTGCGTGGTGAGGCATTGGACCATGTGTTATTTCATGGCCCTCCGGGATTGGGCAAAACCACGTTGAGCCGTATTGTGGCCAATGAGCTGGGCGTGAATATCAAAGAAACTTCCGGGCCTGTTATTGAAAAGCCGGGTGATCTGGCCGGACTGCTCACCAACCTGGAGCCCAATGATGTATTGTTCATTGATGAAATTCACCGGCTGAGTACGGTGGTGGAAGAATACCTGTATGCTGCGATGGAAGATTACCGGCTGGATATTATGATTGACAGCGGTCCCAATGCACGAAGCATACAGATTAACCTCAATCCCTTTACGCTGGTAGGCGCTACTACGCGCAGCGGCCTGCTCACGGCGCCCTTATTATCCCGCTTCGCGATCAAATCACGACTGGAATATTATACGGCCGAGGTGCTGCAAAGGATCATTACACGGGCAGCCGGCATTCTGCATGTGAAGATCACTTCCGATGCTGCTTTTGAAATTGCCCGCCGCAGCCGCGGCACGCCCCGAATTGGCAATGGCCTCTTACGCCGCGTAAGGGATTTTGCACAGGTATTGAGCAATGGTGTTATTGACCTGGCCATTACACAACACGCCCTGCGGGCATTGAATGTGGATGAATATGGTTTGGATGAAATGGATAATCGTATACTACTCACCATCATTGATAAATTCAAAGGCGGCCCGGTAGGCATCACCACCATCGCTACAGCGGTGGGTGAAGAAACGGGTACGCTGGAAGAAGTGTATGAACCTTTTCTAATACAGGAAGGTTTTATCAAGCGCACGCCCCGCGGCCGCGAAGTAACGCCCAAAGCTTATGAACATTTAGGACGTAAGCATGGTGGCAGCGGCGAACATTTACTGTTTTAATCAAAAAATTAAATTGGCCGGTTCTAATTCCATAAGTGGTACCCTTTTTGTTAATCTTCTGTTCTGTTAATTACCTACCCAATGACCCCTGCCAGATTGCATTAACCTTTATTGATTAGTGTTATGAGTGTATTGAAGTCCATCGTGTGTCTTGGGGTACTGTCCTTTTGTGTCCATACCGTAGCCGGCCAATATTATTTTTATGATGATGAGCGGATCGAGCCTGCTGTATTGTGGGAAGCAGGCGTCTCAGCCGGTGTTATGAACTGCTTTACTGATCTTGGTGGAAGAAAAGGATTGGGTAAAGGATTCATTAAAGACCTTAACGGGCGGCAGTTTAACTTTGCCGGTGGTATTTATGCAGGCGCCTTGTATAAACAAACCATCGGTGGCCGGCTGGAAGCCACCTTCGGCAGGGTGAGCGCTTCGGATAAAATATTAAATGGTGATCAGTCTGCTGCTAAATCCCGCTACCAGCGCAACCTGCATTTCCGCAGCCGTATATCAGAAGTAGCCTTACTGGCGGAGTTCCATCCTCTTACGCTGTTTCAATCATTGGCTAAGGAAGCTCCGCGCTTTTCACCTTATATAATGGGTGGAGTGGGTGTGTTTAATTTCAATCCGGAAGCATATATCAACGGTAGCTGGGTAGCCTTGCAACCGCTGCATACAGAAGGGCAGGGTTTTCGGGAGTATCCCGACAGAAGACCTTACCGGCTTACGCAGGTTAATTTCCCCTTGGGTATCGGTGTTAAATATGAAATATCGGCCTTGCTGAATGCCCGGGTAGAGATCATGCACCGGATATTGCAAACGGATTACCTCGATGATGTGAGCCGGCAATATATTGACCCTGCCCTGTTTTCGGAAAATCTGTCGCATGGGGCTGCGGAGCTGGCGGCGCAACTGGCCGACAGAAGGCAGGAACTTGATCCCTCCATAGTGACCCAGGAAGGAGGCATAAGAGGCGATCCCAAACACAATGACTCCTATTTCACCATCCAGTTCAAGTTCAGTCTCTCTATAGGAAGGGTAAAAAGAAAGTATTAACGCATCAACAATAAATCCCGCCTTGTGGGCGGGACTTATGTATTTGTTGAGGTATGTACTGCGGAATTATATGGTAGGTGCTACCAGCCGGAAGCCATTACCGTGAATGTTGACGATCTCTATTTTATCATCTTCCTTCAGGTATTTGCGCAGCTTGGCAATGTACACGTCCATGCTTCGTCCGTTGAAATAAGTATCGCTGCCCCATATTTTCTTCAATGCCTGCTCACGGGGCAACAGGTCATTCATGTGCTCGGACAGCATTTTCAGCAATTCATTTTCTTTGGGCGACAAAGTCTGTGTTTTGCCGTTATGGCTCAGTTCACGGAGCTTGGGATTGAAGTGATAACTGCCGAGGTCGAACTCTTTGTTTTCCTGTTCACGGGTTACCTCTTCATTTCTTTTCATGATGGCTTTTATCTTCAATAACAGTACCTCGCTGTCGAATGGCTTGGTAATGTAATCATCGGCACCCAACTTATAGCCCTGGATGATGTCTTCCTTCATGGTTTTGGCACTGAGGAAGAACAAGGGGATATCCGGATCAATATCACGGATCTCCTCCGCAAGGGTAAATCCGTCCATGTGAGGCATCATAATGTCGAGCAGGCAAAGCTCAAATTTCTCTCGCTGGAAAGCGGCCAGTCCGAGGCGGCCATCACGTTCCAGGGTCACATCGAAATCATTTAATTCCAGGTAATTCTTTAGTACACTGCCCAGGTTCTGATCGTCTTCACACAACAAGATTTTAGGTTTCTTTCCTTCCATTGTTAGGTAGATTTAGTTCGATAGTGTAAATAAAATTAAATCATTTGCTATAACCGACAAGTGGCGTGTAATATTTTGTTAATAAATGGGGGAGAGGGGGTAATTTTGCCCTTTAAGATCATTCTTATGCGACTGACGAACGATAATACTTTTAAGAAGCTGATTGTAATAGGCGACCGGGTATTAATACGGCCTTCCAAAGCCAATGAACGCACAGAAAGTGGTTTGTACCTGCCTCCCGGGGTACAGGAAAAGGAGAAGGTGCAGCAGGGATATGTGATTAAAACAGGACCTGGCTATGCTATTCCCATGCCAGTGGAAGATGAATCGTGGAAAGGGCATGAAGAACAGGTGAAGTATATTCCCCTGCAGGCAAGGGAGGGCGACCTGGCCGTGTTCCTGCTCAGCGGAGCGACGGAAGTATTGTACGAGAATGAGAAATATTATATCGTACCCCAGAGTGCGATCCTGATGCTGGAAAGGGAAGAGGAGATGTGAGGGAAGGACGGCAATCGGCAGTCGGCAATCAGCAATGCGCTTGCTTCGAGGGTGTGGTGAGTAGGGAACAAGTACTCCGATTACTTACAGATAACAAGTTTTTGTGATTGATTTTCTTTCAATCCTGTATCTTCCCCTTATAAATCTGCCTTATGCCAAACACTGAAGTATTCCTGCAAGCCGTGCAGGAAGGTTATACTTTCAAAGGAGAATTTGCTGTATTGGGCGCCGGTATGCTGGACAAAGCAGCCGTGCCCGGCGCTTTGGTAAAGCTGCCCCTGAAAACGATGAACCGGCATGGCCTGATAGCCGGTGCTACCGGTACCGGTAAAACTAAAACTTTACAGGTAATAGCAGAAGCCCTGAGTGATGCCAGTGTGCCGGTATTGCTGATGGATATTAAAGGCGACCTGAGTGGCATTGCCGCTGCAGGTACCGATAATGAGAAGATCAAAGAACGGATGGCGGTGATTGGAACAGCCTATAAGCCTGCCGCCTTCCCGGTAGAACTAATGACCCTGAGTAATGAAAAAGGGGTACGGTTAAGGGCTACGGTGAGCGAGTTTGGTCCCATCCTCCTATCCAAGATATTAGACCTGAATGATACACAGCAGGGGTTGGTATCCATGATCTTCAAGTATTGCGATGATCATAAGCTGGCCCTGCTCGACCTGAAGGATTTTATCAAGGTATTGCAGTTTGTAAGCAATGAAGGCAAGGCAGAGATCGAAAAGGAATATGGTAAGATCGCCACTACCAGCACAGGTACGATCCTGCGTAAGGTGATAGAACTGCAACAGCAGGGGGCGGATGTTTTCTTTGGCGAACCATCTTTTGAAGTAGACGACCTGATGCGTATTGCCGATGATGGCCGCGGCATGATCAGTGTGCTGCGGGTAACAGATATGCAAAACAGGCCCAAGCTGTTCTCTACTTTTATGTTGCAATTGCTGGCCGAATTGTATGCTACGCTTCCGGAAGCCGGCGACCTGGATAAGCCCAAGCTGGTGATGTTTATTGATGAGGCGCACCTGGTATTCCAGGAAGCGACGGATGCCCTGCTGCAACAGATTGAGACAGTGATCAAACTCATCCGCTCCAAGGGTGTGGGCATCTTTTTCTGTACGCAGAACCCGCAGGATGTTCCGGCCAGCGTGCTGAGCCAGTTGGGATTGAAGGTGCAACATGCACTGCGCGCTTTTACCGCTGCCGACCGCAAGACGATCAAGCAGGCCGCACAGAATTATCCTGAAACGGAATTCTATAAAACAGAAGAGTTACTTACCCAACTGGGTATTGGCGAGGCCCTGGTAACGATGTTGAACGAAAAGGGCATTCCCACGCCACTGGTACATACGATGCTGGTGCCCCCACGCTCCAGGATGGATGTATTGACAGATGGTGAAATAGACGGTATTGTGAATAGCTCCAAACTGGTGAAGAAGTATGCAGCAGTAGCAGATACTGAAAGCGCTTATGAAATACTGAATGCCAAACTGGAGGAAGCCGCAGAACGGACGGCAGAAGAGAAAGCTGCAAAAGAAGAGAAGAAGGCTTCGGGTGGTGGCAGGAAAGAAAAGTCAACTATAGAAAAAGTGCTGGATAACTCTGTTACCCGCCAGATAGGCCGTACTGCCGCCAATGTGATCACCCGTAGTTTGCTGGGTGCTTTGGGATTAGGTGGTAAGAGCAGGAAGAAGAGCAGTAGCTGGTTTTAGGATGATAAGCTGATCAATCCCTTTTCATTTACCGATATTTTTTGTTCGGCCTGGAGGAAGCTAATCACCTGCCAGGCCTTTTCTTTTTTGATGCCATTGAGTTGGTAGAGTAGTTCATCTGCTGTAATACTATGGGCGCCTATGATGTCTACGATGCGTTGATGTATCTGTTTAAATTCTTCGGCTGTTAAGGGTTGCTCCTGCCGGTTGAGGCAGTTATCACAAATGCCGCAATCGCGGGTGGTATTGTCGCCAAAATAGACCGCTATGTATTGGCTGCGGCATTGTTTCCTTTCCCGGATGTAATGGATGATGGCGGCAATGCGTTCCTGGTATTGTTGCTTGCGCTTTTTGTAATCCACCATGTCTATTACCAGGTCTTCTGCTTTTACGCGGCGGCGCAGGAAGTAAAGCTGCGGACTGTCTTTCTGCGGCAGGTAATCAATGACGGCATTGGCATCCAATATTTTTAACTGTTTGACAATTTCTTCCTGCTCCTTTCTCAGCAGGAAAGCCAATGTTTTTTCATGAATGCTCACCGGTATATCAAAAATGCCTTCATAGGTCCTGAGTAAGGTGGTGATGAGTGGCTCCAGCACCGGGCTGCTTTCCTCAAATTCATAGAGCCATTGTTTATTGGTTACAAACTGTACTTTGGAAGGCAGGAATACCTGTTCATTAAAGGAAAGCCAGCCATCCTGCTCCAGTGCCTTGATAACATAGGTGGTGGTCCAGGCGTCCAGCTTGAATTTACTGGCGAAGTCTGTAATGTCGAAATCATAGTAAACACCTTCACCGGAACCAGTGGGCAACTGGAGGTAGTTCACGATGGCCTGGTATACGGTACGAATGGTTTCCAGTGAAGGGAAACGTACATCGGGCAATAACTGCAGCTCATCCAACTCCTTGTTATCATACAGGAGCACGGCATAGGCTTTCTTGCCATCCCGGCCTGCACGTCCCGCCTCCTGGTAATAGTTTTCCAGGCAGTCGGGTACATCGGCATGGATCACAGTACGTACATCAGGTTTATCAATGCCCATCCCGAACGCGTTGGTACAAACGATAACGCGTGTGTGGTTCTTGATCCAGGCTTCCTGTTTTTTACTGCGTTCTTCCTGTGGCAGGCCGGCATGGTAGTAGTCGGCCTGGATATCCTGCATATTCAGCAGGTCGCTGATGGACTTGGTGCGTTTGCGGCTTTTGCAATAAACAATGCTGCTGCCCGGTACTTTCTGCAGGATGTCAACGATCTTATTGATCTTGGCGTCTGTTTCAAAGAGGCTGTAGGAGAGGTTGGGCCGCTCAAAGGACTGGCGGAAGATGCCGGGCTGGGTAAACTCCAGCTTGTCGCAAATATCCTGTTGTACGAGGGGCGTAGCGGAGGCGGTGAGGGCCAATATGGGAATGCCGGGTAATTCTTCACGCAGGGCCGCTATGCGTAAGTAAGGTGGCCTGAAATCATATCCCCATTGGGAAATACAATGCGCTTCATCTACTGCGATGAGGTTGATGTCCAGCGCGGGCAGGTATTCTTTGAACAGGGATGTTTCCAGCCGCTCGGGTGATACATAGAGGAATTTGCAGTTACTGTCGGTCGCTACTTTCAGGGTGTTGATGACTTCCTTGCGGCTCATGCCGGAATAGATGGCAAAGGCTGTGATTCCTTTTCTGCGCAGGGCCTCTACCTGGTCTTTCATCAGCGCAATGAGTGGACTTACTACGAGGCATAAGCCCTCCTTTGCCATGGCCGGCACCTGGAAGCAAATGGATTTGCCCCCACCGGTGGGTAAGAGGGCCAGGGTGTCTTTGCCACTGAGGATGGAATGGATGATGTCTTCCTGGAAAGGCCGGAAGGAATCATACCTCCAGTAGTTTTTTAATATGGAATGAATGTTCAGGTTACTTTTTTAACGAACAAACGTACTGAATTCACCGCTAATACCACATCGCTCAGTCCCATGACCAGGGCGCCGAAGGTAGGTGTGAGCAAGCCGAAGGCGGCTACGGGAATAGCAATGATGTTGTAGAAGAATGCCCAGAAAAGGTTTTGTTTAATGGTAAGGAAAGTATGCCGCCCCAGTCCCAATGATAAGGGAAGGTTTTTAATACCCTGGTTCATGAGCACCACATCGGCTGTTTGCATGGCTATTTGTGATGCTTCGCTGAGTGAGATACCAATGGTAGCTTTGGCCAGTGCCGGTGCATCATTGATGCCATCGCCCACCATGGCCGTAGGGCCCTGCAGGGTGAGGTCTTCCACGACGGTTAATTTTTCCTCAGGCGTTTTTTCTGCAATGACTTCATCTATGCCGAGGAAGTTGGCCAGTTGTACACATTTGGCCTGACGATCGCCGCTGAGCAGGATGGTGCGTATGTTCCTGTGCCGCAGGTATTGTACGATCTGGATGGCTTCGGGACGTATTTCATCTTTTACATCAATCCAGCCCAGCAGTTGGTCATTTTTCAGGATGTATACATTGTGGCTGTCATCGCGGGTATGGGCCATGGCTACCCGGTAAGAACCGGCCTGGTATATATCGCCTTCTTTGGTAGTAGCTTTCATGCCCTGCCCTTTTGCCTCTTCAATTTGCTGCCAGCGGATGTCTTCTTTTGTTTTCCATTCAGCGGCAATGCTTTTGGCAATGGGGTGATTGGAATATTTCTCCAAGGAAGCGGCTATCCCTTTAAATTCTTCTTTGGTCATGTTCTCCGCCTTGAGTTCAAAACCTGCCACTACAAAGTTGCCCGTGGTAAGGGTGCCTGTTTTATCAAATACCACCTGCCGGATGTTCCGGAACAGTTCGAGGCTTTTGGCATTGCGGAAGAGGATGCCATTGCGTGCTGCACGTCCCAGGCCCACTGCTATGGCAGCCGGTGTGGCCAGTCCCATGGCGCAGGGACAAGCTATGACCAGTACGGCAATGCTGCGCATGAGGGAGGCGGTAAAGTTTTGCAGCACGATGAAGTTGACGATGAAGGTTACGGCAGCAATGCCCAATACGATGGGTACAAAGATGGCGCTGATCTTATCGGCCATTTGCTGCACAGGTGGTCTTTCACTCTGTGCCCGTTTAACGAGGTTGATGATGTTGGCCAGTACCGAGTCTTTGGCTTCGGCCATAACCTGTGCCCTGGCTGTACCATCTATTAATAAGCTGCCACCGATGAGGGTGTCTTTGGTTTTTTTGTGCAGGGGCATGCTTTCTCCGGTAAGGATGGCTTCGTTGACGGTCACTTCGCCGGTCAGTATTTTACAATCGGCCGGTACCTGTTCGCCGTTCTTGATGAGGATGAGGTCGCCGGAGCGGAGGGCGGTATTTTCTACGGGGAAGATATTTTCCTGTCCTTCGTGATAAGCAATCATGTTGGCCATTACTTTCTGTGATTTGGCCAGTTTATTCAATGCCCGCTGGGTAGATTGTATGGAAGCATCCTCCAGGTAATTACCCAGGAATACGAGGGTGATGACGGAGGCGGCCGTTTCATAGAAGAGGAAACTTTCGCCCAGGTTAAAGATAGTACCCACGAAGCTATACACAAAAGCGGCAGTAGCGCCCAGGGCTACCAGCACATTCATATTGGGGATGCCATTGCGGATGCTTTTGATGGCGCTGCGGCCGAAGTAGTCCATGCCTACGAGGAAAACCGGCAGGCAGAGCCCCAGTTGCACCCAGTGATTCATGAGCCAGTGGATGTGCACCCATTTGTCGAGCATGTGGAGCATGAGGGGTGCTGTAAACAGGAGGCAGAATAAGAAACGTTGTTTATGGCTGGGCAAAAATCTCTTTTTGGAGGGCGTAGTGCCGCCCTGCTCATCATGAACAGTATAGCCGAGGGATTCAATGCCTTTGACGATCTGCTGGCCGGTGGTATCACCGCCATTGATACCAAAGCTGACATCACCGCTTGCCAGGCTGACTTTTATATCCTGCATACCTTCTTTTTCGAGGTATTTATGGATGGTAAGGGCGCAGTTAGAACAGGTCATGCCTTCAACTTTCCAGTTCACTGTTTTCATGTACTTGCCGGGTTTTGATCTCTCTATGAAGCTACTGCTGATCATTCCGATCATGCAGTTCATAGTTTTGATTTGGTGTTTTTACTGGTTGGCTGGCAATTCATAGCATATCTCGGGAAAAGGGAGGTGTTTGCACCAGGTCCACCGCAAATTTACCAAGGAATGACGGGAGGCGCACTATGAATCTACGATAATATCTTTACCGGGTTGCAATTTCCTGCGGGCATTTTCCCAAAAAACTGACCCCGGCAGTATCTTTGCGGCCTATGGAATTACGGTTTACGCTGGAAGGCATCCAGGATGCAGCCCGGCAATTCTGGCAGGCAGCAGCAGGGGCGAAGGTTTTTGCTTTCCATGGCGCTATGGGAGCCGGCAAAACTACTTTTATCCATGCCCTCTGTGATGTAAAGGGGGTAAGCAGTACAGTGGGCAGTCCTACTTTTTCCATCATTAATGAGTATGCCTGGCCGGGTGGAACGATGTTCCATATTGACCTGTACCGGCTGAAGGATGTGGAGGAAGCCATCCAGGCTGGCGTGGAAGATTGCCTGTATTCCGGTAATATCTGCCTGGTGGAATGGCCGGAGAGGGCGGAGCCAATTTTCCCTGATCATACCGTACCTGTATTCATCAGCGCCCCTGACCATCAAACCCGCCTTCTGAGGATCGGGGATAAATGAGTATATTTGATGGCTTTCTAAGTAATCAAACCAGCAACCAGAAAACTGAAAAACGCTTCATGTCTCAGCAAAAACCGATCATCAGCACCTCTTTCAGTTATGAAACACTTGAAGAAAAACTTGATATAAAACCCAAAGGGGCCCAATTGCATATTGGTATTCCTAAAGAAACGGCTTTCCAGGAGAACCGGATTGCCCTGACGCCGGAAGCCGTAGGTGTATTGATCAGTAACGGACATGACGTGGTGATTGAGCACAATGCCGGTGAAGCTGCCCATTATCGTGACCGCGATTATAGTGAAGCGGGCGCCCGTATTGTATATGATAAAGCGGAAGTGTTCAGGTCGCCTATATTGGTGAAGAGCGCCCCGGTGGTGGAGGAAGACCTTCCTTACCTGCAGCTTAATCAGGTGATCATATCTCCCATCCATCTTTCGGCCATGAAGGCTGAGTTGCTGCAGAAGATGATGGACAAGCGTATTACCGCTATTTCATTTGAGAATTTAAAGGACGACAGCGACAGCCTGCCTATTGTTCGCAGCATGAGTGAGATTGCGGGCAGTGCGGTGATGCTGATCGCAGCACAATACCTCAGCTCGGCCAATCATGGGAAAGGCGTATTGTTGGGAGGTATCTCGGGTATTCCCCCTACCAAAGTCATTATTCTTGGAGCAGGCATTGTAGGAGAGTTTGCTGCCCGTGCCGCCCTGGCGCTGGGTGCTTCTGTAAAGGTATTTGACAATAGTGTGTACCGCCTGAAGCGGTTGCAGAATAATATCGGGCAGCGCATGTGGACTTCTGTGATGGAGCCACGCATCCTGGCCAAGCAGCTAAAGACCTGCGAGGTAGCGGTGGGCGCCCTGGCATCACAAAGTGGCCGTACGCCGGTAGTGGTGACGGAAGAAATGGTAAGCAATATGCGCCCCGGCAGTGTGATTATTGATGTAAGCATTGACCGTGGCGGATGTTTTGAAACGTCGGAAATTACCAGTCATGAGCAACCCATTTTTATGAAGTATGGGGTTATTCATTACTGTGTGCCCAATATACCTTCGGGATTTGCCCGTACGGCCTCCCAGGCCATCAGCAATGTACTGATGCCTTTGTTGCTGGAAGCGGGGGATGAGGGAGGCTTTGAAAGCCTGGTATGGCATAAGGTGCACCTGCGTAGCGGCATCTATATTTTCAAAGGCGCCCTCACCAATTTTCACCTCAGTCAGCGTTTTGACTTAAAGTATACCGACCTGAATTTATTGATCGCCAGCCAGCGTTAAATTAATAACGCTCCGATCAACAACTCATTGACAATTTGTCCAGCTATAAACGGTGTCCCACGCGTAGCCTGTCACGTTTGTTAACTCCACCAGGTCTATACATCCCCGTATGAACATAAAAGATGGTGAGCAGAAACAATCAGTTATTTATAATCGAGGATGCTGATCTTCTCTTTACAGAAGCCGTATTCCTGGCTGTCATTGCTGCTGACGATGACGAGGCGGTTAGCGCAGTAATCGTTGATGAGCTGCTGATAGAGGGCGATACCTTCTGTATCGAGGTTGGTGCAGGGTTCGTCCAATAATAGACAGGGTACATCACTGAAGATGGCCTGTGCCAGTTTTACCCGTTGTTTCATGCCACTGCTGTAGTAACGGATCTGTTTATGGGCCGCTTTCTCCAGTCCAACAACGTCAATGATTTTTTTAATGGTAATACCGGGCAGCAGTGTTTTAAACTCGGTGTGGAATGCCAGGAATTCGGTAACGGTCATTTCTTCAATGACTTCGAGATAAGGGGCGGCGATGGCTATATGTTGGTATAGATTGTCCGTTGATTGTTTACCATTGCCCATTATAGGTGGTTGGTTCCCGGTTCCCGGTACTTCGTACCTGAGATCGCCTTCACTCATCATGAGGGCGCCGCCGATCACCTGGAGTAAGGTGGATTTACCGGAGCCATTAGGTCCGGTGATGGCATAGGCATTGCCTGCATTAAATTCGTAAGTAATGTTACGGAAGATCCAGTCGCGGTTGAATCGTTTGCCTGCTTTAGTCAGCGATATCTTCATCCACACTACCTTTTACATAGCGTTTTATGATACCGCGGCCGCTTTCGCGGATAAAGGTTACGATTTCATCACGTTCATCAGTCGCAGGGAATTCTTCTTCCAGGTATTCAAGTGCCTGGCTGGTATTCATTCCTTTGTTGTAGATGACGCGATAAATATCGAGGATATGATTGATCTTATCAATGGTGAAGCCCCTGCGTTTGAGGCCTACTGAGTTGGCGCCTGAATAGCTCAATGGCTGGCGGCCTGCTTTGATATAGGGAGGAACATCTTTACCTACGAGTGAGCCACCGCTTACAAAGGCATGCTGGCCGATCTTCACGAATTGGTGAACGGCGCACATACCACCGAGTATCGCCCAGTCGCCTACTTCTACGTGGCCGGCCAATTGGGTATTGTTGCTGAGTACGCAGTAGTTGCCCACAATGCAGTCGTGCGCCAGGTGGCTATACGCCATGATGAGGCTGTTGTTGCCTACTTTGGTCTTCCAGCGATCCTTGGTGCCCCGGTTAATGGTTACAAATTCCCGTATAGTAGCATTATCACCTATTTCAACAAGGGTATCCTCTCCTTCAAATTTAAGATCCTGCGGAATGGCAGCTATTACAGCGCCGGGGAATATCCGGCAGTTCTTGCCAATTCGTGCGCCTTCCATAATGGTCACGTTACTACCGATCCAGGTACCTTCTCCTATTTCTACATTCTGATGAATAACTGTGAAAGGGTCGATCTTAACGTTGGTGGCCAGTCTGGCATTAGGATGAATATACGTATGCGGATGGATCATTGTGTTGACGTTCTTAAGTGTAGCCTGAAATTGGCTTTTTGGAGCGACGGACATCTCTTCCCCCTGGGGATCCGGCTGATGTTCGCCCGGCGTATACTTATGGATTGATTGATGTTTGATATTAAAAGATTGTACTAAAATAGACAAAAGTCATGCAATAAACCCCTATAATCAAATATAATTTATTGTGATAAGGGCTTTTAAGCACCTATAACTATCTCGTTAGCCACGTTTTACCAGTTGAGCCATGAGATCTCCCTCAGTAGCTATTTTATTGCCGATGTATACTTTTCCCCTCATTTCGCAGATGCCACGACGTATTGGTGCTAACAACTCCATTTTAAGGATCATAGTATCTCCGGGCACCACTTTTTGCTTGAACTTAACATTGTCGATTTTAATAAAGTAAGTGTCATATTCACCGGGGGGCATGGCATTGATACAAAGAATACCTCCTGTTTGGGCGAGGGCTTCTACCTGTAATACGCCGGGCATTACCGGGTTGCCTGGAAAATGACCCTGGAAAAAGGGCTCATTGAAGGTGACATTTTTGATGCCTACTATGTGACGATCGCTCAGTTCAATGATCTTATCGACCAACAGGAACGGAAAACGATGCGGCAATGTTTTTTCTATTTGCTGTAACGTGTAAACAGGCGGTTGGTTGGCATCGTATACCGGAATATCCTTTACATGCTTATTCTTTTTAATGTACTGCTTGATCTTGCGTGCAAAGTCAACGTTGGTGCTATGCCCCGGACGGTTGGCAATGATATGCGCTTTGATGGGATAACCTATCAGGGCAAGATCACCTACTACATCAAGTAGCTTATGCCGTGCCGGCTCATTGGAGAAGCGAAGCTCCAGGTTATTGAGGTATCCCTCGCTTTTCACTTCTACTTTCTTACGGCCAAAGGCCTTTGCCAATCGTTCCATTTCTCCATCTGTTACGGGCTTGTCCACGACCACGATGGCATTGTTGATATCGCCTCCTTTGATCAGGTTGTGCTCCAGCAGCATTTCCAGCTCATGCAGGAATACAAAAGTGCGGGAGGAGGCTATTTCGGTTTTGAATTCCTGCATGGATTTGAGGCCGGCGTGCTGTGTGCCCAGTACGGGGCTGTTAAAATCTATGAGTGTAGTGATCTTGTATTCCGTTGCAGGGAGGGCGGTCATTTCCACCCGTTTTTTTTCGTCGTAATGGGTAATGTTGGTATCTATGGTGTACCAGGCCTTGGCAGCTTCCTGCTCCACAACCCCTGCTTCCTGGATGATCTCTACAAAGGGGGAAGAACTTCCGTCAATGATGGGAATTTCCGGGCCATTGAGCTCAATGAGGCAGTTGTCTACCCCCATGCCTACCAGGGCGGCGAGAATATGCTCCACGGTGCTTACTTTGGCGCCATTGTCTTCGAGGGTGGTACCACGGGATGTGTCTGTAACGAGTTCACAATCAGCCTTGATAACGGGCTGGCCGGGCAGGTCTATACGCTGAAACTGGTAGCCAAAACCAGCATTGGCCGGTTTCAGGGTCATATCTACATTGATACCGGTGTGTAAACCAGTACCGGAGATGCTGACGGCCGAATTCAGAGTATGTTGTTTATCAGGATTAAAGGTAGCGTCCATTCTTGTTTTTTAAAGGATGGCGCAAAGATAACAGAAAGTTTGCTTGCGGGGCTTAGTTTGTATGATTGTTTACCCTAAACCCTTGTGAATGAGGGGATCAGTAAAATATTGGTTTGTGAATGATGAAAGCTGGTTCGGTGAAGTATTATAAATTTACTTTTTCGGACAGAAGCTGTTGCACCAGTTTTTCCAGTTCCTTGATGCGCTTTTCCATGTCGGGCAGGTTGCGGCTGAGCGCCTGGCTGCGGAGGGTGCTGGTATAATCGAATGCCGGTGAGCCTGTTACGGCCGTATTGGGAGTTTTGATGGATTTGCTTACGCCGCTCTGGGCATTGATACGGGCCCCGTCGGCAATCGTCAGGTGGCCTACGATACCTGCCTGGCCGCCGATCATCACATTGTTACCGAGCTTGGTGCTGCCACTTACCCCTGCCTGGGCGGCAATAACGGTATTGTTGCCTACCTCTACGTTGTGGGCTATCTGGATGAGGTTATCCAGCTTGGCGCCCGATTTAATGAGGGTAGAGCCCATGGTGGCCCGGTCAATGGTGGCATTGGCCCCTATCTCCACAAAATCTTCTACTACCACATTGCCGATCTGGGGTACTTTTTTGAAGCTGCCGTCGGCCTGGGGAGCAAAGCCGAAACCATCGCTCCCTACTACGGTACCGGCATGAATGGTGACGTTCTTACCCACCACACAGTCGTGGTACACTTTTACGCCGGGATGAATGATGGTATTATCGCCCACTTTCACATTGTCGCCAATGAAAGTGTTGGGGAATATTTTTACGTTGTTGCCCAGCGTTACATTTTCTCCTATATAGCTGAAGGCGCCGATGAAGATGTTTTGTCCCAGTTTGGCTGATTTGGCAATGTAGCTGGGCTCCTGGATACCGCTCATTTGCTGGGTAACCATTTCCTGGTATTTGGACAGCAGGGTAGCAAAGGCAGTATAGGCATCCGGCACGCGGAGCAGGGTGGCGGTGACCGGTTGTTTCAGTTCCTGTGACGCATTGATGATGACGATAGACGCCCCGGTAGTGTACAGGTAATCTTCATATTTGGGATTGGCCAGAAAAGCAAGCTGGCCTTTTTGTGCTTCTTCAATTTTTCCGAATGAACCAACGGCGGCATTGGCATCACCTTCAATGGTTCCGTTTATGAGCATGGCTATTTGTGCTGCCGTGAATTGCATGGTTGTAGTTTATAGCTAGTTTAAGTAGCAAATGTAATATTTTTTCACAGGGCTGGCGAGTGCCTGGTGTATCAAAGCGTTGTCAACCCGGGAAATATCTTTTATGGTGCCGTCCTTGAACAGGATGTTGATCTTTTCTTCGCGGGGGTCGTAGGTGGTATTTTCGGCTACGCCGCCAAAAAGAAAGTAGTGACAATCCTGCTCTTCAATCTGCATATCGCGGCAAATCCTGTTCCGTTGTTCTTCCAGCCAGGCAGGATCAACGGGTGTAGCCGTTAATTTAACTTTTAATAAACGCCGGGTAACGAGGCAGTGGCACAATTTGGCCAGCACTTTATCAGGATGGAACATCCAGTTTTTGATGGTGGCCAGTACATCGTAGTCGTCCAGCAGGCAGAATTGCTCCAGGTGGTTTTCTATGGAGGTGACGGAATGGTGGTTTTGCAAAAAGAAATCAAATACAGGAGAAGTACAGCTAACGGATTGCCCCCTGGTAATGAGTTCCTGCGCCCTTTCAACAATCTTTACCAGCATTTTTTCGGCGCAGAGTACTGTTTTATGCAGGTATACCTGCCAGTACATGAGCCGGCGCGATACAAGGAATTTCTCAATGGAATAGACGGCTTTTTCCTCTACCATTAGTTCATTGTCCTCTACGGTGAGCATTTTCAGGATGCGGTCATAGCCTATAACCCCCTCCGATACACCGGTAAAGAAGCTGTCGCGGGTGAGGTAGTCCATGCGGTCTACATCCAACTGGCCGGAGATGAGCTGGTGAAGAAACGGTTTGTGGTATTTGTTCGTAAATATATCAATGGCCAGGGTGAGCGCCCCTTCCAGTTCATTGTTCAGGATCTCCATGATCCGGATGGAGATAGTTTCATGGTGTATGCCCTTCAGGAGCTTGTTTTCCAGTGCATGGGAATAGGGGCCATGGCCTATATCATGCAACAAAATGGCTATTTTGGCCGCCACTTCTTCCTCGGGGGTAATGTTGATGCCCTTATTTTTCAGTTCATGGAGGGCATTGCTCATAAGGTGATAAGCACCGAGGGAATGGTGCAGACGGGTATGAACGGCGCCAGGATATACCAACTGGGCAAAGGCCATCTGGTGGATCCGGCGCAGGCGCTGGTACCAGGGATGGGCAATGACTTTAAAGATAAGCGGATGATCGAGGGTAATGAAACCGTAAACAGGGTCATTTATGATCTTTCTGATGCCGGACGTCATTTCGCTGCTTGCTGTTTTGTTAAAATTGCTGCTAAAAGCAGCGGACAAAAGTACATATTAACTGATTGCACCGGGAATAATGTATTTTGAGGAGATTAGAGAATACGGCAATCAGCATTCAGAAGGCGGCAAGAGGCGAATGGGCAGGGTGGCTTTTGAATTGCTGAATCATACCTATAATAAATAATCAATTATTAAAAATTTTACATGGCATTAGGAAAGATACTCTGGGTAGATGATGAAATAGAAAGCTTACAATCGCAGATCCTGTTCTTACAGAACAAGGGTTATGAGGTAAGTGCATTGACCAATGGTTTTGATGCCGTGGACTTTGTGCGCGATAATATTGTGGATGTGGTATTACTGGATGAAACGATGCCCGGTATTACCGGCCTGGAAACGATTGCCAAGATCAAAGAAGTAAACCAGCAGGTGCCTATTGTGATGATCACGAAGAATGAGACGGAGAACCTGATGGATGAAGCGATCGGCAGCCAGATCACGGATTACCTGATCAAACCGGTAAATCCCAACCAGGTACTGTTGAGCCTGAAGAAGATCATTGATAATAAAAGATTAGTGGCTGAGAAAACGACTACCGCCTACCAGCAACAGTTCCGCAACCTGTTTATGGCGCTGAACAGCAGCCCGGATTATAATGAGTGGATGGAGATCTATAAAAAGCTGGTGTACTGGGAGCTGGAAATGGAAAAAAGTGACAGCCCGGAAATGCAGGAGGTATTCCAGTCGCAGAAAAGTGAGGCCAATAATGAGTTTTTCAAGTTTGTGTCGAAGAACTACGCCAAATGGGTGAGCCCGAAGAGTACAGAAGGACCGGTCATGTCGCATACCCTGTTTAAGTTCAAGGTAATGCCCCATGTAGAGAAGGGAGTGCCTACTTTTTTCCTGCTGATCGATAACCTGCGTTTTGATCAATGGAAAGCCATACAGCCCATTTTTGCGGAGAGTTTCCGCATCCTGGAAGAGGAAAGTTTTTACAGCATTCTGCCTACTGCTACCCAATATGCACGGAATGCCATATTCAGTGGTTTACTCCCGATGGATATAGAAAAAGCTTATCCGCAACAGTGGAAAAATGATGATGAGGAAGGGGGGAAGAACCTGTTTGAGGAAGAGTTTTTCCGTGGACAACTGAAGCGTATGAAGCGTGATGATGTGCGTTTTTCCTATACCAAGATATTGAATAACCAGGCGGGGCAGGACCTGGTAAATAATATCCATAACCTGCTGAATAATGACCTGAATATTATTGTATACAATTTTGTGGATATGCTGAGCCATGCCCGCACCGAGATGGAGGTGCTGAAGGAACTGGCAGGCGACGAAACGAGTTACCGGTCTGTAACCAGGAGCTGGTTTGAACACTCCCCTCTGCACCAGGCATTAAAGAAGATTGCAGATAAGAAGATCAATATTGTATTGGCTACCGATCATGGCAGTGTACGGGTGAAGACGCCGGCCAAGGTGATCGGGGATAAGCAAACAACCACAAACCTGCGGTATAAGCATGGCCGCAACCTGAATTATGAGCCCAAAGAGGTGCTGGCCTTCCGCGATCCCAAAGAGGCCGGATTACCGGTTCCTACAGTGAATTCTTCCTTTATTTTCGCCAAAGAAGACCTGTTCCTCTGCTATCCGAATAATTACAACTATTATGTGAATTATTACCGGAATACCTTCCAGCATGGGGGGGTAAGCCTGGAGGAGATGATCGTGCCGGTGATTAAGATGACGAATAAGTAAGAGCGGCAATCGGCAGTCGACAATCGGCAATGGGGCGTAAGCGGGCAAATGTGACTACTGTCGACGGCTGGTTTTCGGGGTGTTTTTTATGAATATTGTGGGAAGTAGCTGATTTTCTGTCCACTGGGTGTGGAAAACATTAATAGCCTATAAATGGCGTACCGCGGACATTTGGCTAATTTTGTTAGTGAATTTGGAGTATGACTATGAAATATACCCAGCATACATTAGATAAGATTGAGCGTATCCTTGACGAGATGGAATATGTGGTTCGCTATGAGCGGGGCAATTTCCAGAGCGGTTATTGTATCCTGGAGGCAAGGAGGGTAGTGGTGCTGAACAAATTCCTGCAAATGGAAGGACGTATCAACACCCTGATAGATATTATTCCCCAATTGAATATTGATCCCGAGTTACTTTCCAATGAGGCCCGCAAGACTTATGAGGATGTGCTGGCCAAACATGCGGCGGAAGAGAAATAACCCCAGACTTCGTATTTTTAACGCGTGAGTTATCCTTCATTAACTATCACTTTTTTAGGAACGGGCACCAGCAGCGGCGTACCCATGATTGCCTGCGATTGCCCGGTTTGCCAATCTACCGATCAAAAAGACAAAAGGCTGCGGTCAAGTATCCTGGTACAATCACCCACTACCACCCTGGCAGTTGATGCCGGCCCCGATTTCCGCTACCAGATGTTGCGGGCGAAAGTAAAACACCTCGATGCAATTATATTTACCCATCCCCATAAAGACCATGTGGCGGGGCTGGATGATGTGCGGGCCTTTAATTTTTTCTCCCGGCAGCCGATGCAGGTGTTTGCCAATGAGATGACGCAGGAGGTGATTGTCCGGGAGTTTCCCTATGCTTTTTATGAAACGAGGTATCCGGGCTTGCCGGAGATCCATCTTACCACGATTGACCTGACGCCTTTTATGGTAGGCGATATCCTGGTCACCCCTGTGCAGGTATGGCATTTAAAGATGCCGGTGATGGGCTTTCGCTTTGGGAAGTTTACCTATATCACCGACGCCAATAGTATCGAGCCTGCAGAGAAAGAGAAGATCCGCGGGAGCGAGGTATTGGTGTTGAATACCCTGCGGAAAGAGAAACATATTTCGCATTACAGCCTGTCGGAAGGCATTGAAGTAGCGCAGGAATTGCAGATCCCCCAAACTTATTTCACCCACCTTAGTCACCAGATGGGCAAGCATGCCGATGTTGAAAAAGAGCTCCCCGAGGGTATTCACCTGGGCTGGGATGGGCTGGTGATAAATCTATAACCCGTTTACCTCGTATGTATAGAAGTGCCGGCCATTATAACACCGCCGGGCACTGTATATACCATGAAAAACTACCTGCGGGAATATTTCAGCTTCACTAAGAAAGAGCGGACCGGCATTATTGTATTGCTGGTATTGATAGGAGTTACTGTTGCCCTCCCTTATTTTATAAGGGTTCCTTCCACACCACCCGACAGGGCTGCTTTTGAAAAGCTGCAACAACAACTGGCGCAACTGGAAACGGCAAAGGATTCCGGCTATGAAGCACCCTATACTCCAGACCATGATCTTGTTACAGAAAGCCGGGATGAAGAAGTTGTACTGTTTGCCTTTGATCCGAACCGTTTACCGGCGGAAGGCTGGAAAAGACTGGGCATCCGGGAACGTACGGCCCATGTTATTCAGCATTACCTGGCTAAAGGCGGCCGGTTTCGCCGGCCCGACGATCTATATAAGATTTACGGGCTGCGGAAGGAAGAAGTTGACCGTTTGTTGCCGTATGTGACGATAGAAGCCATTGAGCCGGCAAAAGAACGGCCCGTTGCAGGACGGACCCCTGATTCTATAGCACACCACAACCTGCCCAAACGCTTTAAGGAACCTGCTGTGATTGATATTAATACGGCTGATACAACAGCCTTTATTGCCCTGCGTGGCATTGGCAGTAAACTGGCGCAACGGATTGTTCATTTCAGGGAAAAGCTGGGTGGTTTTTATGCCGTGGAGCAGGTGGGAGAGACATATGGCCTGCCGGACTCAACTTTTCAGCAGATCAGGAAATTACTGCATTGCCCATCACCGGCCTTGCGGACGATCAATATCAATGTTACTGATGTCACTACGCTTCAACAGCATCCCTATATCCGTTGGCCGCTGGCCAATGCCATTGTGCAATACAGGCAGCAGCATGGCGTTTATGAATCGGTAGACCAGTTATTGCAGATCAACACGGTAACACCTGTCGTGTTGGAGAAAATAAGACCCTATCTGGCTATTGAGTAAATAGGGTAAAGATTTCTTATAAATTAACGCTAACAATTGTTAGTTTTTCGAAAATAGTATTATCTTGCAGGAGCCCTCTAAGGATTCTTGCCAACGAATTTATCTTATGAATTTCGAGACTTCTGAATTAACACAACAGGTAGCGCAAACAGCCCGGGATTTTGCACAACAGCACATTAAGCCCTATGTAATGGACTGGGATGAAAGCCAGACTTTCCCGGTTGAAGTATTCAAAGAGATGGGAAAGCTGGGGTTGATGGGGGTACTGGTGCCTGAAAAGTATGAAGGCGCTGGGCTTACGTATCTTGAGTATGTAGCCATTTTGCAGGAGATAGGTAAAGTTTGTGGTTCTGTGGGCCTGAGTGTTGCTGCTCATAATTCCCTCTGTACGGGGCATATTATGGCATTTGGCAACGAGGAGCAGAAGCAAAAATACCTGCCCAAACTGGCTACGGCCCAGTGGTTGGGCGCCTGGGGATTAACTGAACCCAATACCGGTAGTGATGCTGGTAATATGAAGACCACTGCTGTAAGAGATGGTGACCATTGGGTACTGAATGGCACCAAATGCTGGATTACCCATGGTAAAAGCGGTGATGTGGCAGTAGTGATTGCCCGTACCGGCGAACCACGATCCAAGGACAATGCCACAGCCTTTGTAGTGGAACGTGGCACACCAGGTTTTTCAGGTGGTAAGAAGGAGAATAAGCTGGGCATGCGCGCCAGCGAAACGGCCGAAATGATCTTTGATAATTGCCGGATACCGGATGCCAACCGTCTTGGTGAAGTAGGAGCGGGATTTAAGCAATCCCTGAAGGTGCTGGATGGCGGGCGTATTTCCATTGCGGCTTTGTCATTGGGTATTGCGAAAGGCGCTTATGAAGCTTCTGTGCAATATTCCAAAGAGCGTCACCAGTTTGACCAGCCGATTGCCAATTTCCAGGGTATTTCGTTTAAGCTGGCCGATATGGCAACGGAGATCATGGCGGCAGAGTTGCTTACGCTGCAGGCCTGTGACCTGAAGATAAGAGGTGAGCAGATGACGAAGGAAGCTGCTATGGCTAAGTATTATGCCAGTGAGGTAGCGGTGAAAGTGGCCAATGATGCTGTACAAATATTCGGGGGCTATGGTTATACCAAAGATTTCCCGGTAGAAAAATATTATCGCGATAGTAAACTCTGTACTATCGGCGAAGGTACCTCTGAAATCCAGAAGCTGGTTATTTCGAGAGAAGTTTTAAAAGCCTGAATGTTTTGAGATAGGTTGCTTGTCACGTCAAGGGCTCCGTTGGTTGCGGGGCCTTTTTCATGCAAAAGGGTGAGCTGCCTTTGGAAGACGACCCACCCTTTTGCCTGTGGGATAATTCATTTATTTAAGGCATGAAATCATCATCGCTTTTCTTCGCGTATTTGTCGAATACTTTATCAATAGCGCCACCGAAGATGGGGAATTTTTCCTTGGCGAAGTTTTTCATGATCTCCACTGCTTTATAAGCCTGTTGTTCTGTGAGTCCCTCTGCCATGAGTTTTTTAATTAAATCGTCCATAGTCTTTAGTGTTTAAGATAACCACCAAAAGAGAGAGACACAAAATATGTGCCTCTGCCTTTTGATGAAATATGTTTTATATAGCTTATGCTACTTTGAGTAAGCTCATTTTGCTCTTGTCGAACTTCTTCTGGGCATAATCCAACGTGAGGTGGAAGGTTTGTTGCTTGGAGGATGGCATCTCAAACATGGCATCGGTGAGGATGCTTTCACAAATGCTGCGTAAGCCTCTTGCGCCGAGCTTGTATTCAAGGGCTTTGTCTACCATGAAATCCAGCACATCTTCATCTACATTGAGTTGGATGTTTTCCAGTTCAAACAGTTTTTTATACTGTTTGATGAGCGCGTTCTTGGGTTCGGTAAGAATGGAACGCAGGGTGGATTTATCCAACGGATTGAGGTGGGTAACTACCGGCAAACGGCCCAGCAGCTCCGGGATCAATCCGAATGATTTGAGGTCGGTAGCATTGATGTACTGCAGCAGGTTCTTTTTCATGTGTTCCTGCAGGTCTTTGTTTACATTGAACCCGATGGCATTGGTGTTCACCCGGCGTGCAATGACCCTGTCAATACCATCGAAGGCGCCTCCACAAATGAAGAGGATGTTCTGGGTATTGATCTTGATGAGCTTTTGTTCCGGATGTTTACGGCCTCCCTGCGGGGGTACCAGTACATCGGTTCCTTCGAGGAGTTTTAACAGGCCCTGCTGAACCCCTTCGCCGCTTACATCGCGGGTGATGGAAGGGTTATCGCCTTTGCGGGCAATTTTATCAATCTCATCTATGTAAACGATACCCCTTTCAGCAGCGGGTACATCATAGTTACAAACCTGTAATAAACGGGTTAAGATGCTTTCCACATCCTCCCCCACATAACCGGCCTCTGTAAATACAGTAGCATCTACAATAGCAAAAGGAACGTTGAGCAGCTTGGCAATGGTTTTAGCCAGGAGTGTTTTACCGGTACCGGTTTCTCCTACCATTACGATATTGCTCTTCTCGATGTCCACATCACCTTCCGCCACTTTTTGCTGAAGACGTTTGTAGTGATTGTATACTGCTACGGCCAGTACTTTTTTAGCATCATCCTGTCCGATGACATATTCATCGAGGAAGCGCTTTACTTCCACCGGCTTTTTTACGTTTAATTTAAAAGAGGAGGAAGCAGCCGGTGTTTCACTACGGATCATAAGTTCCTGCTCAATAATTTCGCGGGCATGTTCTACACAGTTCTCACAAATATGACCTTCCTGGCCGGCAATAAGGATTTTCACCTCATCGCGGCTACGCCCACAAAAAGAACAATGTAAGGTTGTCTTTGCCATTGGTATAAGTATCTCCGGCTACAAAGGTATTCAAAGGGATTTCTATCTCCAATTAAATACCTTGTAGCCGGGATTATAGATAAGTTAATAAGGGATTACGCTTAGACGCATTGACCCTTAATGTGTTAGAATTTCTCGAAAACCTTGTCCACAATGCCATATTCGATGGCTTCCTTGGCGTCCATCCAGTAATCGCGGTCAAAGTCTTTCATGACCTGTTCCGGCTTTTTGCCGCAGTTTTCGGCCAGGATACGGGCGCTGATCTCTTTTACGCGCTTGGTTTGCTTGGCCTGTATTTCCAGATCGGCGCTAACCCCCTGTATATGGCCTCCGAGGCTGGGCTGGTGGATCATTACTTCCCCGTGAGGGTAGATGTACCGGCTGCCCTTGGTCCCGCCACTGAGCAGGATAGAGCCCATGGATGCTGCCAGGCCCATACAGATGGTGCTGACAGGGCTTTTAATCATTCTCAGGGTATCATAGATGACCATACCGCTGGTTACGATCCCACCGGGGCTATTGATATAAAATTTGATCTCCGTTCCAGGCTTATCGGCATCCAGCAGGAGTAATTTGGTGGTTACGTCCCTGGCCGATTTGTCGTCAACTACCCCCCAGAGGTAAATGCTGCGGGTGTCGAAGAAATACTGCTCCAGCTTTTTGCTGAAGATCATAAGGTCCGACTTGGGTTGTTCTTCCTTTTCTTCTTCATCGTCCATGCGATAGGGCTTGGCTGTATATTTTGAGTAGTTCATATTTTAAGCTATTTGTGGTTAGTCTTCTTTTTTCTCTTTACGTGGGTTGATGAGCAATACTTCATCTACCAGGCCATAGTCCTTGGCTTCTATGGAGGTGAGCCAGTAGTCGCGCTCGCAATCTTTTTCTACCTGTTTGCCGGTTTTGCCGGTATGATTAGAGATGATATCGTACAGGTTCTTTTTGATCTTTTTGATCTCATTGACGGTGATCTCGATATCGCTGGCCTGACCGCCGATGGCGCCACTGGGCTGGTGCAACATTACCCGGCTGTGTTTCAGGGCTGTACGCTTACCTTTGGTGCCGGCGCAAAGCAGCACGGCGGCCATAGAGGCTGCCATACCGATACAGATGGTGGATACATCGGGCGTGATGTATTGCATGGTGTCATATACACCCAGGCCTGAATATACACTACCACCGGGGGAATTGATGTACATCTGGATATCGCGGGTACGGTCGGTACTTTCAAGGAATAATAACTGGGCGGTTACGATATTGGCTACTTCATCATTGATGGGGTAGCCAAGGAAGATGATCCGGTCCATCATGAGGCGGCTGTATACGTCCATCACAGCTACATTCATAGGGCGTTCTTCAATAATATTGGGCGTAAGATTGGTTACCTGGTATTTTTGGTAATCATTCAACGTATTGCTGGAGATACCCCTGTGCTTCACTGCGTATTTTTCAAATTCTTTGCTGAGGTTCATAGACTTTCCTATTGATTTAGTGAGCAATTTAAGTCATTTGGCAAATCAATTACCGTGCTATATCTAAAATCGGACATTTTGCCATAAAAGTGGGGTGGGGATGATTAGGGTAGAGGAAAGGAGGGGGGTGATTATGGCAGGTCTGGTCAAAAAAAAGCCACCCGCGGCAGGCGGATGGCTTTTAATATTAAGTTTTTTGCCGATTAATGGTGGTGGTGCTGGTGCTTTTCCAGCTCCTTGGTGAACTCGTCTACAGTTACCGGTTTTTCGGTAGCGTTGATCTGTGTTTCAGCCCAGTTGAATATTTTTTCTGTCTGGATGCGGTGGTAGGCATCTTCTACAAACTTCCTGTCCTGCATCATCCGGTTGATGTAATCTGCTACCCAGGGTTGTTCTTCAGCGCCTCCGGGCATTCCCATATAGCTGAACAATTGATTCCGGGCAAAAGCCTGCAGGTCTTCGGGCTTTACTTCAATGTTGTTATCACGTACAAGCTTATCAATAATGAGCGTCCATTTCAGTTGGTTGGCGAAGGTGGGAAACTCGTGTTCAGCTTGTTCGGCCGTTTTCGGCTCTTCACCGCCCATCTGGATCCAACGTTTGAGGAATGATTCGGGGAACTCAATTTTGGTATGATCGAGCAGTACGTGGTATAATTCATGCTGCAAGTGGTTGCTGCCTTGTTTATCCCAGTACGATTGAATTTCCGCTTTTACAGTGTTGCGGAATTCTTCTTCTGTTTTAATGCCTTTGCCGGGATAGGCTGCTTCAAAGAATTCTTCGTTCAGCTCAGCTTTCTCTACCAGTCCTACTTTGGTGATGAGCATGTTGAAGAACTTACCGGCGGCGGCTGTATCATGTTTATCAAAGCCCAGATCGCCCAGTATCCATTCTCTTTCCTTTTCATCAAAGGCTTTGGTTAATTGTACCTGCACGGCATCATCCTTTTTCCTGCCGAGTAAAGTCTTGCGAAAATCTTGTGCAAAATATTTTACCAGGAGGGAGTTGTCTTTCTTTACACCGTCTTCTGCCACATTGCCTTCTTCATCCGTTTCTGTGAAGGTTACATTCAGTACGTTGTCATCGCCGGTCACTGTTTCCGGATCGGTCATTTTACCATGACGCAAACGTAAGCGATCCACTTCCTCATTCATCATTTCGTCGGTAATGGTCACTTTATAGCGGGTAGCTTTTTCGGTAGCCAGGTCGGCTACTTTAAAGTCGGGTTTCAAACCTATTTCGAAAGCAAAAGCGTACTCGGAAGGTTCATTAACGTTCAACTGATTGGGGTTGTTTTCCATCATCGGCAGTGGCTGGGCAAAGATCTCCAGCTTTTCGTTCTGCATGAAGTCGCTCAGTTGTTTCTCTACGGTCCTTAATACTTCATCCGTAAATACAGACTGGCCATGCATTTTTTTGATCATGCCGGCAGGTACCATTCCTTTCCGGAAACCTGGTATATTGGCAGTTTTGCTATAATTCTTCAGGGCTTTTTCAAAAGAGGGCAGGTAATCTTCTTTGGCCACTTTGACAGTGATCCTGTCGTTCAGCAGACCTATATTCTCTCTGGTAACTGTTGCCATAGTGCTTTTTTTATTGGGGTGCAAAAGTACGGAAAAATCTGAAGTCGGAGGTCAGAAGTCTGAAGTCCGGAAAGTCCGGGATATGGAGAAGCCTGTAAGACAGGAAGTCAGGGGTACGGGACCTGAAAGGTAGTAAAAGGCCTTTTGGATTCAGTTTCAGGACTATAGATTACCGGCGGTCTACCCTTTATCCTGTAGTACCAGGAGGGGGATCTTCGTTTCATAGCACATGGCGGTGGTGCGGCTTTTGGAGAAGATGCGTTCAAAGAAGGTATGGGTATGGGCCACCATGACCAATAGCTCGCTGGCATGGTGCTGGAGGTAGTCATTGATGCCATGGGTAACAGAATTGTCTGTAACGTTCACAAATTCATGGTCATAACCACTGAAAGCCCGTTCTGTGCTTTTCCTGCCGGCCAGCTCATCTATTTTAACGGCGTCTTTCTGTACGTGTAATATATGGATCTTAGCCCCCAGTGTTTTGGCTATTTCCAGCAGGGGGGCGAAGAGGTTGCTGCTGGTTTTATAACTGAAATCACTGGCGTAAGTAATATGTTGTACCTGCTTATAACCGGCGTCGTGTGGAATGATAAGGACAGGTGTCTTTAACTTGCGGATGACGTTGGTGGTGGTGCTGCCAATGATCTTATCCAGTCCACCGGCTCCCTTCATGCCCATGACTACGAGGTCAACGGACTCCTCTTTGGCCAGTTCCCTGATCTCATCCGAGGCAATGCCGATCCGTACCAGCGATTCTACTTCCACGCCATAGGTGGAATGGAGGTTTTGGGCTTCCTTTTTGAGAAAGGCCTCATTTTCCTGCTGCATTTCATCGGCGGTTACCATTACATACGGTACCTCGCTGACGGGGGTGGGCAGCATGTAGGCATGGAACAATAACAGGCGGGCCTGGAAGAACCTGGCCAGTTCTGCGGCGTATATGGCAGCGTTTCGGGAAACCGGTGAAAAATCAACCGGAACAAGTATCGTTTGCATACTTAAAGGTTTATATAAAGTTACCAAAGGTTGACCGGGAATGGCATAATAAAAATCGGATACCACAGCGGCGATAAAAGGCTGGTATAGTGAGTGAAAGCCATGGAGGGCAGGCTTTCAGGCGGCTTAAGCCCGGGTTTTAGGCAGTAGCGTGTATGAATGAAAAACGGGTAATTTATTACCCGTTCCGGGGAGTTGCCGATGGTAACAGGAGGGCGTTTAGATGATCTTCCCTTTCACTATTTTCATCAGTTCGGCTTTGTAGTTTTCACTGGCTACTATTTCGGCCGTGATGCCTTTCAGCAATACCCGGTTGCCTTCAATGCCCGTGATACGGTCTATGGCAATGATGAAAGACTTATGCACCCGGATGAAGTGCCGGCCAGGCAGGCGCTCCTCCATATCTTTCATGCTGGTGTATACCAATGTTTTCTTTCCGCCCGAATAGATGGCTATGTAGTTTTTCATGCCTTCTATGTAGTCTATATCGGCCAGGTTGATCTTCAGGAGCTTTCCTTTGGATTCTGTTTTAACGAATATGTAATCGTCCTCCGGCTGTTCCCTGGGAGGCTCCGGAGTTGTATTGTTGAGTGCTGTTGCTGCCTTTTGCACAGCCGTGAGGAAGCGTGGCAGGCGGATGGGTTTTAATAAGTAATCCACTACATCGAGGTCATAGCCTTCGAGCGCAAACTCCGGATAGGCTGTGGTAAGGATGACTTTACTTTTTCCATTGATGGACCTGATGAAGTCAATACCCGACAGCTCGGGCATCTGGATATCTAAAAAGATCAGGTCAACTTTTTGGGTGGCCACTATTTGTAAGGCTTCCAGCGGATTGGTGGTGGAAGCCACGAGCTGTAATAAAGGTGTTTGATTGATGTAGTGCAGCAGGATGTCTAATGCGTGCTGTTCATCGTCAACGATAAGGCAACGAATCATAGTGTATGAATGATTAATTGGGTGGTATACAATTCGTGTTCATCTTTTATGTCAAGGGTATACTGGTCTTTATAGGCAAGATCGAGCCGTTTTTTGATGTTATCAAGTCCAATACCTGTAGAAAGCTCCTTGGGTCCTGCTTTCTTTTTATTGCGGCAATAGAACTGCAGGCTGTTGTCGTCAACAGTTAGTCGGATATCTATCGGGTATTCGGTACTTTTCAGGTCGCCATGTTTGAAGGCATTTTCGACGATGGTAATGAGCACAAAGGGAATGATGGTGGTCCCGTTGACGATGCCATTCACTTCAAAGTTAACGTGCAGGTTGTTGTTATAACGAAGCTGGTGGATCCTGATCACATTGCGCAGGTGCTCTATTTCATCCTTAAGGGCGGCTTTACCATTTTTTAAATTCCCTTCGCTCAAAGCGTAGCGCATAATGTCGCTTAATGTTAGTATGCCCTCGGAAAGTTCCGGTGAGTAGGGGAGGGATTTGGCATACAGGAAATTGAGGGTATTGTGCAGGAAATGTGGGTTGATCTGTGCTTTGAGGAAGTTTAAATTGGCATTGGATTTTTCTACTTCGAGCTGCATTTTCTGTTCTTCCAGAACCTTGCGCTGTTTTTTCTCATCGCCATGACTGGCTATAAAAGCGATAAGCATGCAAGGAACGGCAGAAAGAAGAAAACATACTAAGAAAAAGACAAGCGCAATAGCGGGACTCCATGCGCCTTCTTGTAAATCAGGTCTCAAATAGCCATCCGCTAAGTAATAACCCCAAAGTATGAATGATACCAATATAGAAGAAGTGAAATAATGAAATAAACCTTTTTTATTAGCGATGAGGTGATAGAAATGATTGACCGCGAAATAATAAAAGAAAGTATAGAATGCCAACCCTGCTGCAGTACTTATCAGGGAATATTTATTGAAAAGGCCTTGCAATTCTGCGGGTTGATTTTTTGAAGGAAACGTGTACATAGACATTACTGCCAGTACCATCAATATGATATGGATGATCAGTACTATCCAGAATACCTTCAGCAGCGAAAACCTTTTTTGTGATAATAGTTTAAACACAAACGATACGTTTTTATAATCGGATAAAGCCTTTAAATTAGCAAACATACTGCACCTTTAGAATTAAATAATCAGCTATCTCAGGCGGTTACACGCTTATCCCACACTTGCGGAGCAGGCGTATAGTTGGTTTTTCGTTTCTATTTTACTCCCTTGCTTCCGGTTCCTCCCTGTGCTCTTTTTTGTTCATCTTCCAGACCGGTACTGCGCTGGCGGGCAGCTTTTACCTGCGTATTGCCAAAGCGGTAACTAATGCTCAGTTTGAACAGGCGGCTTTCGAAACTGGTATTGGATATGGTTTGTTGTCCTGCAAAATCACTCACTTCCCGGTATTTCAGGGTGCGGAATACATCACTCAGGGCTGTTTTAATGGTGGCTTTCCCCTTTAGTATTTGTTTTTGAATGCCTGCATCCATGCTCCACATAGCCTTGTATTTGGATGTACCGGTATAGAAGGGCGAATAGTAGTAACCGGTCAGTTCGGCTGTCCAGGTTTTGGCAAAGCGAAGGCTGTTTTGTGCAAAGAAGCTGAAGTTGGTGGCATTCCTGTTGATGTTACGTCCGGTCCCCATATTGGCTTCGTATGTTGAGTAATTGGTATTCATATTCATGTAAGACATGAAGGATTTGTATTGCAGCATATAGCTTACGTTGAGGCTGAGCACTTTTTGCGTGGCCAGGTTTAAGCTGGATATGGCGGCTTTTGATGTTTCTGCAGTGTCGGTCAATGCCGTGAACATATCTTTTACCAGGCTATAGTTCAGGGTAGTGGTTAAACTGCCTTTGTAGATATGTGTAAGGCCAAAGCTATTGGTATATTGGGGGCGCAGGTTGATATTGCCTTTGATGAACATGTAGTCGTCTATTTTAAATTCAAAAGGATTCAGGTCGCTATAGGCAGGCCGGTCAATACGGCGGCTCCAGGTGAGGCTGAACTGGCTCATAGGGTTTTTGTTGAAGGTGATGGCTGCACTCGGAAAGAGGTCGGTATAGTTGCGTTTGAAAGAAGATTGATAAGGCGTATAATCTGTGCCGGTCTTCTTCAGGCCATTGGAGGTGCCTTCTAGATTGGTATTCTCTGCCCGTAAGCCTGCCTGGATGGTGAAGCCTTTAAAAGACCTGTTATAGTTCACATAGGCGGCATTGATGTTTTCAGTATAACGGAAACGGTTGCTGCGGTCTTTGTCCAATTCCTGCCCGGATGCATAAATATTGTATTGCTGAAAATCATTGTCGGTATTTACCCAGGATATTTTCCCCCCTGCTTCCAGCTTTCCTTTTCCCAGGTTTTGTTCGTAATCGGCTTTCCAGGAGTAAAGGTTAACACGCGTTGGGGTAATCATCTGGCTCAGTATACTCCTGATCTTTTCTTCACCCGCTGCATCGAGGTAATTATTGGACTGTAGCTGGCTATTGCTTTTTTTGTGGAAGCCATAATCGCCATTGATGGTAAGGCTTTTGTTGCTGCTATAAGTGTGTACATAGTTCAGGTTGATATTGATATTGTCGCTTTTGCTATCGCCGTTGTTGTCGGCTACCAGTATCCGGTTGGTAATACCGGTTGGGCGATGGATAATGGGTGTACGGCTGTAGTTGTCGAGGTCAGTATTGTTCAGGCTGCCATTGACCATTATTCCCAGGGTGGTTTTTTTGTTGGGGAAGTAGTCAATGCCTGTTTTAAAGTTGTGCCCGGTACTTTTCATAAGGAATAAACCGCGCTGGTCGAACAGGGTATCGGGAAGGGTGCGGCGGGAATCAATGTGCGATTCCATAGGACGCTTGTAGGCGCTATAGCTGCCAAAGACGTTCACCTTTTTATTTCTGTGGTTCAGTGAAAAGCCGCCATTGTATTTAGCATAGGTGCCGATGTTCCAGCCTGCATTGACCGAGCCATTGGTACCAAAGGCTTTGTTCTTTTTCAGTACGATATTGATAATACCTGCATTACCTGCGGCATCGTATTTGGCAGAAGGATTGGTGATGAGCTGGATGGATTCAATCTGTGAAGATTGCAGGGATTTGAGCCAGGCAGCAAGGTCCTGGCCGGCCAACGGTGAAGGGCGGCCATCCACATAGATCTTTACGCCGTTTTTACCGCTCATACTAAGTCTGTCATCTTTATCAACGATTACGCCGGGGGACCTGCGTAATAGTTCCAATGCATCTGACCCTGTGGCATTGATGGTTCCCTCTACGTTCAGGATGGTTTTATCGGCTTTTACTTCAATCAGTGGTTTCCGGGCAGTCACTGTAACGGCCTGCATACCGGCAGCAGCAGGTTGCATGACCAGATCGGGTATAGTATTATCGGCAGTACCCATTGAAAAAGGGGCAGAAAAGATAGGCTGGTAGCCTGTATGGCTGGCGCTTACCAGGTAGTTGCCTTCCAATACGCGGGGAAAGCTGTAGAAGCCGGAATCATTGGATAGGGCCAGTTTTATCACGGCGGAATCGGCAGTCTTTAATAAGCTAATAGTTGTTCCGCTGATGGGCGCCCCTTGTGCATCCTTAATAAAACCGTTTATTTTTTGGGCAAAGCTGCCGGAGGTAATGCAGGTGAACAGGAGTATATAAAGCAGACGCATGAGAATGATTTTAATTGTATGAGGGTATATGATCAGAGCTTATCTGGATAGGGTTAAAACAGGCAATATGGAAGGGAGGGCTTCTGTAATTATCCGGGCGATGTCTTCATGGTTGGTCAGCCGGCCCCGGGTTTTGAGCAATAACTCCAATTGATCCGAACCTCCGCCAATGGCTATGCCTGCTACATATAAAGTATATTGACCGTTCCCGGCTTTCCTGGCCGGTTTTGTTGCTGTGGTAGTATCTTCCTGTACAGCGGCTGCGGGTTGACTGATCAGTGTATCGGGGATGTTGACTATAAAGAATGAACTTACGCTTTGCTTGCAAATCCCTTTTGAGGAGATGATGACTTTGGCAGTATGGACCCCGCTGCTGGTACGGGACGATTGTTTGACCGGGCCGGAGTCTGTGAGGCCCTTGGTAATTGCATAGGTATGGGATGCAGCCTGTTTTGTTACCACAAAGCCGTTGATGGTTTGACCAATGATACTGTTGTTTACCAGTATAAACAGGAAGAAGATAAAGCGTGACATAGTTGTAAGTTTTGCGTGAAGGAATAGGTTGTTGTAATTCATGGGTCAAACGTATAAAAGGCCGGAGGCAGGAAGAAAAACGTTACACCAACAAGGGTTTTGCCGGTACAAAACCGGGTTTTTTGAAACTGTTGTTCCAAATTATCCCAACACTATTCACCCGGTTTTGGGCGAATGCTGTCTATAACGGTTAGACTGTTGCGGATGGCATAGTGGGATCGATCCCATGCTTTTTATGCCGGTTAGCCAATAAAAATGAATGTTTTTTGTTGTTTCAGTCAGGAGAGATGCTAACTTGTATTTTGATTGTTTACGTATGAATATTTATAAACTATGATAAGAAATAGCAAAAGCCTGTTTTTAGTTGCCTTCCTACTTGTTCATGCAATAGTAAAAGCGGAGGTACAGCCCAATAGTTTGTTCAGTGACCATATGGTATTGCAGCGGGATATTGCTGTACCGGTGTGGGGCACAGCCAGTGAAGGTGAAAAGGTAACGGTCACCTTCAACGATCAGCAGGTTAGTGCTACGGCAGTTAACGGCAAATGGATGGTGAAGCTAAATCCTTTGAAAGCGGGTGGACCGTTTGTAATGGCCATTGCCGGCACCAATACCATAACGATTAATGATATCCAGGTAGGCGAGGTATGGCTTTGCGGCGGACAATCGAATATGGAACGTCATCTTGGCCTGCAAGGCGGTCAGAAACCCATTATTAACTGGGAAGCAGAAGCGGCAGCGGCCAATTATCCCCTCATCCGGCAGTTTTATTTACCGCGTGTGGGCGGCTCAGCAGAGCCTTTAGCCAGTGTAAATGCCAACTGGACCGTATGCACGCCCGGAAGCGTAAAAGGGTTTTCGGCTGTGGGTTATTTTTTTGCCAGGGACCTGTTCAATGAGCTCAAGGTGCCTATCGGCATTATTCATTCTTCCTGGGGAGGTACTCCGGCGGAGAAATGGACCAGTAGGGAAACACTGGCGGGTAATCCTGCCTTGAAGGAACTGGTAGATGCCTATAACAGGTCTATCAGTGACTACCCTGCCAGGCTGGAAAATTATAAGAAGAACGAACCTGCCCTCCTGGAGAAATGGGCAGCCGATACTTTACTGGCGAGACAGGCTGGTAAATCCCTGCCACGCAAACCTTCGGCGCCGGTACATCCTGTGAAGGCAGGTGATTGCGGAGGTTTGTATAATTCCATGATCGCGCCGCTGATCCCTTATGCTATTAAAGGTGTTTGCTGGTACCAGGGTGAAGCCAATAATACACGGGCCAAACAATACCAAACTCTTTTACCTGTCATGATCAATAGCTGGCGGTCGGCCTGGAATGAGGGTGATTTTCCTTTCCTGATCGTTCAGATCGCACCGTATAAGGACATGAAGCCTGAAATACGGGAAGCCCAATTACTGATCACGCAGCAAACCAGGAACACGGCCCTGATCGTAACCACGGATTGTGGTGATTCGTCAGATATTCATCCTGCCAATAAGCAGCCGGTAGGAGCCAGGCTGGCGCTGGCGGCAAGGGCACTGGCCTATAAACAGCGGCTGGAATATTCAGGCCCGGTATATGCTTCTATGAAGAAACAGGGAGATAAGATCGTATTGCGTTTTACGCATGGTAAAGGGCTTGCGGCCAAAGGCGAAGTATTGAAGGGTTTCTCCATTGCAGGTGCTGATCAGCAGTTTGTACCGGCAACGGCCACTATAAAGGGCAAAAAGATCATTGTGTTCAACGATACAGTTAAAGATCCTGTTGCTGTACGTTATGGATGGGCCAATGTACCGGATGTGAATTTGTACAATAGCGATGCGTTGCCGGCATCTCCATTCAGGACAGATGTAGAATAAAACAGCTAACTACTTAATAGCGATCCCGGCTGCCATTGGTGGCCGGGATTGTTGTTTTTGGGCGCTGCCCATCCAGTCTGCTGGCCTCGTTTCAGGCTGACAGAAGGGCATAAAAAAACATCAGGCATGAAACCTGATGTTTAATCATTGTTTGTGCGGATGACAGGAATCGAACCTGCACTCCTCGCGGAACCAGATCCTAAGTCTGGTGCGTCTGCCAGTTTCGCCACATCCGCTTCTCTGCAAGATGTAAGATTCATCAATTCAATGACTTATATTGCTGCTCGCTGTAAACTCATTGAAGTCGGGGAATCAGGAATTTGTTGCAGGGAGTGCAAAAGTAGGAGTTTTGACAGAAAACAGGAAAACACTTTCTTTTACTGTAAATTCGTTTGAATAGAAATATGGATACTGTAGCTGTGATACCGAAATATAATTTGAATGAGGAGCAGGAGAAAAAGCTGATACTCCGGGAGTACCGTGCCTTGTTGCGTTCACTGAAACCCAAGTTAAAGCCCGGTGATAAGGAGCTATTGCGCCGTGCCTTTGAGATGGCTGCAGATGCCCATAAAACGATGCGCCGTAAGAGTGGGGAACCTTATATCCTGCACCCGCTGGCTGTTGCCCGTATCGGGATAGAGGAGATTGGCCTGGGCGTGCGCTCTACCATCTGCGCCCTGCTGCATGATACGGTAGAAGATACGGATATTTCCCTCGAAGATATTGAGCGTGAATTTGGTACAGAGATCGCCCGGATTGTGGACGGGCTTACCAAGATCTCGAATGTAATAGACGTGAACGCCTCCCAGCAGGCGGAGAATTTCAAAAAGATATTGCTGACGCTGACAGATGACCCCCGGGTAATCCTGATCAAGCTGAGCGACCGGCTGCACAATATGCGTACCCTGGACAGTATGAAACGGGAAAAGCAGCTAAAGATAGCTTCTGAAACCGTGTATGTGTACGGTCCGCTGGCCCACCGTATGGGATTGTACAATATCAAGACAGAGATGGAAGACCTGTCTATGAAGTACCTGGAGCCGGAAGCCTACCGTGAAATTGCCCGCAAGCTGGCAGAAACGAAAAGGGAACGGTCCAGGTATATCAATGAGTTTATACGTCCTATCCGGGAGAAATTAGAGAAGATCAATTTTGAGTTCGAGATATATGGCCGGCCCAAGAGCATCCACTCCATCTGGAATAAGATGAAGAAGAAAGGTGTGGCCTTTGAGGAAGTGTATGACCTGTTTGCCATCCGGGTGATCCTGGATACGATCCCCGAAAAAGAAAAGGAAGCCTGCTGGAAGGTGTATTCGATTATTACCGATGAATATACCCCTTCTCCAGAGCGGTTGCGCGACTGGCTGAGTAATCCCAAATCGAATGGTTATGAGGCCTTGCATACTACCGTGATGGGGCCGCAGGGTAAATGGGTGGAAGTACAGGTGCGCACCAAGCGGATGAATGAGATCGCCGAGAAGGGATTGGCCGCCCACTGGAAGTATAAGGAAGGAACGAATGACGAGAGCCGGTTTGATAAATGGTTCCAGCAAATACGGGAGGTGTTGAATAATCCCGATAATGATTCTGTTGATTTTCTGCAGGACTTTAAGACGAGTTTCCTGGCCGAAGAGATCTATGTATATACACCCAAGGGCGATGTGAAGATGCTGCCGGTAAATTCTACAGCCCTGGATTTTGCTTTTTCCATTCACAGTGCGGTAGGTTCTCAGTGTATCGGCGCCAAGGTGAACCATAAGCTGGTGCCCATCAGTCATAAGTTGCGCAGTGGCGACCAGGTGGAGATTATTACTTCTGCCAAGCAAAAGCCTTCAGAAGACTGGATCAATATTGTGGTTACCGCCAAGGCCAAAAGTAAGATCAAGGATGCGCTGAAGGAAGAAAAGCGGAAGGTGGCCGATGAAGGTAAGTATACCCTGCAACGCAAGGTAGAGGGACTGGGTGCTGCTTTTAACCAGCACAATGTAGATGTGCTGACTGCTTTTTATAAGTTGCAATCCCCGCTTGACCTGTATTACCAGATCTCGATCAAGGCGATTGACCTGAAGGAGTTAAAAGATTTCCAGGTACTGGGTGATAAACTGGAGCCTCCCAAGCCGGTTAAGCCTGTTATTGAACACAAGACCGAGCATACCTCCCTGCCCAAGAAGGATGCCGAGCTGATTATATTCGGAGAAAGCAGCGATAAGATTGTTTATACCCTGGCCAATTGTTGTAAGCCGATCCCCGGCGACGACGTATTTGGATTTGTTACCACGGGTAAAGGACTTACTATCCACCGCACCAATTGTCCCAATGCCACAAAGCTGCTGTCCAATTACGGCCACCGGGTGGTAAAAACCAAGTGGGCGCGTAATAAGGAGATTTCCTTCCTCACTGGTTTAAAGATCGTAGGTATTGATGATGTGGGTGTGATCCATAAGATCACCAACCTGATCTCGGGAGAGATGAAGATCAATATTAATGCGATGACGATTGAGGCCAAGGATGGACTGTTCTACGGCAATGTGAAAGTGTATGTTCATGATAAGGACGAGTTGGATGACCTGGTGGAGCGCCTGAAGCGTTTGCCGGGTATTGAAACGGTAGACAGGTATGATACGGAAGCATAGTAAGTGATCTATGCAAGTAGTTTTTCCCTATCTTAGTATTCTGGTTATAGTTATATTATACAAGCACACCTTTTTCACCCTCCCCAATCCATATTCCTGTGCAGCTTATGATAAGTGAAGTTTGTCATAAGCTAAGATCCTTTTCATGAAACACACATTTTAAACTCAAAACGAAACCAACATGAGAAAATCCCCGGACGAGATAACCTGAGTGCTTTAATTTCCCACAGACGTAACATCTCAACCTTCTTCAACTCTCCCCGCAACCCCTCCTGTCTGTACCCAAACAGGTATCTGATCGTGCGCTGTCACCCTGAGTGACCGGCATGACGTTTCCTGATTTTTTTACCCTTCCCAGACCGTACCATATTTCCGTATCCAAACAGGTACAGGATAATAGCATGCTATTGCCTGAACTGATCCTTTATAAACACATATTCAAAAACACAAAAGCTACACCAGCATGAGACAAATTCTGAAACGAGCTTTGCTTGTGTTCATGACCGTTGCCTTGCCAGCCTTGCTATTGGCGCAGGTATCCGTGTCGGGCACAATTACAGACGCCTCCGGTAATGCGGTCCCAGGCGCTTCTATTAAACTCAGAAATTCCAATCTTGGCACCTCTTCAGACGCCAATGGCAAATTTTCGTTAATGGTTCCCGGTAGTGGAGGAACATTAGAGATCTCAGCCATCAGTTTTAAAACCCAAACAGTACAGGTAAGCGCTTCCAATTCAAATGTATCTATCCAATTGTCGGAAGACGTGGGCAAGCTGGATGAAGTGATCGTAACGGGCCTTGCCACCAGTGTAAAAAGAAGGAACCTGGCCAATGCGGTGGCCACTATTTCCAGCAGGGACCTGAGTGGTACCGCCCCGGCACAAACTTTTGATGCGGCCCTGAATGGCAAAATTACCGGCGCTTATATTAACGCCAACTCCGGCGCCCCGGGTGGTGGTATTTCTGTAAAACTCCGTGGGGTAACTTCCATATTCGGTAATACACAGCCGCTTTTTGTAGTAGATGGGGTTTTTATAGATAATACGACCACCTCTGCCGGGTTAACTTTTGTAACAGGCGCTGTAAGGAACGCTTCTACCAGTAACCAGGACAATCCTTCCAGCCGTATAGCCGATCTGCGGGCAGAGGATATTGAAAATATTGAAATATTAAAGGGCGCTTCGGCTGCTGCTATTTATGGTTCAAAGGCTGCAGCGGGCGTGGTATTGATCACTACCAAACGTGGTAGACAAGGGAGAACAAAAGTTTCTTTTTCCCAGGATATAGGTTTTGTAAAAGTAAGAAAGCTGTTAGGCACCCGTTCCTTATCGTCTAAGATTGTAACTGACCAGGGATGGGATGTGGCAGAATACAATGCAGCAGTGGCCGCCGGCAAGGTATACGATTATGAAAAAGAAATTTATGGCGAAACCGGGCTTACCCGTAATAGTTCCGTGAGCGTAACCGGCGGTACAGATAAAACCAGTTTTTATTTTTCTGCTTCACAAAAAAATGAAGAAGGGATCGTAAAAAATACCGGTTTCCGGAGCAATAGCCTGCGACTGAATGTAGACCACCGGATTACAGATAATATTAAGATAGGACTGACCACCAATTATATCAATTCTTCGGCAGACAGGGGGTTGACCAATAATGATAATAACTCTGTTTCTTACGGAGTGGCTTTATCCACGACGCCCGGTTTCACAGAACTTCACGCGGATGCTAACGGCAACTTCCCCCGTAATAAGTACAGCGCCTCCAATCCACTGGAAACAATCGCTAAAATAACGAATAACGAAGGTGTCAACCGTTTCATAACCGGTATCAACCTGGATGCTATTTTTCAGAAATCGGCCCAGTCCACTACCCGTTTCATTGGCCGGGGTGGCATTGATTTTTATAACCTGAAAACTTTTGCTCTTTTTCCCAATACGCTCCAGTTCCAGGAAGTAAACCAGGGCACTTCTGCGCAGGGCTTCGCGAAAAGTCTTAGTACCAATTTTATTCTTTCTGTGGTTAATAATTATATGCTCTCACCCAATTTAAGTTTAACTACTTCTGCGGGTATTACACAGGAAAACGGAGATTACGATAATCTGCTCAATGTTGCTACCAGGTTGGTGGGAGGTCAGTCCAATATCAATATGGCGGGCGCATTGACTGCTTTTCAGTTCCGTAACAAAAACCAGGATAACGGCATTTTTATACAGGAAGAAGCGAGTATTATCGACGCTATTACCTTAACTGCAGGGGTCCGTTTTGACAGGTCTACCAATAATGGCGACCCGGATAAATATTATGCTTTTCCCAAAGCAGGTTTATCCTGGAATTTGACCCGTATGAATTTCTGGAAAAGCAAGCTATTTGACAATCTGAAGATAAGAGCAGCATATGGACAAGCTGGTAATTTCCCGGCTTTTGGCAGCAAGTTTAATTCCATAGTAATAGCCAATACCGGAGGTTTACTGGGCACCCTGGTAAGCACTATACGGGGTAATAAAGACATTGAGCCGGAAAGAACGGCAGAGTTGGAAGCCGGACTTGATTTCAGCGTGTTGAACAGTAAACTCAATGTTGAAATTACCTTTTATAACAAAACCATTACGGGCTTTTTGTTGCAACGTCCCGTGGCAGGTTCCAGTGGTTTCAGCACCCAATGGATCAATGCCGGTGATCTGCGTAACCGGGGTATTGAGATCAGTGTGAATGCCCAACCTGTTGCAGCCAAGAATGTCCGTTGGACATCTACGGTTAATTTCTGGCTCAACCGTTCTAAAATAACCAAGCTGGATGTTGACCCGGTAGAGCTGGGTGCTTTTGCTACCGACCTGGGTATGTTCAGGATAGAGGAAGGCAAGACTGCTACCCAGATCGTAGGGACAGATGGTACAAAAGGAACTGTTAAACTGGGCGATGCAGAACCAAAATTCCAGATGAATTTCTTTAATGAAGTGACTTTTCTCAAAAATTTCAGTGTACGGTTCCTGTTGCACTGGAAGCATAAAGGAGATAACCTTAACCTGAGTGAATTTTTAACTGACTTGGGAGGCACCAGTCCGGATTATGACGGAGATGATGATGGCAATGGTGTTATAAATGGTACGCAGCGGATAAATGACTATTTCGATGGGTCTGCCCGTAATTTTGTGCAGGAAGCCGGTTATTTGCGTTTGAGGGAAATTGGCTTGTATTACACCTTCTCTAAATTACCTGCTAGTTTTATTAAAGGACTCCGCGTGGGCATTTCTGCCAATAATTATTTTACCAAAACCAAGTACAGAAACTATGATCCGGAAGTATCCAATTTCGGAACAGGCTTTTCAACCAACGTGGATGTAATGCCATTCCCGGCTTCCAAGCGGGCCACTTTCCATTTATCAGTTGATTTCTAAAAACAAAAAAAGAACTATGAAAAAGATAGTCATCCTATATATTGTCTCGTTTTTTTGTGGGGTTGCTTTGCTTACCTCCTGCAAAAAAGAGATCGGCAATCTTAACAACCCGGTCATTGAGGATTATTTAAACAATGCTACCAAGCCGCAATTGGATAACCTGGTCATAGGAACAGAATCGGGTATGCGTAATAACATGGAGCTATACCTGGAAGTGGTAGGCGTAATAGGACGGGAAATGTACCGGTTTTCCGGCTCAGACCCCCGGTATGTAACGGATTTACTGGGACAAGGAACGGAAAAAGTACTGGACAATAATGCCTTCTATTTAACCAATAACTGGAATGCCCGGTACCGGGTAGTGAAGAATTGTAATTTGATCATACAGGCCACCAATACTACCAATGCAGATATACCTGCCGCCACCAAGAAAGGATACCTGGGCTTTGCCAAAACCATCAAAGCGCACCAGTTACTGCTCAACCTGAACCTTACTTATACCAATGGTATACGTTTGCAGGTAGAAGATCCTGATAATCCCGGTGCCTTTTTAGGATACCCGGAATCACTCACGGCGATTGCCAGCCTGCTGGATGAGGCAAAAACCGATCTTACCGGCGCCACTATTGGCTTTGCGCTTTCAACAGGTTTTGATGGTTTTAAGGATGCTGCCGGTTTAATAAAGTTTAACCGTGCGCTGGCTGCCCGGGTGGCCGTCTATCGCCAGCAATGGGCTGCAGCATTGACAGCGCTGAATGAATCTTTTTTTGATTTGAACGGGTCTTTTAATCTGGGCGTACATATGGTGTACTCAACAGGACCTAATGATCAGTTGAATGCCGCGTATTTCCCAAAGAACAGAGGCGGGGAAGTGCGGGTAGCACATCCCAGCTATGTAACCGATATACTGCCGGGGGATGACAGAATTGGTAAAGCTACAGTACGCACTTCAACCGCTTCATCAAGTGATGGTTCTTTATCCAGTAACCGGGATGTGTGGGTATATACCTCCAGTACCGCTCCTGTTCCTGTTATCCGTAATGAGGAGCTTATACTGATCTACGCGGAGGCAAAAATAAACCTGACTCAAATACCCGATGGCATTGTGGCGCTGAACCGGATCAGGACAGGACATAACCTTCCTGTTTATGCAGGTGGTATTACAGTGGCTGCCCTTACCGCTGAAATGCTGTACCAGCGCAGGTACTCTTTATTCTTTGAGGGGCACCGGTGGGTGGATATGCGCCGGTATGACCGCCTGAACCAGTTGCCAATTGACCGGGCAGGCGATGATGTATGGGATAAGTTCCCGAAGCCATTGACCGAGAATTAAATAAGCTGTTAATTTACCTGCCGGGAAGGCGGGAAGGCGCAAAGGAAAATTGCTTCCTGCCTTTCTGCCTTCCCGGCAATTTTGTGTCCGGGAGCCTTCTTATTTTATTTCCCGCTTTTATCACATTCGCCTATTTTTGCCCTCCCGTTGCTTAGCGGGTTCACGCAAATCATACAAATACTCAGATAGATGGTTGATGTTTTATTAGGTCTTCAGTGGGGCGATGAAGGCAAAGGGAAAATTGTGGATTATTTTGCTCCTTCCTACGATGTTATAGCCCGTTTTCAGGGAGGCCCCAATGCAGGTCATACCCTATATGTAAAAGATAAGAAGATAGTATTGCACCAGATCCCCTCCGGTATATTCCATGAGAATACCACCAACCTGATCGGTAATGGCGTGGTGCTGGATGCAGTAACCCTGCACAGGGAGTGCGAAACGGTTCAGTCCTTTGGTGTTGACTATCGTAAAAACCTGTATATTTCTGAAAGGACACACCTGATCCTGCCCACCCACCGGGCGCTGGATAAGGCTTCTGAACTGCAGAAAGGCAATGAGAAGATCGGTTCTACCCTGAAGGGTATCGGACCGGCCTATATGGATAAAACCGGCCGTAATGGCCTGCGGGTAGGCGACCTGCTGGATAAGAGTTTTACCACCCAGTATATTAAACTGCGCCTGAAGCACCAGAAGTTGCTGGACAGCATGAACTTCCATGAGGATATTTCGGCCTGGGAGGAAGAGTTCTTTGATGCTTTGGAGTTTATGCGCCAGTTTAAGATTGTTAACGGAGAGTATTTTATCAACGACAAGATAAGACAAGGCAAGAAGGTGTTGGCCGAAGGAGCACAGGGCAGTATGCTGGATGTGGATTTCGGTACTTTCCCTTTTGTAACATCCTCCAATACCATTTCAGCCGGTGTATGTACCGGTTTAGGGGTGGCCCCGCAAAAGATAAAGGATGTGATTGGGGTTACCAAAGCTTATTGTACCCGCGTAGGCAGCGGACCTTTCCCTACAGAGCTGCATGACGCTACCGGTGAAGAATTGCGCCGTATTGGCAATGAATTTGGTGCAACTACCGGCCGTCCACGCCGTTGTGGCTGGATAGACCTGGTGGCCCTGAATTTTGCCTGTATGGTGAATGGCGTTACGAAGCTGGTGATGACAAAGGCCGATGTACTGGACGCATTTGATGAGCTGAAGGTGTGTACTTCCTACGTAGTGAACGGGCAGCAAACAACCGAGGTGCCTTTCCAGATGACCAGGGTAGCTATTGAGCCTGAGCTGAAATCATTTAAAGGCTGGAAGCAGGACGTTACCGCACTGAAATCGGCTTCCCAGCTACCGGAGGTGATGAAACAGTATGTGACGTTTATTAATGAATACCTGGGTGTAAAAGTGGCCTATATTTCTAATGGACCCGGCCGTGACCAACTGATAGAAATATAGTATTTCTTTTGAAATATTTGTTTGTTAAAGAAGCCTGTGTATCTTACTATACGTAATAAAACCGGCGTTGCTTATTGACGCAAGTCATTGTGACAATTTGGAAAATTATGGTTTTATTATGAGTACCTTCAAGCGTTCTTTTTTACAGTAAAATTTTTTATTAAAAAAGTTTGGCGAATTGAAAACTTCGCTGAAATTTACAGCATAATCTTACCAGACAATGGCAGCAAAATCTGACAAAGAAAAAAAGACCGGCGGAAGCCCTGCACCAAAGTCTTCTAAGGAAACTCCTAAGAAAGCTTCGTCTAAATCAAAGAAAGAAGAAGACGAAGATGATGAAGACCTTGAGGATGATGAGGAAACTACACCCAAAGCTTCCAAAAAAGCAGGCAAAGCATCTTCCAAGAAAAGTGGTGATGAAGATGACGACGACGACGATGACGTTGAAGATGATGAAGTAGATGATTGGGATAAGCCTGAGGAAGAAGAGGAGTGGGATCCTGACTTTGAGGAATTTGACTTACCCAAGTCAAAGACCAAGAAGGCTGGTTCCGGCAGTGGTGTGAGCGCTGGTAAAAAAGGAAAGGATGATGATGATCTTGGCCTTGATGATGAATTCAAGGACATGGATCTCTTCAATGACCGTGGATTTGATGATGAAGAAGATGATTTTTAATTAACAGCGTTCCTGAGGCGCTTTACAAGGTGAACAGAAGTTTCGCTTCATTCCCGATAAAAGACTTTCAACAGACCAAATTGCAAATGTTGAACTGGTGTAGCCGGTTCAACATTTGTTGTTTATTGGACAACCAGCAATACTCTTCCTCTCTCCATCGCTTTGAATGTTTGCTGGCAGCAGGAGCCATCCATACTGTAAAGGCCAATGCCGGCGAAGGTGCTTTTCAACAGCTACGCGCTTTCCATGATGAACATACTGACTGGCTATTTGGGCATTTGGGGTATGACCTGAAGAATGAACTGGAGCCATTGACCAGCGGACATCCTGATGGTATCGGTTTCCCGGACCTTTTTTTCTTTATACCCGAAGTGGTGGTTCAGCTTAATGAACGCCATATTAGTATCGGTGCTTTCGCTGATCATGAATATATCTATCAGCAAATTATCACTGCAGAGCCACCAGCCGTAAAAACCGGCCGGCCGGCACCTGCCATTCATCACCGGCTTAGCAGGCCGGCCTATCTTGATACCATCCGTCAGTTACAGCAACATATTTTACGGGGTGATTGCTATGAGATCAATTATTGCCAGGAGTTTTATGCCCATGATGCGGCGATTGACCCGTTGGCTGTTTACCACTCGCTGGGCAAGGCTTCGCCCAACCCCTTCGCCGCTTTTTATAAGGTAGAAGACCGCTACCTGGTATGCGCCAGCCCGGAACGTTACCTTAAAAAGGAGGGAAGGCGACTGTTCTCACAACCTATTAAAGGAACCTGGCAAAGGGATCTTACCAACCAGCAGGCCGACCAACAGAACAGGGAACAATTATACCACAGCGCCAAAGACCGGTCGGAGAATGTAATGGTGGTAGACCTGGTACGCAATGACCTTTCGAAGGTTTGTGAAGAAGGGAGTGTGCAGGTAGATGAGCTTTTTGGTATTTACAGTTTTCCGCAGGTGCATCAAATGATCTCTACGGTGAGCGGCCGGTTAAGAAGTGATGTGCATTTCCTGGATGCTATCAGGCATACTTTCCCTATGGGATCTATGACCGGAGCTCCCAAACGTAAGGTGATGGAGTTGATTGAAAGGTATGAGAAAACGAAGCGGGGCGTGTTTTCCGGTTCAGTAGGGTATATCACTCCTGAAGGTGATTTTGACTTTAATGTGGTGATCCGCAGTATTCTATACAATGAGTCTACAGGCTATCTTTCCTTTCAGGCCGGATCAGGGATTACTTTTTACAGCGACCCCGAAGGGGAGTATGAAGAATGCCTGCTGAAGGCGGCGGCGATTAAGCAGGTGCTGGGGGGACAAGGGTAGCAGTAGTGCGATAGGTAGAGGAATTGCCTGGGGATTGCCTAAGGGTTGCCTGGGAATGGCCTAAGAATGGCCTAAGAATGGCCTAATGCATAGTGCTATCTTAGAGCTATCCCCGTGCTATCTTAGTGCTACCTCAGGGCATTCCCCCACCCATTCCGGTGCCATTCCACTGCCATACTCAGGCAATGTCACGCCTGGTTATCCTGAAAAAGAAAAAAGTGATGGCATTTACACCATCACTTTACTATAAAACGAATGCAGTATTGATCTTGCTTTATTTGACTTCTTTCGCTGCCACAGTAGCGCCACTCAGGAGTAACTGAACTGATTCATTCAGGATAACGTACTTGTTGGCCTGGAAAAGTTCCATTTTATCGGCAGGCAGTTTCAGCTCATAGGCATTATCTGCACTGGCCATTTTTTTGTCAAAGTCCGGATTGTACCTGTTAAAGGAAACCTGGTCCATCGCGATGTGACGGGCGATGACAGATGAATGGTATTTACCGGAAACCGTTACGCTTTTGGCGTCCGTGAGCTCCTGGGTGCTCAGGTTCCTTCTGAGCAAATAAGTGGCTGTTACGCCCATTTGCTCAGTAGCTTCGGCCTTGGTTAAGGTAGTTACACTACCCTGACCTTCAAATATATAGTGTGTGCCGATAAACTTTTTAACGTGTGTCCGTGATTCTGCCGGCAGGTAATACTGCAGGTTCCAGAAGTTACGGCTACCGCTTTTACGGATAGCGCTGTACACGTTGCCGGGACCGCCATTATAGGCAGCAATTACCAGCAACCAGTCGCCAAATTCTGTATACAGATCTTTCAGGTATTTGGCGGCAGCATGGGTACTCTTATAATAATCAGTACGCTCATCCCGGCTGCGGCTTACTTTTAAACCCAGGATACGGGCAGTGGCGGGCATTAATTGCCAGGGTCCTACTGCTCCTGCCCAGGAAACAGCCGAACGTTTGAGCCTGGATTCAATAACCGCGAGGTATTTCAGCTCAGTAGGTAAACCATACTTAACGAGGATGTTATCCATCATATTAAAGTATGGACGACCCCAATCCTTCATTTCCAGCAGGTCTTCCGTGTTCTTTTCCATATAGTCCTGAACAAAGCTGATAGCGCGGGGATTCAGCCTTACATTATTTGAGTTGGTCTCAAATAACTGGTTGAAACCCGGATCAGCCAGGGAATCAGACTTCGCTGGTGACTGGATGGTGTCATTAAGTACAATAGTGGCCTTTGCTTTTCGGGCCTGTGTTGATTTGGCTGCCGGCTTTTGGGTAGAGGGTTTCTTTTTACCTCCTGTATCAAATGCCATTAGTAACCACACCAGACTAAAAATGCTGGCGAAAACTAGCTTTCTTTTCATCATCGTTTTTTTAGCACAACAATGCCGACTCTCAGGTATGGATTAAACGGATGATGTTTTAAATAGGAACGGGATCGTCTTTGATAGGATTGGAAGAAATAGTGCTGTAAAGATTAAAACGCCGGGAGTCGATTATTAGGGCCTTTCATTTTAACCGGCGAACCTATACTGCCGCATCCACTGTTGGGATAGCTGGAGCAAATATAATTCGCGAAATCGGTTTGTCATAATCTGCAGCCCATAAGGCATGCCATTACTGTGCCAAAAAAGCGGGATTGAGATGCCGGGAATGCCGGTTAGGTTGGAAAAAACTGTAAAAATGTCAGCTAAGTACATAGCGATGGGGTCGTCCATTTTCTCGCCGAGCTTAAAAGCGGTGGAGGGGGCGGTGGGTAAAATGATCGCGTCGAAGTTATTGAATACCAAATTGGTCTTTTCTACCAATAGTTGTCTTACCTGCTGGGCCTTCGTAAAATAGGCATCGTAATAACCCGCACTCAAAACGAAAGTGCCGAGCATTATACGACGTTTGACTTCCCAGCCAAATCCGTCAGATCGGCTGGACTTATAAAAATCTGTTAAGGCCAGGTTTTTATCCACATTTCCGGTCCGGTAGCCATATTTGACCCCGTCGAAGCGGGAAAGGTTGGAAGAGGCTTCGGCGGTGGTGAGTACATAATAGGTAGGTACGATGTAGTCCAGGTACTCAAAATCCACTGGTTCCACGGTATGACCATCGGCCCGGAGCTTATCAATCAGTGCCAGGATATTGTCCCTTATTTCATTGTCCAGGGCCGGGCTTTCCAGTGCCTCTTTGAAGTAGGTGATCTTTAAAGAGGCTGGTAATGAATTGGTTGCAGTTGAATAAGCGGGTACTTCCACGGGAGATACGGTGCTGTCAAATGCATCAGGGCCGGCCATTACTTCGAGGGTAAGGGCCACGTCGGGTACATTATTGGCAAAGATGCCGATCTGGTCGAAGGAGGAGGCGTAAGCAATGAGGCCATAGCGGGAGATGCGGCCATAGGTGGGCTTCAGCCCTACGATGCCGCAAAAGTCGGCTGGCTGGCGTACAGAGCCGCCTGTATCGCTTCCCAGGCTTACCATACAAAGGGCTGCCTGGACAGCCACGGCCGAGCCGCCGGAAGAGCCACCGGGTACCCGGGTCTCATCCTGGGCATTGAGCACTTTACCGTGGGCCGAGTTCTCGTTGGTAGAGCCCATGGCAAATTCATCACAGTTGGTATTGCCGATGATGATGGCCTCTTCGGCCAGCAGCCGCTCAACGGCTGTGGCATTGTATAGCGAGGTGAAGTTTTGCAGGATCTTTGAAGCGGCAGATACGGGATGGTCTTTATAACAGATCACATCCTTAATAGCTATTACCACACCATGCAGCTTACCCAGCGGTTTGCCCGCTGCGCGTTGTGCATCTAGGGTAGCTGCCCGTTGCAAGGCCTCCTGATCAAATACATGCAGGTAGGCGTTGAGGTGACGATTGTTCTCTATGTTATGCAAAAAATGCTGCACAGCAGCTACGCAGGTGGTAGCGCCATTCAGCAAATCAGCATGGTATTGGGTTATTGACTCGTATGTAAACAAATCCTGGTGCCGGCTTTGAGAGAACAAATCGGTTTGGAATCCACGTAATGAAGGAAGCTATTTATTGCGCAGGGGAAGAGGGAGCTTTCTTATCCTTTTCGCTCATACCTTCTTCAATTTCTTTCTTCACATTGCTCTTGGCATCATTGAACTCACGGATACCTTTACCGATACCTCTCATGAATTCAGGGATCTTACGACCACCAAAAAGGATCAGTACTGCCAAAATAATCAACACCCACTCCATACCACCTGGCATTGAGAGCATCAGGAAATTAGTAGCTACAAGCATGGTACTCTTAGATTTTAAAAATGAAATACGAAATTACAGCTTTTCATAAGTAAAACGTATAAACGGCATCACAAATTACCTGCGAATGCTAGCTAAATACGGTATTTTACTTACGATTAACAAAGTGCCGGATCCCGGGTTCCGGTAATGCATAAAAAAAGCGGAAATCAGGTTGATTTCCGCTTTTATAATTTGTAACGAGCTGATTCCTAAGCCTGCGTAGCAACAGCCATACGTTTTTCCTTGATCCGTGCGCTTTTACCGCTACGGTTACGTTGGAAGAACAGTTTGGCGCGGCGTACACGACCAGTTTTGTTCAGTTCGATAGACTCGATATTGGGAGAGAAAACAGGGAAGGTCCTTTCAACACCCACACCATCAGATATTTTGCGTACAGTGAAAGTAGCTGTACCACCAGTACCCTGACGCTTGATCACATCGCCGCGGAAGCCCTGGATACGCTCTTTACCACCTTCAATAATTTTATAATTAACGGTAATGTTATCGCCTGCTTTAAAGCTGGGGAACTCTTTTTTACCGGTCAACTGCTCGTGTACGAATTGAACTGCTGCGTTCATGACATTCAAATTTTAAGGAGGGCAAAGGTAGCTGAAAATTTCTAATTCCATCCATCTTTGCCAGATTAATTTCTATCGGGCCACATTTACCGATCTTTTTTCCCGGATTACGGTCACTTTTATCTGGCCCGGGAAGGTCATTTCCGTTTGGATCTTCTGGGCTATTTCAAAGGACAGTTTATCGGAATCTGCGTCGGTTACTTTTTCTGCTTCTACTATAACGCGTAATTCACGGCCGGCCTGGATGGCATAGGCTTTTTCCACGCCTGTGTAGGCCATGGCCAGGTTTTCCAGGTCCTTGATACGCTGGAGGTATTGCTGCATGATCTCACGGCGTGCACCGGGGCGGGCGCCGCTGATGGCGTCACAGGCCTGTACGATGGGGGAAATGACATATTGCATTTCCATTTCATCGTGGTGGGCGCCGATGGCATTTACTACAGCAGGGTTTTCTCCATATTTTTCGGCCAGCTTGGCGCCCAGCAGGGCGTGGCTGAGCTCAGATTCTTCATCGGGCACTTTACCAATATCGTGCAGGAGGCCGGCACGTTTGGCCAGCTTGGGGTTGAGGCCCAGCTCGGCAGCCATGATACCGCAGAGGTTAGCTACTTCCCGGCTGTGCATCAGCAGGTTCTGTCCATAAGAGGAGCGGAAACGCATTTTACCAACGATGCGTACCAACTCTTTATGCAGGCCGTGGATACCCAGTTCAATAACGGTGCGTTCGCCGATCTCCATGACCTGCTCTTCGATCTGGCGGCGGGTCTTTTCCACGATCTCCTCAATACGGGCAGGGTGGATACGTCCGTCGGTCACCAGGCGCTGGAGGCTTAAACGGGCGATCTCGCGGCGCAGGGGATCGAAAGAAGAAAGTATGATGGCTTCCGGCGTATCGTCTACGATCAGGTCGACCCCGGTAGCTGCTTCAATGGCGCGGATGTTACGGCCTTCACGACCGATGATCTGTCCTTTGATCTCATCGCTTTCGAGATTGAATACCGTGATGGAATTTTCTATAGCTTGTTCAGCAGCAGTACGTTGTATAGACTGGATGATGATCTTGCGGGCTTCTTTATTGGCCTTTTGCTTGGCGTCGTCAATGATCTCCTGCTGCATGGCCAATGCCTGGGTGACGGCTTCCTGTTTCAGGCTTTCCACCAGTTGCTTTTTAGCTTCATCGGCAGTGAGGCCGGCAATTTTTTCGAGGCGGCGGATGTGTTCTTCCTGGTGTTTTTCTAGTTCGGTACGCTTGAGGTTGACCACTTCTATCTGGCGGTTGAGGTTGTCCTTGATGGCCTCATTTTCCTTTATCTGCCTTTCCAGTTGGTCTACCTTCTGGTTGATGCTCTGTTCTTTCTGCCTGGCCCTGTTTTCGGCTTCATTCAGTTTACGGTTGCGCTCTGATACCTCTTTTTCGTGTTCTGCTTTTAGCTGCAGGTGCCGTTCTTTACTTTCTAATAGTTTTTGTTGTTTAATGGTCTCTGCCTGGGTCTGGGCGTCGGCCAGGAGCTTTTTGGCCTGCTGATCGGCCTCTTCTACCTGGCGTTGGGTGTTTTTAGCGAAGATGAATTTTCCTGCTATGATGCCCGCCACCAGCGCCACTCCTCCAATTATATAGGTTAATGCGTTCGGATCCATTGTGTTTTAAATGTTTAGATTGTTCTACCATATTATGCATCCTCTCTATGTATAGTTCATTGTCCATACGTGAGACGTTAATGTGCGAAAATACGGAAATTAAACAAGCATTCTCGAACCCTCAACCTATTTGCATAATTTCTGTTACGGGCGGGTAGGTATAAATGATGGGTGGCTGTTCTGCGCAGCCATTTATTCTTTAATATTGTAGGGTTCACCACTCAAAATCACTTACGCATGAAATATGTATTAGTTATGGGAGCCGGGCTGTTGGTAGCCGTATCCTCCCAGGCCCAGGCGCCCCAGCAGTTTACCCTTACCGGCAATGTGACCAAAGCAGGAGAACCTATAGAATGGGTTTACCTGACTTATGCGGTTAATGGGGAACGTAAAACCGATAGTGTACAGGTAAAGGACGGGCAGTACAGTTTTTCGGGCCAGTTGACAAACCCTACTATGGGTAGCCTCCGGGCAAAGTACCCCGCGGAGTCTGAATCGTCCAAAAGAAGGCCCATGCAAAGGGATTATGCCACGGTTTTCCTGCAAACCGGCCAGATTGCGGTGAACAGTGCGGATTCATTCAGTAATGTAAAGGTAACAGGATCACCGGCCCATGAAGAGTTTGTGAAGCTGAATGAGCAAACCAAACCGTTTAATGCACGCCAGAAGGAATTGTATACTACCTATACAGCGGCCATGAAATCGGGAAATAAGGAAGAGGCTGCCAAAATAGATGCGCAAATCGATGCCTTGTATGAGGAAATGAATGAGAAAGTATATGGTGGCTATGTAAAGGCCAATCCGAAATCGCCCATCGCTTTGTACGCTTTCCAGCAGTTTGCCGGCTATGATATCAAGCCTGCAAAGGCAGAGCCGCTCTTTAATACACTGCCGGAAGCTGTGAAAAGTTCAAAGGCGGGCAAGGATATAAAAGAACGGATTGAAATAGCCAAGAAGACAGAAGTGGGCAGTTATGCCATGGAATTTACCCAGAATGATACCCTGGGCAACCCGGTAAAGCTTTCTTCCTTCAGGGGTAAATATGTGTTGATAGATTTCTGGGCAAGCTGGTGCGGTCCCTGCCGGGTAGAAAACCCCAATGTGGTAGTGGCCTATAATAAGTATAAGGACAAAGGATTCCAGGTATTGGGCATTTCACTGGACAGGCCTGATGCCAAGGAAAAATGGCTGAAAGCGATCCATGATGATCAACTGACCTGGACACATGTTTCTGACCTGCAGTTCTGGAAGAATGCGGTAGCTGTTCAATATGGTATACAGGCTATCCCCCAGAATTACCTGGTAGATCCACAAGGAAAGATCATTGCCAAGAACCTGCGGGGCGAAGATCTGCAGAAGAAATTGGCGGAGTTGTTTAATTAGTCGGGGGTTCTTTGTAATATCACAGGCACATTGCCCGACTAACATTCTATATAATAATTGAAATATGAAAAAACTGTTATTTATCCCTTTAGCCCTTTCCACTGTTTTTGTGAGCGCCCAATCGCTGAGCCGTAAAGCTGTCTTTGCCAAAGGCCAGCAACTGGAGCGGGTGGCGGCTGTTAAGATGAATTTTAGCATGGAAATGATGGGCCAGGCCATCAGTTTCGATAATAATAATACGATCACTTCCCTGGTGGAGGTTAAGAATGCCACAGCAAAAGATTATGCGATCGAGAGCACCGTTAAACGTGTTGTGATGAGCATGAGTGGCATGGGGCAGGAGATGAACTATGATTCTGATAAGAAGGAAGAGACCACGAATGAAATGACCAAGAAGATGAAGGAGATGGTAGGTAAGGTGAGCCACCTGACGGTAGATACCAAGGGTATTATTGTAGCCAGTGATGACACCAGCAATGCGGGAGAAAAGGCCGACGGCTTTATGGGCATGGCCAACAGCTTTGCCAATACCGGCCATAAGCCTGGCAAGAATTATGACCTGGTAGCCGACCTTCCTGAAAAAGCGGTAAAAGCGGGTGATACCTGGGCTGATTCTTCTGTATCCAAAGAAGGTAAGACGACTACTAATTATAAGGTGCTGGAGGTGAAAGGAGCCGAAGCCATTGTGGACCTGGATGGTACGATGACCCAGAGTGGCGAAACCGAAGCCAACGGCATGACGGTGAATTTATCTATTAACGGCAAGATAAAGGGCCAGTATACGATGGACGTAGCTTCGGGTATTATTAAAAAGCGGATTGCCACGATGGATGCTACCGGCACCATGGATATGGCAGGGCAATCGATACCTTTTACCATGAAGGTGACTATGGACGAAGGAATAGCCAGGAAGTAAGGGTTTACCCTTGCAGGATCCGGTCGAGGAGCTTTTCCATAGACGTTAATTGTTTGTCGGTTTCACTTGATATAAGCGGCTGGTCTCCGGCCGCTTTTTGTTGTGTGGCATACCAAAGGACCACCATGGCTACGTAATCCTGCATGTCCTTACCGGCAAACTGGGTTTTGAACTCTACGATCTTATCATTGATGAGTTTGATGGTCTTTCGTACCACTTCCTCATCGGGAGGGGCGATGCGGATGCGGTAGGTGCGATCGCCGATGACTACATTTATAGGAATTAGTTCTTCCATTGCTTGCAAATTTGAAAAGAGTGTTCTATATTTATCCACACAGAATTAACAACTGGATATCTGGTACACTTTGGACGCTAAATGGATCGTTTTGGATGGTTAAGGGAAAGACCCGTATTCTATGATTACAAACACCAAAACCAAGCGAACTATGTTTGCAAAAGTAAAGTCGTCCATCTTCATTGATGTCCTGACACTCGAATTAGTAGCACCTATCCGTTCCAGTCTAAAAGCCATCTTGCGCGACGAAAAAGGCGATGAATGCAGCCGTCTTGAGGCCAGTGTTCCCAAAGGTGACAATACAGTGACCTGGAAAGGGCTCAACGACCTACCCTACGGCATCTACACTTTAGAGCTTTCACAGGGAGACGATGAAATGAAAATGCGTTTAGTAAAACGGGTATAGTTCATTTTATTGGCTCAGCATGGCAATACACCGGTCAATTTCCCGGATGTACAGATGCAGGCGTTTATCCAGCTCTTTTTTGTCAGCTTCGTCCAGTTGGCCGGTAGCTGTCTTCAGAGCGGCAATTTTGATTTCCAATTCTTCTACTTTCCGGGCCTGCAGTGCATCTTTTGCCTTAAGCTCCTTCAGCTCTTTTTGCAGCCGGTCATTGTCTTTTTGCAGCACCTGGTATTGCTGCAGCACCTGCTGCAGTTTATCATTGATGCGTTTCCATGGTTGCTGAGTATCTGACATAATACTTATTTCCTGATTTCGGCCTGGAGGTCTTTTTCCAGGGCGGTCATGATCTTGTTCATCATGCCATCAATCTCCTTGTCGGTAAGGGTCTTTTCTTCGTCAAGGAAGGTAAAGCTGATAGCGAGTGATTTTTTGTCGGCGCCTATTTTCCCGCTTTCAAAAATATCGAACAGTTGTATATCCTGTAATTTGTCTATCCGCGTCTTTTTCACGGTGGCTTCTACTTCTGCATAGGGCAGCGCTTTGGGTACGATCATGGCAAGGTCGCGGTGAACAGGCAATTGCTTGGGCAACTCGGTTACTTTCAATACGCCTTTTGCTACTTTCTTCAGCAATAGCTCCCAGTCAATATCGGCAAAAAACACCGGTTGTTTGATATCAAAGCGCTTGAGTTCATGGGCTGCTACAGTACCTAATACAGCTATTACTTCATTACCGGTCTTTACTTCGAGGCTATCTGCCAGCTTCTGGCTGGTAGTGATCTCCCAGCTTGTTTTAATAATCCCGGTAAGCTGCAATATTCTTGCCACGATTCCCTTGAGGTAATAGCCATCAACCGCATATCCCTTTGCTTTCCAGGAGTCTTCCTTCACCTGGCCGGTTATGTACAGGCAAACATGCTCCTGCTCACTATAGTTGCCGGGGGCAATCATGTGGTATGTTTTGCCAAACTCAAAGAACTGCAGGTTATGGTTTTTCCTGTTGAGGTTATGGGCAATGGCTTCCAGGCCGGTTTCCAGCATGGAAGGGCGCATGATGTTGTGGTCGGCGCTGAGGTTATTCAGTAACCGTACAGCGGTACCCAATTCCGCCTCATCAAAGTAAGCGGCATTGGTGATGGAATTGGTAAATATTTCATTGAATCCAAGTCCTACGAGGTAGTTGGCCGTTTTTTCCTTGTAGGTATGTTTATAGCCATCTGTCTCAATAGAAGGGGAGATCATGATGGAGGTGGGTATCTCTACATTGTCCAGACCGTCTATACGCATGATCTCTTCCACCACATCAGCAGGCAGGCTGACATCGGGTTTGCTATAAGGCGCATTGACCCATATATTGTCCATTCCTTCTTTGATGATCTCAAAGCCGAGCGTGGTCAGGATCTTTTTAACGGTATCGGGGTGGTAGTTCTTCCCGCTCAGCTTGCGCAGATAGTGGTATTTCAATACTACGGAAGCTTTCTCCCTGGGATCAGGGTAAACATCTACCATATCGGACGCTATTTCTCCGCCGGCCAGCTCTTTGATCATTAAGGCGGCGCGCTTCAGTACATTGACGGTATTGCTGATGTCTACATTCTTTTCGAACCGGGTGGCTGCATCGGTGCGCAGGCCATGGCGGAAAGATGTTTTCCGGATATCAATGGGGTTGAACCAGGCGCTTTCGAGGAAGATGTTTTTGGTATCTGCCTTTACGCCGCTGTGCAGGCCGCCGAATACGCCGGCAATACACATGGGTTCGCTATCGCCATTGCAGATCATGAGGTCTTCTGCACTGAGCTTCCTGGTCTTTTCATCGAGGGATACAAAGGCTGTTCCTTCGGGCAGGTTTTTGACCCGTATTTTCCGGCCCTTGATCACCTCTGCATTAAACGCGTGCAAAGGCTGCCCGGTTTCATGGAGTATGAAGTTGGTAATATCTACGATATTATTAATAGGACGCTGCCCTATGGACCTCAGTTTATCCTGCAGCCATTGCGGGCTTTCTTTTACCTGTATGCCGGTAATGCTGATACCGGTATAGCGCTGGCAGGCATTGGTATTTTCAATTTCTACTGTAATGGGCAGGCTGTTATTATCGGTCTTAAAAGTATTGCTGAAGGGAGATTTAACCCGGTAGTCTTTTTTATCATGGTGTACCAGGTAAGCGGTCACATCCCTGGCCACGCCCAGGTGGCTCATGGCATCCATCCGGTTGGGGGTAAGCCCTATTTCAAAGACCCAATCGGTATAGGGTTTGAAATAAGAAGCTGCCGCCATGCCTACTTTTGTTTCAGCGGGCAATAGGAGGATGCCGTCGTGGTTGTCGCTAAGGCCGATCTCATCTTCGGCGCAGATCATCCCGTAGCTTTCCACGCCCCGTATTTTGGCCACTTTCATGGTAAGGGGATCGCCATTTTTGGGATAGATGGTGGTGCCTACGGTGGCTACGATCACTTTCTGGCCGGCAGCCACATTGGGGGCGCCGCAAACGATCTGTAAAGGATCGCCATGGCCGATGCTGACAGTAGTAACAGATAGCTTATCGGCGTTGGGGTGCTTTTCCCTGGTGAGTACTTCCCCAATGACCAGGCCCTGCAGACCACCTTTGAGGCTTTCATATTTTTCCAGGCTTTCTACTTCCAGGCCCACGGCCGTTAAGATCTTGCTCAGTCGCTCAGGCTCAATGGTTACCGGCAAATATTCATGTAACCAGTTATACGAGATCGTCATTAGTTAGTATATCGTTTGAATGCTTATTGATTAACTTGCTCTTGTCTCCTGCCCATGGTAATGGAAAGGGACGGCAAAGATAAGGATTAGCGGGGGCATAAATGTTTTTGCCCAATGACATATCTCATCAGGGAATGGCTATACAGCCATAGCTGTAATAGGTGCAAAATGTTTATGATTATTAGTTCGTGATCTTCCTGGCTCCGCCAAATCCGGCAATGAAGTTGAGGGCCGAAACGATATTTCCTCCTTTACTGATGGCGCCATCAAAGTTCCTTCCAAATGAAAAGGTAAGTTTCTGGTTTTTACCGATGTCATATTCTGCGCTGAACACCAGGCGCCAGGATGAGGGCAGCTCGCTGGTGCCCAAAACGCTCCGGTACAAAGCTTCGCCGCTGAAGGTGAATTTGTCTTTAAATGCACTCAACAATGCCCGGGCCCCTGCGTCAAATGTAGAAGCTTTGTCTTTCTGCAGTTTACCAGCCGGGTCGGCAAATATTACATCGGGGTGATAGAGATACCGGGCAATGAACATGGTGGTGATGCCGGAATTACCATTTTCATACCCCCCGGTGAGCCAGGCGCCGGCTTTTTGCACATAGCTGTTGTCGAAACGGTTATCGGGAAAATCAAATGCGACGCCTCCGGAGAAGTCAAGAAAAGGGCCTACTCTTTCCTGTTTAAAGCTCACGGCTATTCTTTGAGTCTGCGTATAAGCTGCTGATGCGGCTTGCATATCCTGGTTGGCTTTTTCAACGCCCGCGTTCTGAAGCTCCTTTATTTCAGTGATTATTTGTCGTTGTTGTTCTCTCTTTTTGTCCGGATCAAGTGCTGCATCAGCACTTACTGTCCGCAATTTTATTTGCAAGGCACTGACCGCAGCAGTATCCGTGTATGCTGTAACCAAACTATCAAAGTCGCGCAATAACAATTTCTGATAGGCGATAAGACTGTCGTAGGTATTTTTTGTGGCTGTTGACCAGGCCGGCCTTATGATAGAGAATTTAATACCTAACCCTGTTTTAGTGGTTTTTAAACTGTCTACATCCTCCTGCCCTTCGGGGCCCTGGTAGGTAAACCCTGCCGACAGGACGAATGATTGGACAAAAGTGTATTTGTTATTGTTAAATTCATTGAGTGTATATTTTCTTTTACCCATCAGGAAGGGAGCAATTTCAAAAGCATAACTTTTAGGAAGGGTAGTAAAGTTATTGGTGGCGTTTTGAAGTGATACCCTGAAGGCATTCAGGTCGGTAGGGCGTTCAATGGCATTGGTTGAAATACCCAGCATATTGAAGGCCGGCGATACCGGTGATTTTAATATATCGAGGGTGATGGTAGTGTCTATGCCTTCCTGGGCTATACCTTCAAGCGTGATAAACGCCATCAGTGATAAGGAGTAAAGAAACCTTCTCATAGGTAATTATTTTAAGATTAAGTAGTAAAGAAGATAGATATTTTGTAACCAACGGAGCCGCCCTCTTTCTGTACCGATCTTTGCATAACAAAACGGAATGGCTCAGTGCCTCCTGTTAAATTAAAATCGAAACTGGTAAGGTTGGTTTTTTTTGACACATCCGTTATAACAGTGGTTACTTCCAGAAATTTCCCGTCCAATGATTTATTGCTTCCGAGTTCCTGACCTCTGATAGAGCCAATTACTTCGGGTTGTATGGTAACGCCATCCAGCACTATTTTTGAAATACCGGATTGCCCGGTGTCTCCTATTTCAATATCTAATATAACCTTGTTGTTTGATTTATTCACAAAGTATAGGTCTGCATGGGAGGTTTTTCCTGAAGATTCCTTCAGTAAGGTGGCTAATGATTTTTTCTTGGCCATAACGTTAAGTTTAATAATTGATGATTAAAAATACTCACTTCACCCCGCCGCTCCAGAAGAAGTTGCCATTGGCATCTTTATACCAGAGTGAATTGTTGTTTACAGGCTCGCCATTGGTTATTAACGCTGTAAATTTTATTATAGTACCGGGGGGCAATACCTGCACTACGGCTGCCCTGGTAGAAGGGGCCTCGCGCAGGTTGAGCCTGACCGATACGGTAACTTCTCCCGATTGAATGGCTTCTACGGGATCCGGCGGCGCATGGCCAATAGCTAATTTGAATTCGGCTTCTACATCCCGCAAGAGTTGCTCATAGGTGCGGCGGCTGCGCGCCAGTCCGGTAACGGGGTCTGTTTTGCGCGCGGGATCCAGGAAGAAATGGCCTACTATGTCTTTGGAGGGATCCAATTTGAACTCGAAACACAACCTGGCCAATACCCATACAAATTTTTCATACGCTTTATCTGCATTGATGGTGCCGCCATAACAGTATTCCACGCCAATGGCGCCATCATTGGCATTGATGCCATAGAGCTCATTGTCTTTCGTTACTTTCTTGAGTACATGGAATGCTTTTTCGGGTGGCCCTGTTAATGCGGGCACGCATTCGATGATCTCTTTATCATCTACAAACAGATGGGCTGAGGCCGTTTTGGCAGGCTCTACCGTTTGGCAGGTATTGATGTAAAATTTTACGTTGCCGGCAGCCGTAGAGCCGGGATTGCCGGTATCATGGGCTACGAGGAAACGTACTTTTTGAATGGGAATGGCGGCCCGCCTGCGTGACGGAGCAGGAATGTAACGGGGTATGATGATGAATCTTTCTGTGAATGTACCGGACATAGCAATCAATTTAAAGGTTAGCCAACTGGTTTTTCTTCTGCGTCTTCTGTGCCTTCGGGTGGTGCCGGCAATGTATTTTCAGTTACCGGTAGCATCTTTTTGGGGAAGATAGTATTGCCTGCCTCATCTGTTACCTCCAGCGCCAGTTCTGTTTTGGCCTTGTCTTCATCGGAGAGGGTATAGCTAAAACTGATCTCCTCATTGGTGATGGTGGGGTTGGGAATTGCTTTGTCCTCTATTTTAATGATCAGTTTTTTACTCTTCAGGTTTTTGCCTTTGAGGACGATCTTGTTCTCTCCTTCTTTTGCCAGTTCATCCGGTGTAAGGCCTTCTATTTTTAGGGCAGGATCGGTGAGCTTATTGGGCCTGTTGTCTTTGGGGCTGAAGAGTACGTCGAAGACCTCTTTGAGCTTCTGGGTAGCAATATCGGTGAACAGGCCTGAAAGAATGGCCACGGTGAGTGTACGGTCGAGGTCTACATTGGCGGGGTCATTGGTGGCGCCAAAGGCAAAGTATAAGGCCAATGCCAGGGCGGAGGCTGTAAAGGGGCGTACCCAATACCATAGAATCCAGCTCTGTTCAAATTTGCCGGCACCCACGAAGGTGGTGAAGGAGGTGGCAATATGGATCATGTTGCCCAGGAAGCCGCCGGCGGCCACCAACAGGAGCAGGATGGTATTGAGGTGGATGTAACAATGTTTTTGCTGCTGTGCAGTGGCAATGGTAGTAGTAGTGGCTGGTTTTTCCGGTGCTGCTTTGGCCGGCGAATCAGCTTTGAGGACAGTATCTGCTTTACTACCGGTGTCCTTTATAGCCGTGTCTTTGGGGGCAGACGCAACCGCCGGTTTAGCTGGCGGCTGTTTAGCTACTGAATCCGGCTGTGCCTTTTCCAGGTTACAGGCACTGGTATCTAATGTCATGGAAAACCAATGGTACCTGTACTTGGCGCATTTCTGCGGAGGGTCGGGTAACCGATCGGGCCAGAAAGCAATGATAATCAGAATAGGAAGTACCGTGAAGATAATGAGCAAGCTGCCGGCTATAATTTTTCCTTCCCTGTTGATCTGAGGATTTGCATTGTTGTTGTTTGCCATGCGGGTTGTTTAATAGATGAGCAATCGAGTCCTACAAGGTAGCGGACTCCTGGTTCAGGATGCAGGGTGAATACACCCGTTTTCCGGGGTTAAACATGAGATCGAATGGTTGGGCAGGAGCCGCAAAGCTGGGAAGAATATTTGTGATTGTCAATACCACAAACCGGGTAGACAGAAGGTATGGTGGTGGGAGTAATAGCGCTGTAAGGTCACTGTAAAGCCGCTATAACCGTTTAGTTCTTGCTGATAAAAAAGTTGAATGGGGGGATGGTAGCAGATAGCAGACGGTGTATACGTTCCGGGCGTTGTTCCATGCGGTAGCGGCGTAACCGGGCGATCTCGATGGTGTTGGAGAAGGCGAGTGCCTTGGTGGTCAGTAACCGGCTGCACAATTTCTCATATTGTATCAGGAGCTCCAGTTCTTCTCCCTGCTGATCATTCAGCAATACCTCATAGTGCCTAAGTTGATATACCCGCATGGTGGTTTAAAGTTGACAATACTAATATCGCTTTTAAAACAATACCAGTAAAGGTTTGTTTATTTTTTGTGTTTAAAAATACTGGATTTAGGCCGGTTTCAGCATTATGAATGGATTAAAAACCGCGTGCTATAGGGGTTTCCTTATACCCGGAACGGGTAAACCCTTAGTGCTGCTGTATCTCACCTCAATGACCTCTTTACCAAATTTTTGGGGTATAATTCTTTCGCACAAGGGTGTGTGTATTTCGTTTGGGCAGGGGTGCCAAACTTTTGTAAATTGGGAATATCCTGCACATCTATGTGGATAACCCCATAAATGATGTGGATCGGCTCGTGAATTGCGGGTGATTAAATATAGGTTCCAGATTTTTTTTTCCGGGACGGGAGGCGGTTATATATTCGCCGTCCTGACTGAAGCGGTAACATTCAGATAACCCTGGATTAACAATTTCGTAATACAAGACTGGAATACTAACCCGCGAGTCATTGGTGCCGCTTTTGAACGGCATTGAGTGACCAGGAGCTTCGTCGTCCTCAATGAAAACCGTAGTTCAATAAAATGTATAGCCAATTGTTCTTTTTACTTACTGACCAATTGAACCAATGGAATTAACGAATTTCAATAAAGACCGAAAAGCGCGCCGGAAAGGATCCATAGATCTGAGTACGATGGTGTATGGAAAGGTACCCCCCCAGGCCAAGGACCTGGAAGAAGCTGTACTGGGTGCTATTATGCTGGAAAAGAGCGCTTTTGATACGGTGGTGGAGATCCTGAAGCCGGAATGCTTTTACGTGGATGCCAACCAGCGTATTTACCGGGCGATGCTGAGCCTGCAGCAAAAGAACCAGCCTATTGATATCCTGACGGTAGTAGAGGAATTGAAAACGAAGGATGAGCTGGAAATGGTTGGTGGTCCTTACTATGTGACCAAGCTCACCAATGCGGTGGTTTCATCGGCCAATATTGATGCCCACTCCCGGATCATCCTGCAGAAGTTCATCCAGCGTGAGCTGATCCGCATCAGCGGCGAGATCATCAGCGAGTCGTACGAGGACAGCACAGATGTATTTGACCTGCTGGATGAGGCGGAAAGCAAGTTGTTCGAGATCACCAATAATCACCTCCGGAAGAATTTTGACAGTATCGACAGTGTGTTGGTGAAGACGGTACAGCGTATTGAAGATATGCGTAACCGGACGGAAGATATTACCGGGGTACCCAGCGGGTTCTCTTCCCTGGACAAGGTAACCTACGGCTGGCAGCCTTCTGACCTGGTGATCCTGGCCGCCCGTCCTGCGGTAGGTAAAACAGCCTTCGCCCTTAACCTGGTGCGTAATGCTGCATTGAGTCCGTCAAAGCCCACGCCGGTTGCGTTCTTCAGCCTTGAAATGAGCTCTGCGCAGCTTGTACAACGTATCCTTTCGGCCGAAAGTGAGATATGGCTGGAAAAGATCTCCCGTGGCAAGATGGAAGAGCATGAGATGAAGCAGTTGTATGCCAAGGGTATCCAAAAGCTGGCACAGGCGCCTATTTTTATTGACGATACAGCCGCCCTGAACGTATTTGAACTGCGTGCCAAAGCCCGCCGGTTGAAAAATAAACACAATATCGGATTGATCATTATCGACTACCTGCAGTTGATGAGTGGCGGTGGCGGTAAGAACCAGAACCGTGAGCAGGAGATCAGTACGATTTCCCGTAACCTGAAGACACTGGCTAAGGAGTTGATGGTACCGATCATTGCCCTCTCCCAGTTGAGCCGGGCCGTGGAAACCCGTAAGGAAGGTAATAAGATGCCTCAGTTGAGTGACCTTCGTGAATCCGGTGCCATAGAACAGGATGCGGACATGGTAATGTTTATTTACCGTCCTGAATATTATGATATTACCTCCAATGAAATGGGGGAAAGCAATAAAGGGGAAACACATATACGGATAGCCAAACACCGGAACGGTTCCCTGGAAACGATCAAGCTGCGGGCCTTGCTGCATATCCAGAAGTTTGAAGAGATGGACAATGATGATTTTGGCGGTATTGGCGGCGGCGGCGGTAACTGGAAGCCTGTACCTACTGAAGGGGCTGATGGCGGTGGTGGCGCCAAATTGTTTATACAGGCCGGTAGTAAGATGAATGATATGCCCTTCGGCGATGACGATGATGCGCCGTTTTAAAATATTATAAACTTCTGAGGTTGTTTTTATCCTAAGCCCTCCCACTATGCAACAGGGAGGGCTTTTTCATTTTCGCTTATCTTGCAGCATGAGTTTACCCATCTTCTATATAGAATCTGCTGCTGCGGTTAATGATGTTATTACGCTGCCGGAAGAGGCTTCCAAACATATTGTACAGGTATTGCGCAAAGAGGTTGGAGAACTGGTACAACTTACGGATGGTATGGGTAACCTGCTCACGGCTGCCATTATTAATGACCATAAGAAGAAATGCGGCATACGTATTACCGAAGCGCAGCACGCTCCTGCACCCGAACGTACGATCACGGTGGCTATTTCTTTATTAAAGAATGCCAGCCGCTTTGAGTGGTTCCTGGAGAAGGCTACAGAGATCGGTATACAAAGGATTATTCCCTTGTTGTGTGAACGGACAGAGCGGGAGCATTTCCGGCACGACCGGATGAAGAGTATTCTTATCAGCGCCATGCTGCAAAGTCAGCAAAGCTGGCTGCCAGTATTGCACCAGCCGGTAGGTTATGAGCAGTTGTTTCGCCAGGAGGAGATCATCACGATTTCCCAAAAGTTTATCGCGCATTGTATGGAAGACACGCGACTGACCCTGCAGCAGGAGGTACAGCCTGCCAGTCCTTCTCAGATCATTCTTATCGGGCCCGAAGGGGATTTTACCGCTGCAGAAGTAACACTGGCTTTGCAACACCAGTTTGTACCTGTTACGCTGGGCACCAACCGGCTGCGTACAGAAACGGCGGGTGTGGTAGCTGCTACGTTGTTAAAGATTGTTTAGTGCGCCATGTCATCAGCGGCCTGTGCACTTTTATCTTCTAATGTGGGCTCATTCAGGTGCACCACTCTCTTGGCCTGTCTTTTCCGCATGGTCATATTGAGGAGTTCTACGCCAAACGAGAAGGCCATACCAAAGTAGATATAGTTTTTCAGGTGAAGCTCATGCGCTTTTTCCGCATCCCAACCTTCAATAACAAGGCTTAAGCCAATCATGACCAGGAATGATAAGGCCAGCATTTTAACGGTAGGGTGTTCATGCACAAAAGATGATATCTTAGGGCTGAACAGGAACATCACAATCATGGCAATGACCACGGCAGCGATCATGATCTCTACATGTTTGGCTGTACCACCCGCTGTAATGATACTGTCGAAGGAGAAAACGGCGTCAATGAGCATGATCTGCCCCAATGCCTGTCCCAGGCCCAGGGGCTTCTTATTTTTTGTACTGGCATTGGGATCCTCGCCTTCCAGCTTATGGTGTATTTCCATGACTGTTTTATAGATGAGGAATAAGCCGCCACCCAGCATAACGAGGCTGGCCAGATCGAAGCCTTTACCAAACCAGCTTTCAGGAATAATGTATTTGCCTTTTTGTTCCAGCAGCCAGCCAAGACCCAATAATAAGAGGCTGCGTACGATGATACCACTGATCATCCAGAAGCGTCTTGCCTTTTTTATTTCTTTGGCGGTGTGCAGGCGGTTCATGATGATGCTTACAAAGATCACATTGTCTATGCCCAATACTACTTCCAGGATAACCAATATTACAAAACTAATGATACTGTCCGTCGTGAAAAGATGTTCCATTTGTATGATAAGTTGTAAAAGTTGTTATTTGTTACAGCTTGTTGTTATTAAAGTTTTCTGGTTATGCCAGTTCCTGGCAAATATTCTGAACAATTCCCGGGCCTTCGTAAATGAAACCTGTCCATACCTGTATGAGGGAGGCTCCTGCCTGTAATTTTTCCCTGGCATCGGCGCCGGTAAAGATGCCGCCGGAAGCAATAACAGGAATTGTTCCCTGGGTCTTTTGCGCAATGTATTGTACAATTTCTGTGGACCTTTGGGTCAGCGGTTTACCGCTTAGTCCGCCTGCACCTATTGTAGACAGTTCTGCATCGGGGGTCTGAAGACCGGAGCGGTCAATGGTTGTATTGGTAGCTACCAGTCCATCCAGTTTTATCTCCAGCGCCAGGTCTATTACATCATCAATCTGCTCCCGGGTAAGGTCGGGTGCAATTTTCAATAATAAGGGTTTGGGTTCCTGGGTGGCGCTGGCCAGTGTTTGGTTGATGGTTTGCAGGTGGGATAATATTTTCCGCAAGGCATCTTTTTCCTGTAGTTCCCGCAATCCGGGTGTATTGGGCGAGCTTACATTGACCACAAAGTAATCCACGCAATCAAACAGTTCACGGAAGCAGATCTCATAATCCTTCCAGGCGTCTTCGTTGGGGGTCACTTTATTTTTACCGATGTTGCCACCGATGATGAGTGATGAGTGGTCCCGATAGCGATCGGGAGTGAGAGGTGAGTCCTTTGCTTCGTTCTTTTGCTTTTCCCTCCATTCTTTGAGCCGCTTGGCGACCATTTTGACCCCATCGTTATTAAAACCCATACGATTGATGAGGGCCTGGTCTTTCGGGAGGCGGAAGAGGCGGGGCTGGTCATTACCTGCTTGTGGTTTGGGGGTTACGGTACCAATTTCCACATAGCCAAAACCCAGGGCTTCCAGCTCGTTGAGGTACAGGGCATTTTTATCAAAGCCTGCTGCCAGTCCTACCGGGTTTTTAAAATGCAGGCCAAATAGCTCATGGCGGAGCTGTTGATTGCCAGGGGTATTCTTTTGGCTGATGAGGCGCTTAATAAAACCAACCTTACAGGCCAGTTTCAGGGCATTCATGGAAAAATGATGTACTCCTTCAGTTGGGAAAAGGAATAGTAATTGTCGGATGAACTTATACATAGACAGCCGCGAAGATAGGTATTTTGAAAACTTCACTCTTCTTGTTACCTTTGGTATACAAGGTTGCATAAACAACTAACTTGTTCTTCAGAAATTAATAAACTTCTTTATATGCAAGAGGCATACATCGTAGCAGGGTTTCGTACTGCTGTAGGCAAATCTAAAAGAGGTGTTTTCCGTTTTTACCGGCCCGATGATCTGGCCATTGATGTGATTAAGGGGGTGATGGCTTCGGTGCCGCAACTTGATCCCAAGCGGGTAGATGATGTGATTGTGGGCAATGCTGTTCCGGAAGCAGAGCAGGGATTACAGGTAGGCCGTATTATTGCCGCCAGGGCATTGGGTTTTGATGTGCCGGGGATGACGGTTAACCGTTATTGCGCCTCCGGACTTGAAACGATTGCCATTGCTACTGCCAAGATCCGTACAGGGCAGGCAGAGTGTATTGTGGCAGGCGGCACGGAGAGCATGAGCCTGGTACCTACAGCGGGATGGAAAACCGTCCCTGCTTATTCTATCGCCAAAGATGAGCCTGATTATTACCTGAGTATGGGGCTTACCGCAGAAGCGGTGGCCAAAGAGTATAATGTGAGCCGCGAAGACCAGGATGTTTTCTCCTATAACTCCCACAAGAAGGCTATCAACGCTATTCAGCAGGGGTATTTCAAACCGGGTATACTGCCTGTTACCGTAGAGCAGGTATATGTGGATGAAAAAGGAAAGAAGAAAACAAAGAGTTATGTAGTGGATACGGATGAGGGGCCACGCCAGGATACGAGTATGGAAGCATTGGCCAGGCTGAAACCTGTTTTTGCGGTGAACGGATCTGTGACAGCCGGCAATTCTTCGCAAACATCGGATGGCGCTGCCTTTGTGATCGTGATGAGTGAGCGGATGGTGAAGGAACTGGGCCTGAAGCCCATTGCCCGGCTGGTGAATTGTGCATCGGCAGGTGTGCATCCCCGCATTATGGGCATAGGCCCGGTGGAAGCTGTTCCCAAGGCATTGAAACAGGCAGGTATGAACCTGGGACAAATAGACCTGGTAGAGTTGAATGAAGCCTTTGCTTCGCAGGCGCTGGCCGTGATCCGTAAGCTGGAAATAAATCCTGCTATCGTAAATATCAATGGAGGTGCTATCGCACTGGGTCATCCGCTGGGCTGTACTGGCACCAAGCTTACTATCCAGATCACACACGATATGAAACGCCTTAATAAAAAGTATGGCATTGTAACGGCCTGTGTAGGCGGCGGTCAGGGGATAGCAGGTATTATTGAAAATATTAATTAGAAGAATACAGCATTCAGCATCCGGTATTCAGAAGTCTGCAGAAAGAATAATGTAAATGCTATGTTTGGGTAAAGTACCTGGATATAGCATTTTTTTTATGTATTTAATTGCTGGATTCTGACTACTGGCTTCTGGATTCTTCATAGGGTTCTTACGAAAAAGGCGTGGAAATCTACCCGTTGGGGCCGTTTGTCATCATGTGGCAACATTTTTGTTTATACTATGGCGAAGAAAAGATCGTTTTCAGCAGAAGCTTTCCGCTAAAAGCGATCGCCCCAAAATCAAACCTATGGATAGACGAGCGTTCTTCCAGCTTAAAAGAAAGGCTGACATCCCTTCAGAGAAACCTTATGCAGGTTTACGACGCATTACTTCCGGTTTAGCTCCTTATGCAGGCCCCTGGACAACGGCTGAAGTAGCCCATCTTTTGAAGCGCACTATGTTTGGCGCTAAGAAAGGGGATATAGATTACTTCAGGTCTATGTCTGTATCACAGGCAGTAGATGCTTTGTTAACTATTTCGCCGGCGCCTGCTCCTCCTGTCAAGCATTATGACAATACCGGCATTGCCGGTGGTGATCCGGAATTATCTATAGCAGCCGGCGCTACCTGGGTGAATACGCCCACGGCCGATGAAGAAGCCAATGAAAAAAGAGTAGGCTCCTGGAAATTATGGTGGACTGGTCTATTGATCAACCAGGACCGCAGTATTACAGAAAAGCTGGTGTTGTTCTGGCACCACCACTTTGCCACGGAGTCCTTTATGTATAGAAATGGCATTGCCGCTTACCGGCATTATGGATTGCTGCACCAAATGGCATTGGGCAATTTTAAGCAACTGGTCAGGAACGTTACACTCGACCTGGCCATGCTGCGTTACCTCAATGGATTCCTGAATATAAAACAGGCCCCTGATGAGAACTATGCCCGCGAGTTGCAGGAGTTATTTACCCTCGGCAAAGAGAACAATCCTAATTATACCGAAGCTGATGTAATTGCGGCTGCACGGGTATTGACAGGCTGGACTATTGACCCGGCTACAGAGACGGTGATCTTTGATCCTTTGAAGCACGATACAGATAGTAAGGTATTTTCCTCTTTCTATGGCGGCGCTACAGTTACAGGACGCAGTGATGCTACTGCCGGCGATGCCGAGCTGGATGACCTGCTGACGATGATCTTTAATAAGAAGACAGAGGTGTCTGAGTTTATTGTACGTAAGATCTACCGCTGGTTCTGTTATTATATTATTGATGGGCCTACCGAAACAAATGTGATCAAACCACTGGCGCAGCTTTTCCGCGACGGTAACTGGGAGATCAAGCCGGTACTGGCTATTTTGTTTAAAAGCGAACATTTCTTTGATATCCTGAACCAGGGCTGTCTTATCAAAAGTCCCATTGACCTGACTATAGGGCTTTGCCGTGAGTTCAACGTACAGTTCCCTGCCACTGCCGATTATGTCAACGCGTATAATATGTGGGAGTTCGTACAGATACAGGCTGCTGCCATGCAACAGGATATCGGCGATCCGCCCAGCGTATCGGGTTGGCCGGCTTATTACCAGTTGCCCCAGTTGCATGAAATGTGGATCAACTCAGATACGTTACCCAAGCGCAATATATACAGTGATTATTTGATCACGACCGGTTATATGCGGGATAATATTATGTTGAAGATAGATCCGGTGGCTTTTGCCAAAACATTGCCCAATCCCGGAAACCCGAATGCACTGATCAATGATTCCCTAGCTATCCTATACAGGGTGCCTTCTTTATCAGAGGCTTCCAAGACGACCATTAAAAAACAGTTATTGCTTACCGGGCAGGAGCAGGATTATTACTGGACCGATGCGTGGACTGCCCATATAAATGCCCCTGGCGATATGACTGCTTTCCAGACGGTGAATATGCGCTTACAGAGCCTTTATAAATATTTCATGAACCTGGCAGAATACCAGTTATCCTGAGCACCTAAACCCAATAACTATGAAACGCAGAGATTTTGTCAAACAAAGCTTGCCGGCCGCCATTACGCTGCCCGCGTTGATCAATGGCTTTTCTGTGAAGGCACATACCGGCGCTTCTCCCCTGGTGCAGGCTTTATTAGGCGCTCCTCCCACAGATACGGACAAGGTATTGGTATTGATACAGCTCAATGGAGGTAATGATGGTTTGAATATGGTGATCCCCGTTGAGTTTTATTCCAATTATTATAATGCCCGGAAGAATATTGCTATCCCCCAGAATAAGATACTTACCCTGAATGGAACTGCCAAAACAGGTCTCCATCCGGGTATGACGGGTATGCAAACTTTGTATAATGAAGGGAAGTTGTCTATTGTACAATCAGTGGGTATTCCTTCGCCTAACTTTTCGCATTTCAGGGCCACCGATATCTGGATGAGTGCTTCTGATCCGGACGAGATTGTAAATACCGGCTGGGCCGGCCGTTACCTGGGTAATGAGTTTCCTAATTATCCCGTTGGCTACCCCAATGCGCAGGTGACTGATCCACTGGCCATACAGATTGGCGCCATACCTTCCCTGGCCTTACAGGGACCGGTGATGAATATGGCCATGAATATTTTTGATCCCATGAGCTTCTATCATTTCCTGGATGGCGTACAGGACGAGGTGCCAGATATGCCCTGGGGTAAGGAGCTGAAGTATATACGCCTGATTGCCGGCCAAACAGAGAAGTATTCTACGGTTATCAAAGCTGCGGCATCCAAAGTGACTTCACAGGGAACTTATCCCGGCGATAATTACCTGGCGCAGCAGTTAAAGATCGTTGCGCGGCTGGTAAAGGGTGGACTGAAGACCCGCATTTATATGGTGAGCACCGGTGGTTTTGACACTCACTCGGCACAGGTAAATTCACTGGATACTACTACGGGTTTACACAACAATCTCCTGTCGGGCGTGTCCAATGCCATTAAGTCTTTCATGGATGACCTGGAATCCATGGGCGTGGCCGACCGTGTGATCGGACTTACTTTCTCCGAGTTTGGGCGCCGGATCAAGTCCAATGGCAGTATGGGTACCGACCATGGCTCGGCGGCCCCTATGTTTGTGTTTGGTAAAAATGTGCGCCCGGGCATTGTAGGGAACAATCCCTATATTCCCAGCGGGGCGTCGGTCAATGATAATGTTCCTTTTCAATATGACTTCCGCAGTGTTTATGCTTCTATCCTGCAGCAGTGGTTTTGCGTGAATAGCACAGACCTGGAAACGATTATGCTGCGTAACTTTCAGCAATTACCCCTTGCGGTAAATGCAGCCTGTGGCACTACCGGCCTGGATGATATTATCCGCGGATCAGGCGAAGAACTTATTATTAATTATCCTAATCCTTTTGTGCAGACCACTTCTATTACATTCCGTACGAAGGGAGGCCACACGCTGGTGCAGGTAATGGATAGCCTGGGCCGGGTGGTGAAAACGCTGACGGATAAGGTGCATACGCCCGGCGCCTATACGCTACCTTTTGATAGTCATGGGTTGCCCACGGGTGTTTATTATGCCCGTTTGCAAAATGGGGCTATCCAACAGGTAAGATCTATGCTGAAAGTGCGGTAATCTAAGCTCAGGATGACAGCTTACTGCAGTTACCTGATTACGAAATCCGAAATTTAAAGCCCTTGAAAGGGCTTTTTTATTTTCATATAGTAAATAGTTTTAAATTGCTGATGATTGGGAATCCTTACAATTCGATAGCTTTACCAAAAAGCAAACCGATCGAAACCTACTATGCTGAAATTGTTTATTACTGACGACCACGAATTATACCTGGAAGGCCTGACATTGTTATTGAATAAGCAGGACGGGATCCGGGTGGTAGGGTCGGCATTAACGGGTGAAGGCCTGTTACAAAAGCTGCCCGAACTGGATATAGATGTTTTATTACTGGATGTGCATTTACCTGATATTGAAGAAGAAGAATTATTGAAGAAGATCCGGGCAGTAAAGCCGCAGCTTAAGATACTTTACCTTACTATTATGAGAGGCACCCGCTATATCCATAAGCTGGTGAAGTATGATATACAAGGTTACCTGCTGAAGAATTCCAGCATTGATGAATTAAAGAATGCCCTGCATACGATTGCCGCCGGGCAGAAGTATTTCAGTAAGGAAATTAATATCCTGGATACCGAGCAGGACTTCAGGCATACGATCACCATAGAAGATAAAAAGGTGGATGAAATACTCTCCAGGCGGGAAATAGAGATCCTCACCCTTATTTGTAAGGAGTATAGTAACTCGGAGATTGCCGAAAAGCTCTTCCTCAGTGTAAGCACCGTAGAAACCCACCGCAAAAACCTGATTGCCAAGCTGGGAGTGAATAATACGGTAGGATTGGTAAAGTTTGCCCTTAAAAATAAGCTGATAGAATAAAAACTACCCAAACACCGGAAATCATTATCTTGCTGTAGTAATCTGCTAATCAGTGAAATATTGGTGGCCCGTCCTTTTTTTGCTCCTTGTATCGAATGCTTCTTCCGCACAGGTTGATACTACTTACCTGAAGGCGGTCTATGACCGTTGTCTTGATTTTTCAGAAGATAAGACTGACTCCCTGCTGTATTATGCCAACTTCATTAAAACGGAGTCGGACAAGCTGCAATTTATTAAGGGCGATGTATTGTCGCTTCGTCTCAAAGGTATTTATGAAGAGATGAGTAATAATTTCCCCCGGGCCATTGAATATTACCTGCAAGCGCTGGATGCTTCGAGGAAGCTGACGGAGGCGGCGTATGAGAAAGCCGCCCTGAGTGATCTGGCCATTGTTTATGCCAATATTAAGGAACCAAAGAAAGCCAAAGAGTTTTACCTGCAAGCTGCTAAAATATCAAAAGGAGCAGGAGATGTGTATGACCTGGTGAATACTTATAACAACCTGGCAGTTATTTATACCCAGTTGAACCAGTACGATAGCGCCAGGATATTGTTGAGTGACGCGATACGTTATGGAAAACCTTATGAATCCAGGATTGATCTTTCCAGCACTTATAATAATATGGGCAACCTGTATCATAAGGAAAAGAAGTATGACCAGGCATTGACCTATTACCGCCGTAATTATGAACGCCACCTTGGCGGAGAAAGTGTTGATGATCTGTGGACAGATATGCTGAATATGGCAGATGCCTATAATGAGAAGAAACAATTTGATTCTGCTGCCAAGTACGGGCAGATGGCTATGAAGCTGGCGCAGGACCTGGGATCGAAGAGTAAGGAGTCTGATACCTGGAGCGTACTGGCCCGGCTGGCTGAATATAAAGGGGATTATCGTACTGCTTATGGTAACCTGAAGAAATGGTACCAACTGGATACGGCCATTATTAATGGCGATATGTATAAAACAATTGCGGAATTACAGGAGCGCTTTCATGCCAAAGAACGGGAAGTAGCCAATAAATTGCTGAAAGAAGAAGTAGAGAAAGAAACGCTGAAAACGAGGATCGTTACTTTGCTGGCGATTGCCCTGGCCCTGATAGGGATACTGATCGCGATTGCGTTTATTACCAAGCGGAATGCCAACCGCCGGTTAAAGCATATCAATGAATTGATTGTTCAGCAAAATGAAAAGCTGGCAGAGCTGAATTATGAAAAGAACTCTTTGATCAGCATCGTATCGCATGACCTGAGTACGCCTTTTACCACTATCCAGGTATGGGGGCATGTATTGCAGTCGGAGCCGGGCCAGTTGACGGCGGAGCAGCAAAAAGCATTGAGTAAGATTATACAGGCCAGCAATAATGGTGAAGAAATGATCCGGCGTATCCTGGATGTAGAGCGAAAGGATATTGCTGAACACCGGATGCAACTGGAGAATTTTGACCTTACCATTTTTGCAGAAGAGGTCATTGACAGCTTCAGGCCCATGGCTGCCAGGAAAGATATACACCTGCATGCGGAAATGCCCTACAAGAATCTTTTCCTCCTTAGCGATAAGCAATTGGTAACCCGTATTTGTGAAAACCTGCTATCCAATGCCATCAAGTATACCCCGCACGGGAAGAATGTATGGATCAGCATCAGCGATGAACAAGACGCAATCAGTATTAAGGTGCGTGATGAAGGGGTAGGTATTGAAAAGGACGACCTGCCCTATCTTTTCTCCAAGTACAGTAAGCTATCTTCCCGCCCTACGGATGGAGAATCTTCTACCGGACTGGGACTTTCTATTGTAAAACGTATTGTAGAGGAGATCAATGGTAAGATCTTCTGCGAAAGTGAACCCGGCAAAGGCTCCCTTTTTACCGTAGTACTGAAAAAATAGTCCCTGTCTAATACTTTGGGGCATAGCTGCTAAGCCCCCTGGTAACAAGCCATTAGCAAATTAGATGGAGGGTTTTATTGTATTTGTCTTAATTTGCAACACAGTAGCGATAAAGTTGGCTATTCACCATTCCATATTAAGACGTTCACTGTCGGGCATTTTACTGGTGCTTTTTGCATTCAGCATTACGCCTAAGAAAACCCTGCACGACTGGATCGTTAGCCACACAGATGGCGTTAGTACCACCAAATCGGATGCAGCGCAGGTTACCAAGGCAGGGTTTAACTGTAATCACCAAAACCTGGTGGCTGAATCGCCTTTCACAGCCGATAGCCAGTATATTGACCTTACCCTTTCCCGGGCGTATGCCATCCTGTCCGCTGCCCTTTCCAGCCGGGTATACGCTACTGATCTATTCTTCCATTCACTGCGGGGACCTCCTGCCATCAGTTAATATTGTTTACTTCCTCCAACCCCCGGTTGGCGGTATTTGCCATTTACCGGTAGGCCGGTATGTATGATTTCTATATTGACTGATAAAATAAATTATGAAACAGCTTTCTATTTATATACTGTTATTGATAACAGGCTGTCTGGGTGTTCAGGCACAGCCATCAGCACTGAATACAACACCTGCGGGCACTGTTACTGCTCCAAGCGTATCTTTCACCGGTAAGGTAACCGACGCAAAAACAGGAGAAACGCTTGCCGGTGCTTCTGTACTTTTCCCTGATCTTAAAGTAGGCAGTACCACTAACCAGCAAGGCATTTTCCGGCTGCAGAATATTCCGTCAGGGAAATACCTGGTGGAGGTAAGTTTTACCGGGTATGCATCTATTGTGGAGTATATAGAGTTGCGGGGCAATACGGAAAAGAATTTTTCACTTTCCCGGTCTTATGCAGAAAATGAGGCGGTAACAGTTACCGGTGTATCGGCTGCAACTTCGGTGAAAAGAACCCCTGTGCCGGTAAATATTTTGAAAAAAGAAGAACTGCTGCAAGGCACTTCCACGAACCTGATAGATGCTTTGAGTAAAACACCGGGCGTAACGCAGATATCAACAGGTCCTGCTATTTCAAAGCCTTCTATCCGTGGCCTGGGCTATAACAGGGTGGTAGTGGTGAATGACGGCATCAGGCAGGAAGGACAGCAATGGGGCGATGAGCACGGTATTGAAATTGATGAATATAATGTGACCAAAGCAGAAATACTGAAGGGACCTGCCTCCCTGATGTATGGCAGTGATGCACTGGCCGGGGTAGTGAATATTATTTCTATTTTACCCGCGGCGGAAGGAACGATTAAAGGAAATGTATTTGGGACATACCAGACCAATAACCGCCTGCGCGGTACACATTTTGATATTGGCGGCAATCACAATGGTTTTATATGGGGCGCTTACGGTTCCTATAAAGCTGCCGCAGATTATAAGAATAAGTATGATGGGTATGTATTCAACTCCAAGTTTAATGAGCGGGATTTTGGTGGTTATATCGGGTTGAATAAGCAGTGGGGCTTCAGCCATTTGTATATGAGCAATTTTGATCAAAAGGTGGGATTGGTGGAAGGCGACCGGGATGATGCTACCGGACAGTTTTTAAAGCTGGTGAATAACGGCGGTACTGAAGAAGAAGCCATTGCTGCCGGTAAAGATTTCACGTCTACAGATCCTTTTATTCCCCGGCAGCGGATACAGCATTTTAAGATAGTGAGTGATAACAGTTTTAATATAGGCAATGACCGGCTTACGGTATTGGCAGGTTATCAGCGCAACCAGCGGCAGGAGTTTGGGAATGTGCTGGACCCCGGCGAAAAGGAATTGTATTTTGACCTGAATACGGTAAATTATAATGTACAATATCATTTCGCAGAGAAGAATAGCTGGAAAACGACGATTGGTGTGAACGGCATGCAGCAAAGCAATAAGAATAAGGGCGCAGAGGCGCTGATACCGGAGTATTCCCTGTTTGATATCGGTGGTTTTGCGTATACGCAGAAGCGCATCAATAAGCTAACCTTGAGCGGCGGCATCCGTTTTGATAACCGCTCTGTTGACTCCAAAGAACTGGAAGATGGCGGTGATGTTAAATTCCAGGGATTTACGAAAGACTTCTCTAATGTGTCGGGCAGCGTGGGCCTGAGCTATGAAGCCAGCAAGGCCGTGACTTTTAAGCTCAATGTAGCCCGTGGGTTCCGGGCTCCCAGTATACCCGAACTGGCCAGCAATGGCGCTCATGAAGGGACCAACCGTTATGAGTATGGGGAGCAGGACCTGAAGTCTGAAACCAGCTTACAGGTAGATGGCGGCATAGAAGTGAATACGGAGCATGTATCGCTGGCCGCCAATGTTTTCTATAATGCCGTGAATAATTTTATTTATTACCGAAAGCTGCAGGCTGCTGCCGGCGGCGATTCTATACTGGTAGATGGGACAGATGAGTTTATGGCTTTCCGTTTTGACCAGCACAATGCCCGGCTGTATGGCGCAGAAGTGAACCTGGATATTCACCCGCATCCCCTGGACTGGCTGCATGTTGAGAATACTTTTTCTGTGGTGCGTGGTACGTTGAGCGAGGAACAGGACGGTAGTAAAAACCTGCCTTTTATTCCTGCTGCCAGGCTGATCAATGATGTAAAAGCCGTATTTGCCGATAAAGGAAAGGTGATCAGGCATGGGTATGTGAAAGTAGAACTGGATAATACTTTTGCCCAGAACAACCCGTTTACCGGTTATAATACAGAGACCAGGACACCGGGCTATAGCCTGTTAAATGCAGGCCTGGGCGGAGATGTGGTGAGTAAAGGGAAGACGTTATTCAGTTTGTACTTAGCGGCTAATAATATAGGTGATGTGGCTTATCAGAATCATTTGAGCCGGCTGAAGTATACGGCTGTAAACAATGTTACCGGCCGTACAGGGGTCTATAATATGGGCAGGAATTTCAGTATCAAGCTGAATGTACCCCTTTCTTTTACTAACCTATAGGCGGCGGGTACATAATAATTTTGCGCCAGGATCGTTATTAATGGGTATTACTAACCCGTTTTCATAGGATTGAGGGCCCTTCGCTGTTGCGGAGGGCTTTTTTTATTTAGTGCCTGTGAGCCTTTTAGGAAGGGCTTTTATTGACCTCCTGGTTTTGTTAACAAGATTGTATTTTAGTAGCAAATTATGGACATGGAGCTATCCATTACTACCCCTGCATTGTTGTTTCCGGCAATATCTCTGTTAATGCTGGCTTATACCAACCGGTTCCTGGCCCTGGCAAGCCTGATCCGCAATTTGCACGATAAGTATAAAAAGGACCCCAATCAGAAGCATATTATACAGCAGATCCGTAACCTGCGTACAAGGATCAGGCTTATACGTTCCATGCAAGCCCTGGGGGTATTAAGTTTTCTGTTCTGTGTAGTGTGTATGTACTGTATTTTCAGGAACTGGAACGATGCTAGCTATCTTATTTTTGCTATCAGTGTCGCTGCTTTCATGGCATCGCTGTTGTTCTCATTGCTTGAGATATCTCTCAGTACAAAAGCTTTGGAACTGGAATTGAGTGACCTGGAGAAAGAAACACGGGTTAATTTCTTTACCAATATCCTGGGCACAAAAGATAACAAGGACCAGGGTGAATGATTATTGTTTTATTTCCTCTAACTGGTTGCTTTTATAACCCGGATCGTACTTAACGAAAAAGTACAGGTAGATGACCCTGCTGAGGCGCATGAGCCAGGGCTGCAGGAAGATGAGCAGGAAAATATTGGTTCCCAGCCAAATAAAAAAGCGGTTGTCCCGGGTAGACATGCCAATAAGCACAAACCAGGCTACAAAGGTGGTAACCGATAAAGCCACCGAAAGCGCATAGCTGACATAAGCCGTACCATACCAGAATCCTGGTTCCAATTCAAAAGGTTGTTTACATTCCGGGCAGGTTTGGGGCATATCAAACACCTTTTTGAGCCTCCAGGGATTGTTGTTTTTAAACATAGGCCCCCTGCGGCAACGCGGGCATTTCATGGTGAGCATGCTCCAGAAATAGTTTGGCTTGGATGATTGAGACATGGCGGCAAAGATAAACCATTAAAAACAAGTACCGTGTATCAGGTCCGGCGCCTGTTTTTAATGGTTTTGCTGCTATGAAGCCTGGTAGTATAGTATTATGCGGCGAGGGTCTTTTTGCGTTCGCCAATCTGTTGACGCCACATGGCATAATAGAGCCCTTTTTCTTCAATGAGCTCTTCATGGGTGCCGGTCTCTACAATATCCCCTTTTTCCAATACATAGATGCGGTCGGCATGCATGATGGTGGAAAGGCGGTGGGCAATCAGCACAGTGATCTGGTTGCGCCGGGAAGACACGTGCTTGATGGTATTGGTAATTTCTTCTTCTGTAATAGAATCCAGTGATGAGGTAGCCTCATCGAAGATGAGCAAATGAGGATGGCGCAGCAGTGCCCTGGCTATCGATAGACGTTGTTTTTCGCCTCCTGATAGCTTTAACCCTCCTTCACCGATCATGGTATCCATGCCTTTTTCCGCACGGGCCAACAGGTTGGTGCAGGCTGCTTTTTGCAAGGCATCCAACAGGTCTTCATCGGAGGCTGCCGGATTTACAAACAACAGGTTTTCCTTGATGGTGCCGGAAAATAGCTGGGTATCCTGGGTTACAAAACCAATCTGGCTGCGGAGGTCATCGTATTTGATAGCTGTTTCATCTATTCCATTGTACAGGATCTTCCCTTCTTGCGGACGGTATAAGCCTACCAGCAATTTCATCAGGGTGGTTTTCCCTGAACCGGAGGGGCCTACGAAGGCGATGGTTTCCCCCGTTTTTACGGAGAAGTTGATGTTGTCAATGGCTTTTTGCTGGGCCGTTTGATGCTTGAAACCTACAAACTGGAATTCGAGGGTTTGAATATTACCCAGGTGTTTGGGTTCCAGGGGTTCAGCTTCGGGTGCTTTCTTCATCAGGTTCTCAAAGTTGTTGAGCGATACTTCTGCTTCCCGGTAGGAAAGGATGATATTGCCAATTTCCTGTAAGGGGCCGAAGATGAAGAAGGAAAAGATCTGCATGGTTACCAGTTCTCCACCATTCATCTCATGACGGTATACCAGCCACATCATAATAAAGAGAATAACCTGGCGCAGCGTATTTACGAAGGTGCCTTGTATAAAGGCCACACTGCGGATGCGTTTTACTTTTTTTACTTCCAGCCCTAATATTTTATAGGTGTTTTTATTAAGCCGGTTTACTTCCTGGTTGGTAAGACCAAGGCTTTTCACCAGTTCAATATTCCTGAGCGATTCAGTAGTGGCGCCTGCCAGTGAGGTGGTTTCTTTAACAATGCTTTTCTGGATTGTTTTTACCTTTTTGCTAAGCAGGTTGGATATGAACATGAGTATGCCGATACCGCCAAAATATACAAGTGGAAGAGACCAGTGTATCCTTGCCGCAAATACGGATACTACAACGATACCTACTATTACTGTAAACAGAATATTTACAAAATAGCCAATGAATTTTTCTGTGTCGCCCCTTACTTTGGTCAGCACAGATAATGTTTCACCGCTCCGTTGGTCCTCAAATTCCTGGTAGGGGAGGCGCATGGCTTGTTTCAATCCATCTGTAAAGACCTTAGCGCCAAACTTTTGGACTACTACCGTCATGAAGTAATCCTGGAAGTTCTTGGCAATGCGGCTCACCATGGCCACAGAGATGGAAGCCAGTAGCAGGGGTACTATTCCCCAGGGGCTGTCATTGAAGAGAAACTTGTGCCAGGTAAATGATTCTGTGCCATCTTTAGTCCTGTCATTGTAATAGGTGGCAAAATTGACAAGTTTACCAAAGATGATAGGATCTAGCAGGGAGAACCCTATGTTAATGGCTGCCAGGAATAAGACAAGGAATACCAGCCACTTATATGGCTTTAGATAATTTACTAATATTTTCATAGCTAATTAGAATAGTGGGAACTAGGAATTAAACCGGAAAAGGTTAAGAATGTTCAAATTCCATACAATTTCGGTAAAAATGGCAAGATGGCAGAGCGGGTAGCCCTGAAATCAACCGGGATGTTTGGTGGGTTGTAGTACAGAAGTGACAGGAAGGGGTAGTTTCTTTTCCTGGTAGCAACGTATAAAGAATGATTCATAGGCGTCTATGATCTTATTCCAATTGTACAATTGCTCTATTTTCAAGCTATTGGCGAATGTAATACCCTGCGTGCCGGCATTTTTTGACAGGGTGTCTGCATACTGCTGCACTTCAGCGGCTGTATTAAAATAATAACCGTTTTCTTCCAATACAGCCCTGTTGAATACATTGTCCTGTGCTATAATGAGGGCCTGGCTGCCCATGGCTTCCAGCAGGGAGGGGTTGGTGCCACCTACTGAATGTCCATGAAAATAGAGATTGGAGTAATAGATGAGGTTGTTGATGTGTTGCTGATTGAAGATGGCCCCTGTAAAGCGGATCCTTTTATCATGGGCAAACTTATTGGTCAGGTAACGGCCAAATTTATTATCGGTGTTACCGACTACCATGAAATCGAGTGGAGACTTTGAAGTATGGTAGCCATCCAGGATCATTTCTATGTTGTTCTCCGGTTCCATGCGGGCCATCAGCATATTATAGCTCTGGCTATGGAGGCCATAACCGGAAGGAACGGCTGGATCGGGTTGATTGAAGACTGTTGCCCCGTAAGCAATGTATACAGGATGTACCTGGTATTTCTCCTGCAGGTAAGTTTGTATATAGGTAGAATCGGCTACAAAGAAATCACTGTGCTTTATGGCCAGCTTTTCGGCATATCTCAAAAACCGTTGTACGGAAGGTGAGTATTTGGAGCGTTTCCATTCCAGGCCATCCATATTGGAAATAATGGTAGTGCCGGCGGGAAAGAAGGGTCCCCATATTGAACTGCTGGTATAACCGAGAAATAGCAATATGTCATAATCCCGTTTCCGCGCATCGCGGATACAATTGAGATCATATAAAAACTGGCCTGCGGTGCCTAACAGGTATTCGGGATCGTAACAGTGTACAATGTGCACGCCATTCCAGCATGCTTGCTGGTTGGGGTGGTTATGTGAGCAATAAACATATACTTCATATCCTTTCCTGGCAAGTCCTTGGGAGAGGTGTTCTGCAAAATATTCAAATCCTCCATAGTTATTGGGGATGCCACGGGTTCCTAATATGCCAATGCGCAGTTTCATGCTTTTTGCAGTACTTGTTTGTAGGCTGCGAGGGTTTTTTCCGCCGCTTTTTGCCAGGTGTAATGGTGGATGATTTTGTGTCTGAGCTGTCCGGAAACAGGTGCCCGGGCGGCTTTCTCTATGGCCTGCCGTATAGATTCGGGTGAAGCAGGATCGCAATAGAAAGCGTAATCTTCAAAGTATTCCCTGGTGTATCCTTTTTCGGTGATGACAAGGTTACATCCCATAGCGCCGGCTTCCAGGGAGGCGAGGCCACAGGTTTCAAACCAACTGGGCAACACGTGCACTTTGGCCTGTTGGTACCAGGGGATGAGCTCTTCCTGGGGTAGGTGGTCAATGAAAGTAATGTTGGGGCCAGCTATTGCGCGGCAGGCCTGGTAATAGGAAAGCTGATTGGGAGCCGGTGCTCCGATCAATACCAGTTTATAAGGAGTATGATTTAACGCTTTTATAAGGTTAAGCTGGTTTTTAATGCCTTCAATGCGGGCTACACATAATACCAGGAGAGGATCTTTGGCAATACGGCTATTGGGAGTAAAGAAGTTGTCACCGACGCCATTAGGGATAATTGCATAGTTGGCAGAGATATTGTAAAGCTGTACTAACTGTTGCTGTTCCAGGCTGGAATTAGGTAGCAGGAGGGTGCATTTTTTCAGGATTTTTTCTATACTCCGCTGTTGCCCTTTCCATAGGTAAATAGCTGATAAAGCGGGTTCTGTACCTTTTATCCACCTGGCTACAGCTTTTAGGTATTCGATGGCGCCGGCCGGAAGCAGCCGGAAAAGCATGCCGGCAAGCCCTTGCCGGTAATGTTTATCATAATTGCTGTAGTCAATTAAAACCGGCGAAACCACATAAGGAACGGAAGTTCTGATGCTATGATGCAAAATATCTGATGGTCGTGTAATGTTAAAAAAATGCAACAGGTTGTATTGGTTATAGTCGATAGGTTCATGGGTTAGTTTAATATCCACCAGGGTACCAAATTGTTTGAGACAACCTGCGGTTTGAATCACCTGGAAGGTGTCACCGCCTTTAACGGTAAACAGCGTTGATCGAACAATAAAGGCTACTTTCATAACGGACCCTCCTATTGTTATTCGTACCTGGCTTTCCTTGGGTTGCTTTTGGGTCGGTGAATTTTTGAAAAGACAAAGGTTTTCAGTGTGCTATGCAGGTATTTTGCAAGGATTGCTATTGACAATAAACTGGTTGGGTTTGATTTGTTTGGTATATTTTTGCGCAGGTAGTGTTAATGAAGTATATATGTTGTTTTTGGGATATGTGTTTACGGTAAATGCTCTTAACTAATACCTGGTCAAAATTTAATCTTCATCCATTCGTTAAAGCGGATATATGGAAAATCAGGAAAAAAAGAACGTTCCGGGCGGACATAGTGATGTGGACCTCGGCATGATTCTTAGCCTTATCGGTAAGGGATTTGATAAAATGGGCCGTTTAATAAGACAGTTTTTTGTGGGGGTGACTAATGGAATTCTTTTTGCGCTCATTTTTCTGAAGAAAAGAATATGGTGGATCATAGGAGCGATATTGCTGGGTTATGGATGGGGTACTTACCAGAGTCATGAGAGCGGTGTAAAATACCGTTCAACCATGACTGCCCGGTTCAATTTCGGGAGTACTAAAGCGCTATATAATACAACCACCTACTTAAATAATTTAATTAGTCAAGGCAGGCGTGATGAGTTGAGTAAACTGCTTTCTATTTCCGGTGCAGAGGCTGCTACCTTAAGAGCATTTGAGGTAGAGCCGGTAAATGATGAAAAACAAATCAGCGAATTATATAAACAACAATTCTTTGATTATAACCGGGCCAATCTATACCTCCGGACTGATACCTTCTGGACAAGGGTGCTACCCTATAAGGATTATAAAAACAGTCTCACCCCATATGATTTTCCCCTGCAGGAAATCACAGTAATGAGTACCATGCCTGACGTGTTCCCCAGGGTACAGCAAGGCATTATTAATGCGGTTGTCAGTAATGGAGATCTGCAGAAAGATCTGGAGATACAACGCAGGACGCAGGAAGATGAAGAGAACATTATTATTAGTTCCCTTAAGGGATTGGATACACTGCGGGCAGTGTACAATGAAAGATTACGGAAGCAAGGTGCTATACAAGCACCTAGTTCCAGTATTAGTTTGCAGGACAAGGCAGTATTGCAGCCAATTCCGGAGATCCAATTGTATGATAAGGTGATGCAATTAAAAGACGAGCTTAAGTTGGTAAGAGAGCATAAAATTAATAACCGCGATCTTGTACAGGTTTATGTAGCTTTCAGTCAGGTAGGCCAAAGATCAGATATATTGGAACAGGGAGGCATTACGTATGCTTTGCTGGCAGTGACACTATTATTCCTGGTGTTTCTCGCTTTTGAATTATACCGTGTAATTAGTTATTATGAGAAAAAGCAGAAAACGGACTAATGTCCTATGTCCATTACTATATCTATCAATTAACAGATAAGAATGTTTAAGTCCACTATTCAGGTTACGCTCTTTTCTGTTTTAGGGATCATTATTAGCTTTATTACGCAGCTTTTACTGGCTTATTATTTTGGTACTACACAAGATAGGGATGCTTATTTCGCAGCCCTGACTATTCCTGCCTATATCACTACTTTATTTGTTGGTTCTATTGGTATGATGTTTCTGCCTTACCTGGTGAAATACCAAACTGAGAATCATTCCGGCTCTATCGTAAAGTTTGCGACCGCCGTAATTAATGGTTGCTTTTTAGCGCTTTTAGCGATCGTGCTGGTTGGTTATCTCATGAGTCAGCCGGTCATGGAACTCATGCTGCCTTTCTCAAAGAGTGCTATTTTGCCAACAGCCATATACTTGTTTCGTATTCAGTTAGTCAGCATTGTTTTTACCGTTTTAAGCACCTTGCTGGCCGCTGTATTCCAGGCAAAACATTCTTTTTTAGCTCCGGCCGTGTTTCCGATTATAAGCAGTTTTACTACCTTATTGTTTGTTGGTTTGCTGAGCCCTGCATGGGGGATCAGCAGTATTGCTTATGGCACTTTGTTGGGGGCATTCCTGTCCTTTTTATTTATGTTGATACTTGTGTTGAAGCGATTTCAATACAAATGGACTTTCTCTCTCCGGCAGCCGGGTTTAAACTCCCTGTTGCTTGCTTCATTGCCCTTATTTGGAGCAGGGGTGATTTTTCGTTCTTATACCGTTTTCGAGCGCTTTTTTGCTGCCCGGTTGCCCGATGGCAGTTTGTCGTATTTGGGTAGTGGTAATCAGATTGTTGTAATACTAAGCACTATTGTTTCCAGCGGCATTGCAACGACAAGTTTCCCATTGTTGTCTAAGTATTGGTCAAACAACGATTTAGACGCTTTAGAAAAGGGTTTTACAAAAGTGGTTAACTTAATAGTATTGATCATCTTTCCAATGATCGTCGTTTTCGCTGTTTGTGGCATTGATATGATCAGCATCTTGTTTGAGCATGGCGCTTTTACTGAAAAAGATACATTGGCACTTTATTATACTTTGTTGGGATTAATGGGGTTTTTCTTATTCAGCAGTGTTGGCAACGTAGCGGCCCGCATGTTATACATGTCACAGAATACCTGGACAGCAGCTATTATTGGTACAATGGAATTACTTGTCTATATCGCAAGCGCCTTTGTGTTAGGCAGGTTATATCAATTTGTGGGATTGGCCATAAGTCTATCCATCGGAGCCGCTTTTAACATTATTTTATCTTTCATTTTTATTAAAAGACGGGTGATTAATAAGTTGGACTTCCGGGCGCTGATTACCCGGTTCGGGGCCATTTGTATTGTAGCTGCTTTTGTATTTTTGCTGACGTTTTTGGTGTACAGGCATTTATTGACGCATGCTGGTAGTTTGGCCAGAAGTATAATAACGGTAATATCAGTGGTGCTTTTGTATTGGTTTTTCCTGGCTAAAATGACTAAGGATCCCAGTTATGAGGCGCTTGTTAAACAAATAAAGCGGAAAAAATAAGTATTATGGTTGAAGTCATAAAAGACAATAATGGAATTGTTTTGTGTCACATTATCAGGGCACAATACAGTCCCTCAAAAACAGAGTTTTTCACGCCGGATAATTATTCCCAACAACTTGGTATTATTAAATACCCGGAAGGAGGCAATATTAAACCTCATTTTCATAATAAGGTGGCACGGGAAGTATTTTATACGCAGGAAGTACTGGTGATCCGGAAAGGAAAAGTACGGGTGAATTTGTTTAATAACCAGAGCCTGGACTTTCTGACGGCTGTGGTTTTACAGACAGGCGATACTATTTTGCTGGCAAGCGGAGGACATGGTTTTGAAATGCTGGAGGATACCGAAATGCTGGAAATAAAGCAAGGGCCCTACAACGGGGTCCAAAATGACAAAACTCATATCGGATAAAGGCTTTCTGTTAAGCCTTAAAAGCTTTCGGGAAGATTAATAAATGCAAGCATGATATTAGTAAATGAGCCACTCTTAGACGGCAACGAGAAGAAATACCTGAATGAATGTATCGATACCGGATGGATATCCTCAGAAGGGCCATTTATAAAAGCTTTTGAAGAGAAAATGGCTGCTGCAGTGGGCAGAAAGTTTGGCATAGCTGTAAGTAATGGTTCTGTAGCATTGGATGCTGCTGTGCTGGCCCTGGGTTTATCGAAAGGCGATGAAGTGATCATGCCTTCCTTTACCATTATTTCCTGTGCTGCTGCAGTTGTGAGAGCAGGGGCTACGCCTGTTTTAGTAGACTCGGACCCTGTGACCTGGAATATGGATATTAACCAGGTAGCTGAGAAAATTACCGCCAGGACCAAAGCCATTATGGTGGTACATATTTATGGTCTGCCGGTAGACATGGACCCTGTTATTGAACTGGCGCAAAAACATGGATTGAAGATTATTGAAGATGCTGCCGAGATGCATGGGCAAACGTATAAAGGGCGCCCGGCGGGTTCATTTGGTGACATCAGCACGTTTAGTTTTTATCCCAATAAGCATATTACTACCGGTGAAGGCGGTATGATTATGACAGATGATGAGAGCCTGGCCAACAAGTGCCGCTCCCTGCGCAACCTGTGCTTCCTTCCCGAAAAGAGGTTTTATCATGAGGAGTTGGGTTTTAATTTCCGGATGACCAATATGCAGGCAGCGCTTGGTCTTGCCCAATTGGAGCGCCTGGAAGAATTTGTTGCCAAAAAGAGACGGATGGGACAACAATATACCTCTTTGTTAAAGGACGTTCCTTCCATTCAGCTTCCGCTGGAAAAAACTACTTATGCTGATAATATTTATTGGGTATTTGGCATTGTCCTGAATGATGAAGTACCCTTTGATGCCTTTGAAGCGATGAAGAAGCTGGGTGCCGAAAAGATAGGTAGCAGGCCTTTTTTCTGGCCCATGCATGAACAGCCTGTTTTCCATAAACTGGGATTGTTTGTTAATGAGCAATATCCTGTCGCTGAGCGCATGGCCAGAAGAGGGTTTTATGTACCCAGTGGCCTGGCTTTAAAGCCTGAGCAAATAGTTACAGTAAGTGAAGCGGTTAAAAAGATTTTATCTTAAATAAAGCATTCATGAGCACCCGGCAATTTGATACCTACGCGAGGTTCTATAATCTTCTTTATAAAGACAAGAATTATAAGAAGGAGGCTGCCTATATCCACCAATTGATCAGCCAGCATTATTCCAAAAAGCAATCAGAACTTACTTTGCTCGATCTGGCTTGTGGTACAGGCAGGCATTTGTTTGAGCTGTCAGCTTTGGGGTATGCGCATCTCAGCGGGAGTGATATTGCAAAAGCCATGATTGATGTTGCCCGGGAAAATGCGCAGCAGGCCTCAAAGCAGATTGATTTTTATAATTATTCTTTCCAGGAGGCGCATAATATTCCCGGAAAATTTGATGTAGTGATCTCTATGTTCTCTGCTGTTAATTATATTACCAGCTTTGAGGATCAGTTGCAAACGTTCAAAAATATTTATCAGCTTCTTGAAAAAGGAGGCATATTCATCTTTGACTATTGGAATGGCAATGCAGTAGTACGGGATTATTCTCCGGTGAAGGTATTGCGTAAACAGGATGATCAGGCTGAAATAATCAGGATTTCCAAAACTTCCATTGATCTGGTGAAGCAGGCTACCACTGTTACTTTTAACTGCCTGTATTTTGAAGGGCAGCAGCGGATAGATGAATTCGAGGAAGTACATCATCTCCACTATTATTTCTTCTCAGAAATGAATAACCTGCTCAAAATAGCCGGGTTTAATGTGCTGCATCAATCACCTTTCCTGGAACCGGAACGGACAATAGATCCGTACGATTGGAATATCAGTATTGTAGCACAAAAAGTATAAACCTGCTATGCGTGTAAGAATAGTCAGTTATGAGGATATCAACGCCTGGATACTGGGAAAGTTTGCCAGGAAAATGAAGGAGGAGTTGTTGAAGCTTGGTGTTCAGGTTGATATTGCCAATGATCCGGATGATACAGCAGATATTAACCATCATATTGTATACCTTGGTTATAAAGAATCTGCAGCTACTTCTATAGATACCCTGATGATTACTCATATTGATGACCGGAATAAACTAAACAGGATTTCGGATCAGATGAAAGTGGCTAAAGTGGGTATCTGTATGTCGGCACAGGTAATGAATGAGCTGGCTTCAGCAGGTATTGCCGCTGATAAGCTTGCTTATATTACACCTGCCCATGATAATGTGATGAAGCCCCGTAAGATGGTGATTGGAATAACAAGCCGTGTATATCCGGATGGTTGTAAGCGGGAAGAGTTAGTGGAGTATTTGTTTAAGCATATTTCACCGGATATTTTTTCACTGTCGATCATGGGCGCGGGGTGGGATAAAATTGTTGAAGACATCAGGCAAAATGGGTTTACAGTCAACTATTATGAAGAGTTCGACTATGATAAATATGTTGAGCTGGTCCCTTCATTTGACTATTACCTGTATACTGGCATGGATGAGGGTTCGATGGGATTCATAGATGCACTGGCCGCCGGTGTAAAGACTGTTGTAACCCCCCAGGGTTATCACCTGGATGCTCCGGGAGGGATGACCCATTCATTCGTTGAGGCCGATGAACTGGTGGCTGTCTTTAAAGAGATAGAACAAGAGAAACGTTCTTTAATGCAAGCGGTAGGGCTATGGACCTGGAAAGATTATGCGCTGAAGCATCTCGAGATCTGGAATTATCTTTTATCTCCTCAGCAGGAGGTAGCAGCCAGCATATATCCGGATGGGTTAAATTCCCTGCTTGGTAAGAAGGTATTGCTTGACACCGATAGTTTGAATGCATACAATCAGCAATTGAAAAGAGGCAACTGGCGAAAGCTGTATCATAAAGTGTTAAGGATCCGGGACGTTAAGTTCATGACGGGGAAAGTAAAGCAATTGCTGGGCAAGTTTATCCGATAAATAAAAATCTAAAGATTTGATTGGTGAAGAAGAATGTCCTATTTGTAGTTAATCAATTGCATAGAGGTGGTGCGCAAAAAGTAGTAGCCAATCTAAGTAATAATTTAGCGTCTGCATCCAATATTCATATTGTTATCTATAACGATGTTGATCAGGTTGACTATGCCTACAGTGGCACCTTAATTAAGATCAGGCTCCCATTTGCCCGGAATGCTGAGAATAATCCCTTCTACGCCCGGATCGCGCGTTTTTTTTCTCTGATCTATAGCTTAAGAAAGATAAAAAAGAAGTACAAAATAGATGTTTCCATCAGTTTTATGGAGGCATCCAATTTTGTCAATGTGCTTAGCCGCCGGCGGGAGAAAACTGTGCTGAGTGTGCGAACTTTTCTTTCCGAGGAATTGGGACGGGTAAAAGGAGTAAGTATCTATAAAGTGTTTATCAGGTTCCTGTATAACAGGGTTGATCATATCGTGGTGCCATCTACCATGATGAAGCATGATCTATGTGATAATTTTGGTGTTTCGGCCGGGAGGATCAAGGTTATTCATAATTTCATTGATATTGACAAGATGGCTGTGTCTGCACAGGAAACCATTGAATATCCTGCTGTGAAGCGTTTATTTGTTGAAAACAAAGTGCTGGTTAGTGTTGGAAGATTGGATGTCCAGAAAGGGCAGGATTACCTGTTTCCCGTGCTGGCTGCTGTAAAAGCATCTGTGCCGGCAATCAAACTATTGCTTGTCGGGGATGGTCCGCTTAGGGAAACGTTGGTTAATAAGGCTGCTGACTGGGGATTAAAGGTGTGTACTTCTGAACAGTTAAAAAGAGAAGCCGGGAATGCCCATGAATATGATGTATATTTTTTGGGTGCTCAGCAAAACCCGTTTAAATACCTGGATAAAAGAAGCATTTTTGTTTTTCCTTCCCTTTATGAAGGATTTCCGAATGCTTTACTGGAAGCCATGGTTTGCGGATTACCGGTAATATCCACAGATTGTTTGTCGGGACCGCGTGAATTACTGGCGCCTGGTACAGACCTGCACTATAAAACTCCTGCAACGGAATATGCTCCTTATGGGATATTAATGCCTGATATGCCGGGACAGTTTGAGGGGCAACTATCCGGAATACAGGGAGAAATCGTCCGGCTATGGACGGAGGCTGTTTTAAAACTCATTGCAGAACCGGATTGGGCAAAGGAATATGCTCAAAAAGCAGCTTCCCGGGCAAAGGATTTTGGCAAGGACATTATTGTGGCTCAATGGAATCAATTGATCTATGATAATCCGTAATTTACCCTGGAAACAGGCTATTAAACAGACGCTACTAACTATATCAATATGAGGGTACTTGTTACAGGAACAGCCGGTTTTATAGGTATGCACCTGGCCAGTTATCTGCTGGAAAAAGGACATGAGGTGTGGGGGCTCGATAATGTTAATCAGTATTATGATGTGAACCTGAAAAAGGCCAGGCTACAGGAAAATGGTATTGACACAGCGGAGATGATTTATGGTAAACCGGTCAACAGTACGAAATACCCGGGCCATTATTTCGTAATGCTGAACCTGGAGGATAATGAAAAGCTGTCTGATCTGTTCCGGACGGTTGGTTTTGATGTGGTTTGCCATATGGCAGCCCAGGCAGGGGTACGTTATTCTATGGTGGATCCTTATTCCTACGCAAGCAGTAATGTAACAGGATTCCTGAATATACTGGAAGGATGCCGCCATCACCATGTTCAGCACCTGGTATTTGCCAGTTCTTCGAGTGTATATGGACTTAACGAAAAGATGCCGCTTTCCCCCCATACACCTACAGAACATCCTGTTTCTTTGTATGCGGCTACCAAGAAAGCCAATGAAATGATGGCCCATAGTTATAGCCATTTATTTAAGCTACCTGTAACCGGACTGCGTTTTTTCACTGTGTATGGCCCCTGGGGCAGGCCAGATATGGCCCCTTTCTTGTTTACAGATGCCATTAAACATGATAAACCGATCAATATATTCAATAATGGGGATATGTTGCGGGATTTTACTTATGTTGGTGATATCGTTCAGGGCATTGTTAAGGTGATAGACGTTCCTCCAACCGGAAATGATAAATGGTCGGGTTTGTCACCTGATACGGCTTCATCCCCTGCTCCCTACCGGATCTTTAATATTGGTAATTCAACCCCTGTGAAGCTGCTTGATTTTATCACGATGTTGGAGGAAGCATTGCAAAAGAAAGCTATCCGTAATTATATGCCTTTACAGCCCGGTGATGTGTTGTCGACGAATGCCGACATTTCAGACCTGATACAATTGGGATACAGGCCTTCTGTTGCTCTCCGGGATGGTGTAAAGCTGTACATTGATTGGTTTAACAAGTATTATGGATAAATACCATTGCCGGTGAGGATATTGTTTATTCATAACAGGTATTTACAAAGTGCAGGCGGGGAAGATACCACTGTCAATGCTGAGGTGGATCTATTGCTGTCAAAAGGGCATGCTGTAAAAGTCCTTTTTTTCGACAATGAGGCCAAGACAGGCATAAGCAGCAAGATAAAATCCGGGCTCGGCGCTGTATATAACAGGACCTCGGCGTTACGGGTAAAAGAGGAGATCCGGCAATTTGCTCCTGATGTTATTCATGTGCATAATTTTTTCTTTACCGCTTCCCCGGCAGTAATTATAGAGGCTCATAAACAGCAGATCCCGCTGGTAGTAACTATACAGAATTACCGGCTTATTTGTGCAAATGCCTTATTGTTACGGAATAATAGGGTGTGTGAGTTGTGTGTGCACCATGCTTTTCCCTGGTATGGTGTAAAGTACAAATGTTACCATGAGTCGGCAGTAGAAAGTGCCGTGGTAGGATTAATGGGCAGTGTACATAAAATGGCAGGTACCTGGAAGAAAAAGGTAGATACCTATATCGTACCTGCCCGGTTCATGAAATGGCGCCTTGAGAATTCATCCTTGCGATTAGATACCGGACTGATTAAAGTAAAGCGGAATTTCATTGATGACCCTGGCGCCGGCAGGTTTGAGCAGCGGGATAATTTCTTCCTCTTTGTAGGAAGACTGGCCGCGGAGAAAGGTATTACTGTTTTGCTAAATGCTTTCCGTGCCTTACCGGACGCCAATATTGTTATTGCCGGTGACGGACCTGATAAAGAGGCGTTGGTCCGGGAGTTCGGTGGCTTGCCCAACGTACGTTTTGTTGGAAAGAAAACGAAAGAGGAAGTCATCGGTCTTATGAAATCGTGCCGGGCGCTTGTTTTCCCTTCTATCTGGTATGAAGGATTACCACTTACCATTATTGAGGCATTTGCTACCGGAACTCCTGTAATTGCATCCAGGCTTGGGGCGATGGAGGAAATGATCAGTCATGAAGGGAATGGTATTCTATTTGAGCCAGGTAATGCCAGGGAATTGGAGCAGGCCATTTTAAAGTATAATCAATATATTGCCCAGGGAAATTACTCATTATATGAGGCGGCCAGGCAAAGCTACCTGGAACAGTTTCATCCCGATAAATGTTATGAAGAAGTAATAAATATATACAAGCATGTTATAGCATCCAGGCAACTCAAAAAAAACGGGATCTATGGATAATGTAATAGCGCCGGAATCACCGATACAATTTAAAGTCAATAAATGGGCTTTATCATTCTTTTTGATAGCCATTTTGATCGGGACTTTTTTGAGGATTTCGCTGCTCGTAATTTATCCACTGGTCTCTTTATTCATTTTCTTACAACTAAAGCTGCGTGTATCGAAGTATAGTATTGTATTGCTTGGCTTAATTGGCCTATCGCTGTTCCTTTCTTTTTTTAGCGGATGGTATTTAAAGTATAAGCTCCTCTCTCTTTATTACATGCTGCCTTTTATTTTCCTGTTATTCGGTAATCCGGGGAAATACCTGGCTGATGGTCAAAACCTGGTAAGCATTTTTTTTAAATGCCTGTCGGTAATAGCTACTATAAATAATATGATAGGAGTGATCCAGGTGATCCGGAACCCTACTTCTGATGATAGTTTTATAGGTATTTATTCTACCTATTCTATTTCTATGGGGGGGCTGGTTATACTGAATATGGTTTTGTTTGCTTATTATTTCTATTTATACCTGGCCACAAAGAGCAAAAAAAGGTTATGGATTTCTTTATTCTTTCTGGCTTCCTGTGTGATGGGATTTTATGGAGGCGGGCTGGTGGCATTTGTTATTGCTTTTATTCTGTCTTTCTTCCGGCTACGGTTCTCAGCAATCATCAAATCGGTTTTCATTTCCCTTGTTTCTATTGTCGCCATTTATTATGCACTGGCCTGGTTAAAGCCCAGCGTATTGCGTTATAATATTGCTAATATTAAGAAAGTTGTGCAGTTTGATCTTCAGAATGGACCGAGGAAAGTAATCGCTTTTCATAATTATGGGGTGGCTTATCCTTCCAATGTTAAGGACTTTTTGTTTGGCTCAGGGCCTGGCACCTTTAATAGCCGCAGTGCTTTTATGGTGGGGAGCCCTTCTTTCTTTACAGCAGTTTCTTTTTTAAAATCGGGCAATCAGCCTTATTATTTCAGAGAGTATGCCTATACACTCTGGAATGATACCAATACGTCTCAGGCGCTGTTCCAGGATGGATTCCGGAACCAGCCTTTTTCGTCACTGCTGGCCTTTTTAGGCGAATATGGCTTTTTATTCACGCTCTTTTTCGGGTGGTTTTATTACCGGCATTACCGGCAAATTACTCATATACAGGTTATAAATGCCCCACCGGAATATGCAGCTTATCGAAAGTTGCTGAAGTTTCTATTTATCTTTTTACTACTCTTGTTATGCATGGATAATTTCTATGAGTACCCTGAAATTATGTTACTGATCCTTATTATTATTAAGTTGATGCATGTAGAAATAACAAAGATGTCGCGCATAACTGCTTAGTTTTTCCTTGCCAATACTACATTGTTGAAAAAAAGCGATCTGTTGCGGGGCAGTATAAAGGAGATGATAGCCCCGGTAATATTGATAGGCACGATCAATAACATGGATAACAGGTAGTGCAATGCCTTGGATTTTACGGCACTTTTTATGACTTCATAAATGTACAATGACGAGAACTGACTGATGACCTGTGAGAAGTGCCCGCTTTTATGGATCTCAATGATAGAAAAACCATGCTTTTCAAGCAGGTGCTTTATGCCAAATGAAGTATACCTGCCGAAATCATAAGGGATTTCATGTTCGTTCCAGCAAAAAGGTACGGTGATAAGGATCTGCCCATCCTTTTTTAAGACCCTGCTTAATTCGGGAAGGACCTCATCAATATTGAACACATGTTCAAGTACTTCACTGCAAAAGACAGCATCAAAGCTATCCGCACTGAATGGGAGGGTCTTTCCATCATAAAATACATCTATCTGCGAATTGGTATGGTCATGGCCGGTTTGCTCAATATCTACGCCGATATAGTCAGTAACATGGGTAAATAAATTCCGGTAGGGCTTTCTGCCACATCCAAAATCCATTAGCTGGCCTGTTTGTTTGGCTGCCAGCATTTTGATATGTATAAAGATCCCTCTCCTGACAAAGAAAAGCGGATTGACCAGTATTCCTGCCAGGGTTGGCTGAAAGCTTTGTTTTCTAAGATATTGAACTATTTTTTGCTTCATGAAATAAGAAGTTTGTTATTTGGGCTCAAACAATACCATTGCATCTTGAAAAATAACAGTCTGGTAATAATCTATTCCATCTATCGTATATTTCTCCCTGCGTCCTTCAAGGCTGATGATGGCATCGGGTACATAATGATCAGGGTATATGGTAGATTCATTCTTGACGAAAACATGTTTTATAGTTCTGTGCACCCCGTCCGAGCATGACAAATATTTGTAATAAGGATAGTCCCATGAATCGCCTCCTATGTACAGGCCCAGCCTGGTATAGGGCTTGTTCTTAAGGTATGCCCTTATTTCTTTGGCAACATTAGGAATAAGAGCGTTGTCAAGCTGGGAATGATACACTTGTTTGTTATAAGGAAATGGATGGCTGTTACTTTTAAACAATGCATTGAATGAAAAATACAGCACTGGTAGGTAACTGGCAAGCTGTATCCATTTATTAAACCTTCCTATTTCCATACCCAGCAACACACAGTACAACATGAATAAGCCTGTCTGCAACCTGTTTGTCCATGGCTGCCACTTCAAAAGTACGCAATATAGCAGCGCTGTTGCCATGAGGGTAGCTACAAAGAGCGTATAATAGCTGATACGACTGTTGTACAGACTCTTTTTAAACAGGAAGAGGATACTTGCCAATAAGATCAGCAGTATATGTATAAAGTTTTGCATGTAATCTTCGTGGTAATAGAGGCCCTCACGCATCCAGTAAGTGGGCACAAAACTGTATTGGGGATCATCAATATCCACCCCCATTGCTGCAGCTTCGGCTGTCAGGCCATCCTTCATTTTTCTGTTGACAGGAAGGTGGGTCATCAAATTTTTGATAGCAATAAACGCAATCGGTTTGATGGCCATGCCTCCATTGCCGGTACTTGCATGGGTAGTGCCCAGCGGTGAGCCGGTAAGAAATGTATTACGATAAAAGTAACCACTGTTGATGAACACAGCTATTACTGGAACCAATGCGAATAAAAAGGCTTTTCCAAGCGCTTTTTTAAAAGGCTGCCGGTATTCTTTTATCAAGGTCAGTAAATACCAGCCACAAAAAGGAAGGGCAAATATATAGGCTGTTCCTTTGGTGAGGAGCGCTAATCCAAGAGAGGCGCCTGCCATCAGAAGTAAAATACCTGTGACACGCCTGAGCAGGAGAATGGTACAATAAACAAAGGCGATAATAAAGAAGGCCACAACGATGTCATTCTGTGTAGTATTGCTTTGAATAATGGCCATTGGTATCAGGCAGGCATAGAAGGCGGTGGCCAATTGCTGTTGGGCAGAGCCACCCAATTCTTTAGTAATAAGGCTGATGGTTGTAATACAACCTATGAAATAGAAAAGCTGGACCGAATTGGCAAGTATATCCCCTCCGGCCAAAACCTGAAAATGTAAGATAACCCATTCTGCAAATGGTTGCAACTCGAGCTGACGTACTATATGTGTTTGATAATACGCGATGTTTTTATTTTGCACCCAATGGGCTACCCTGGCCATGTGATAGGTCATGGAGTCATAATTATTGGGTGGGTATATGATAGCCAATATGAACGATACTAATACACAGATCGCCATTATCCAAACCATCCATCCAAAACGGTAAATGCTAACCGTAGCAATTAGTATTTCCCTAACCTTAGCCAGGCGGATACGCTTATATAAACAGGCTCCTAATAAAGTCAGGAGTATCAGTAACCATGATAGTAATACATACCCGAAACTGAGCATGGAATAAGCGCTTAATCCTTCTGTAATAAGAACGAGTAAAAGGCCATGCAGAACTGTAGAGAACAGGAATGCGATACGTAATTTTGTGAATGTACCCGCAGCATCAACAGTGGTATATAGGAGAATGAAAAGTACGAACCAGCAAAGAACAGGAGCCAATGTGAATAAGACCATATAATACACTGTTTAGGATGCCTTCTGATGAAGGCCAAAAGTACTATTTTTGGCATTCCATAGCTTTAATCCGGGGCTTGCGTTCCAATCTCAGACCGGAATACCTTTCTGTATTACCCTATTGTGATCAAACCTTTTTAAGGCTTCCTGAACCTTTGTTGTATCAATGCTTTTAACAGCAGCCAGATAAATAAAGAGTTGGTGTACAGGTACCGTTTAAACATCCGGCGCGGTTCCTGCAGCAGGCGATATAACCATTCCAGTGAAAGTTGTTGCATCCACCTGGGCGATCGTTTGCGTACACCAGCCATAACGGGAAACGCCCCACCTAATCCGAGCAAAGGGGCATTAATGGCAGTGGAACTGGCTGCCATCCATTTTTCCTGCTTGGGACATCCTAATGCTACCAATACGAAATGGGCGCCTGAGTCGTTGATGCGCTGAATATCGGCCAGCTTTTCCGCATCTGTTAATGGCCTGAAGGGAGGAGAAATGGCGCCTGCCACCATAACGCCGGGATATTGGGTGTTGATCAATCCGGTTAATTTGTTCAACACCTCCTCCGTTGAGCCGTATAAGAAGATCTTTGCCGATAGTGCAGATGCGCGTTCCAGTATGGCCGGCATAAAATCCATTCCGGCTATTCTTTCCTGTTGCTTCCTGTACAGCCAGCGGGTAGCCAATGAAAGCGGTTTTCCATCAGGTAATACCAGGGAGGCTTTGTCCAGCTCATTTTTGAATGACGGATCATTGTAGGCTTCGATGGTCATATGTACGTTGGCAAAGCATACAAAGCCCGGCCGGTGTTGTAACCCCCATTCGCTGATGGTATCAAGGCTTTCTTTAAAAGACAGACTATGAACGTGCAAACCAATGATGTGAAACCTTTCATACATACCTTGCCAGGCTTGTTTTTGAGGGGGCCAAAAAATTGGTGCAAAGATATGTGTATGTAGGCTTGCTTTTTGCTTATTCTCCGGCAGGTGGGTGCTTACAACGTGTAGGCATGACATATCACCATGGTTAATATAAAAAGTTGTTAAAAAGGCAGCTAATAAAAGAATCTGCTAAAAATAAATAATTCAAAGCAACGTTTACTTTTCGCAAAGGGTCAGGTAAATAGAATTTTAGTATAAACAATAATGCTTATCCGAGCATGCTTATAATAAAATTTAACAAATTACCATATTGATTGCCATGGTATTTTGACAAAATTTACTTTCTTTGCAACCAGAAAGGCGTAAGTAGAATTAATCACTATTATTGAATGGCCTTCCTTAATCAGGAAGGAAAAGCATTATTAACGATGATGATAACGACCTTCTCCAAAATCCAGTCCTTTGAAAGAACGACTGGAGTATCTGTTGACACTGCCGCCTTACGAACTTACCTCATTGAGAAGCGTAACTACTTCTTAGCCAAGCGTATATTTGATATTATATTGTCTTCTTTCGTAATTGTTTTCCTCCTGAGCTGGCTGGTTCCTATTATTGCAATACTGATTAAACTTGATTCTGCAGGCCCCGTATTCTTTGTCCAAAAGAGGGTAGGCCGTTGGGGTAAAAGCTTTAAATGCTTGAAATTCAGGACAATGATTGTTAATGACCAGGCCAATTCAAAACAAGCTACTGAAAATGATAACCGTATTACCTGGATAGGTCATTTTCTGCGCAGGTCAAACCTGGATGAATTCCCCCAGTTTTTTAATGTGCTGATGGGACAAATGAGCATTGTAGGCCCCAGGCCTCATATGCATGCTGATTGTAATGCTTTTTCCTCTGTTGTTCATAACTATAAGTTCAGAAACACGGTTAAACCCGGTATTACCGGTCTGGCCCAGGTAAAAGGATACCGTGGTCCTACCAAGAACTTTGAAAGCATCTTCCACCGCTATCAGTTTGATGCATTTTATGTGCGGAATGCCAATTTCTGGCTGGATATGCGCATTGTACGCAAAACAGCGTCACAAACGTTCAAAATGATCTTTTCGAAATTTTTCCCTGCCGAGATACAGAACCAGGAGATCGCTGCTCCTGCGCCCAGGAAATGGGCAGCTTCTTTCAGAAGCCTTAACTAATTGTTATTTGCCCCATCCTTCGCGGTCCAGACTCCTGTATTGAATGGCTTCTGCCAGGTGTTCGGGCATAATTTCATCACTTACTGAAAGATCGGCAATGGTGCGACTTACCTTGAGTATACGGTCATAAGCCCTGGCAGAAAGGTTGAGCTTCTCCATAGCAGTTTTAAGCAAGTGTTGTCCTACTGTGTTGATGGTACATATCTGTTTCAATTGCTTACTGCTCATCTGTGCATTACAATATATGCCGGGATGATCTTCATAGCGGGCCGCTTGTATGGCCCGGGCCTTTATAACCCGCTCCCTGATAACCGATGAAGGTTCTCCATTCTTTTGTGTACTCAGCTCCCCAAATGAAACGGGCGTTACTTCTACATGCAGGTCAATCCTATCCAGTAAGGGACCGGAGATCTTGCTTAAATACTTTTGAACATTACCCGGCGGACAACTACAGGCCTTGGTTGGATGGTTATAGAAACCGCACAGGCAGGGGTTCATAGCCGCTATCAGAATGAAGTTCGAAGGGAAGTCTACTACCATCTTAGCCCTGGAAATAGTTACGCGTCTTTCTTCTATGGGTTGGCGCATTACTTCCAACACAGTTCTTTTGAATTCAGGTAGCTCATCCAGGAATAAGACACCATTATGGGCAAGCGATATTTCACCAGGCTGTGGTATGCCACCCCCACCTACCAATGCCACATCGCTTACTGTATGATGAGGAGAGCGGAAGGGGCGTTTGGCTATCAGCATCGAGTTGTCGGGCAGCTTGCCTGCTACTGAATGGATCTTGGTCGTTTCCAGCGCTTCCTGCAGCGATAGGGGCGGCAGGATGGTAGGTAGCCGCTTTGCCAGCATCGTTTTGCCCGCACCAGGAGGACCTACCAGGATGGCATTATGTCCACCAGCCGCCGCTATTTCCAATGCCCGCTTTATATTCTCCTGGCCTTTTACATCGGTAAAGTCAAAGTCAAAATTATGTTGTGCCGTAAAAAACTCATCCTGGGTATTGACAGTAACCGGTGGCAGGGACTGTTCATCCTGGAAGAACTGGATGACTTCATTGATATGACCTGCCCCATATACGTTCAGGTTATTGACAATGGCTGCTTCCCTGGAATTCTGTTTGGGTAGTATCAATCCTTTGAATCCTTCCCTGCAGGTTGTTATAGCTATAGGCAAAGCCCCTTTAATGGGGCGGATGGTACCATCGAGATTAAGCTCTCCCATAATTACATATTCCTGTAACTTCTCCGGATCAAGTAATTGTTCGGAAGCTGCCAGTGTGCCTATTGCAATGGCGAGGTCAAAAGCAGAACCGGTCTTTTTAATATCTGCGGGTGAGAGATTGACCACCAGCTTACGCCGGGGCATAAAGTAATTGTTGGTCTTCAGGGCGCTTTCCACCCGTTGTAGACTTTCTTTAACAGCGCTGTCGGGCAAGCCTACGATATAATAATCGGCGCCGCTCATTTCATTCACTTCAATGGTTATGGTGATGGCTTCTACACCATATACGGCGCTTCCAAAGGTTTTAACAAGCATGGATATTGGCAGTTTATCTTTGGTTAAGTCAGTAAGATAAACAAAATATGTAATATAATGACGGCCCTTAGCGGTAGAAGTAACTATTGCCCCGGCAGTCTCAAGATGGTTTTACAGTTCCTTCATACAATAGCTTGACTGATGGATCTGCCGATACCTGTTCTACCGGGGTGGTAACAGGTATTGACAGGCTGGTTTGTTTATCCTTTACCAGGATTGTTTTATTAAAGAAAAACTTACCGCTTTGTCCATAGAAGGATAACTCCAGCGGAAATTGGAAAGGAGTATCTTGTTTTTGATTTACAGTGACCAATACTGCTTTTTTGGGTTTGTCGTATTGCCAGGTAATATCCAACACGGGATGACCGGGCGTAAATAACCATTGCCTGAAGAAGGGTTGAAGGTCGCGGCCGGATACTGCTTCCATAGCTTTGCGCAGGTCATCAGTAGAAGCATTCTTGCCACTGAATTTTGCATAATAGGAGCGAATGCCTTTCCAGAACAGGGAATCACCCAGTTGACCCCGTAACATATGCAATACCCATCCGCCTTTCTGGTAGGAGTTAGGATTAAGTAAGGCCATATAATCTTTAACGGAGGAATCAACCACCGGCTTTTGTGTCCGCTTCGTATAACTGATCACCTGACTGCGGTCTTCCAGCAACATATGCCGGGCGGTGTCTGATCCATATTTGTTTTCAAAGTAAAGAATGGTCATGTAAGTGGCAAATCCCTCACTTAACCAGATATGCGCCCATTCTGTTTCAGTAGCCATATCCCCAAACCACTGATGGGCTATTTCATGGGTCAGTAAGGATTCTGATTTACGGGTACCTGTTACAGAGTTCTCAGAATAGAAGATGGCGCCTGCATTTTCCAGGCCGCCAAACATGGTCTTGGATTGCACGTTGGCCAGCTTCTTATAGCCGTAAGGACCTACATTTTTGATAAAGAAGGGAAGGATCTCTGTAGCCTGGGCATAATCATAAAAACCTTTCTCTTTATTCTCCGGGTATACCCAGCTATAAACAGGAATACACTGAACATCCCCGGCATATTGAACAGCAAAATCAGCCACGCCTATCACCATTATCTTCATAGGCAGGGGAGCGGTTTCCTTATAATGGGTAAGCTTAAGGTTATTCTCAAGGGATGTTTCTTCTACCTGTATTCCATTGGCTACTACCTGGTAATGGTCGGGGGCCGTAACAAGGAAATCTACCGGCGCCTTATCTGCCGGATGATCTACACAAGGAAGCCAGTTACGGGCACGGTTGGGCCAGTTGTCTGCAAAAAATCCACGGTGCTTGTATTTGTTATTGGCTATGATAAGACCATCGGCAGGAATACCTTCATAGCTGATCTCAATGGTCTTTTTATCGCCGGCTTTGGCCGGGAGGTCTATGTGAATAGAATCGGCAGACTGATGAAAGGGCAATATCTGATTGTTGGCTGCTATTTTTTGTACCGTCATTCCCTTGCCATCGGCCCGTTTGGATACGAGTTCAAACGTAAGGGAGCTTACATTTTTTAAGAATAATACCTCAATGGTGGCTTTCCCCTGGATGTTGTTGTTGTTATCGTTGAGCGTTACTGCGAAGGTATAGTGCTGTACATCTATGGCAGCGCCGGGCTTTTGAGCGAGGGCGTGGTTAATAACAGCCAACACCAGTACCAGGAAAACGACTTTCTTCATGCCGGGAGGATTTTGGATGAAGATATAAGAAAACCGGAAAAAAACCGGTAGCATAGTGAGGAATGGTTACAATTTCTCCAGCAGCTCTACCACCTTCTCCCGTTTCAGGATCAGGTAGCCCAGCCTGTCATTGCTGATGCCTTCTTTTAGCTGGTAGCTAAACTGCAACTGGTCGCCGTTTACGGTAGTTTCAAAGTAGCGGAAGGAAATATTGGGGTATTTACGCAGGTCTTCACCAATCTCATACAGGTGGGTAGACAGGATAAAGAGCGCACTTTTTATTTTGATCAGTCCCTGGATAACAGTAAAGGAGCATTTCATGGCATCCTGTACATTCGTGCCTTTAAATAGCTCATCAATCAATACCAGCCATTTGCGGCCATCATTGATCTTGATAATGGTATTGCGAATACGTTGTACTTCATTGAAGAAATAGCTTTCCCCCTTTACAATATTATCTACCACATTGATATTACTCAGGAGGCCATCAAAAGTTGTCAACCGCATGGAAGCGGCAGGTACGCCCATGCCCAGGTGGGCCAGGAATACTGATGAGCCTACAGCCTTAATGAAAGTACTTTTGCCAGCCATATTGGCCCCTGTGAGGAAAACGAAATTGCTTTCCTTGTTCATCTGCACATCATAAGGCACAGGTGTTGGCAACAGGATATGGTATAATTGTTTGGCATCGATCAACGGCTGGTCCTGCACAATGAATTCCGGAAATGAAAGCTGGTAATGTTTCATGGCGGTAGCCATGGAATACCAGGCATCAAAGCGGCCATAGATATTGATCAGCTCAAATACGGGCGCCTTGAAATGATCTTTCACATAAGCCCCGTAATAGATAGTCTGTGTCAGGTTAAACTTGGTCCCTGCAGATACCTGGCTCAATTCCCGGATCTCTTTTTTATTCATCAGGTCCCGGGCGCGGTGCAGGTAGGAGCGGATTAAGACAGGCGCCTCATTATTTTCAAACAGCTCAATCAACTGGTGCATGCCCCGCAGGAAGTCGGCAAAGTGCGAAAGGGAATACCTGACCAGTGAAAAATCGGCTGCATGGAATACTTTATAGGTGAGGGCATTCAGTAAATTGGCCCCCGGCATTGAATCAATATTGCTGTCATAGAACCGTTCAATCACCATCACTGTTCCATTGGTAATAGTGAGTGGCCAGTCATTGATATTATTGTAAATGGTGCGGATGATCTGTTGGGTTTCCTGTATCTGCCGCAGTTCGCTGAAAGGATTACTGAAGAATTTCAACAACCACTCCCGCCCTTCCACTGTACGGGTAAAGTTCAGCTTGTGAAAAATAGAAAATTCCTCTTCATGCTGAAAAATGGAAAGGTCGTTATACGTGGTATTGTCTAATTCCATAGTGTTGAATTGTGTCCTGGCCTTAACCTCCTTCACCCATTTTAGTATGTTTTGTTCAGACAATTTAGGAATTTATCGGTCAAAAGACAAACGTTGACCTTTTTGAGATTCATTCCATACCCCATTTCCATAAACCATATGCCCATTGACAAACGTATTTGTTATAGTAGCGGGGAAGGTGAATCCTTCCAGCGGGCTCCAGCCACATTTATACAGGATATTGCCGGGGGTAATAGTATAAGGCTTTTGAAGGTCTGCTATGACCAGGTCGGCCTTGTAACCTTCCCGTATAAAGCCCCTGTCGGCAATCCGGAAACAGGTAGCAACCGCATGGCTCATTTTTTCTACTACCTTCTCCAGGGAAATGGCGCCCTGCTGCACATAATGCAGCATTAAAAGCAGGGAATGCTGTACCAGGGGCAGGCCGGCATGTGATTTTTCATACCCCCCATTACCGGCTACCAGTTGTAACGTGCCGTCTGGCTTTCGCTCATATCCTTTTTCTTCCAGGGTATGAGGAGCATGATCGGTGGCAATAATATCCAGCCGGTCGTCCAGCAGGGCTTTCCATAAAGCGGTACGGTTATGCGGCGCTTTGATGGCGGGGTTGCATTTAATGCGATTGCCCAGCGTGGCATAATCATCGCCCGTAAAATGCAGGTGGTGTACACATACTTCAGCCGTAATGTTTTTCTGTTCCAGTGGCACCATGTTGGAAAATAGCTGCAACTCTTTTTCCGTGCTGATATGTAATATATGCAGGCGGCTGTTGTGCTTCTTGGCAAACTGGATGGCCGTGAGTGAAGATTCAAAGCAACCATTTTCGTCCCGGATCAATGGGTGATCTGATGCTTCCAGGCTGCCTTTTTCTTTCTTAATGCGTTCAAGGTTGGCTTTGATGATCTTCTCATCTTCACAATGCGTGGCGATCAGTACTTCACTGCCGCCAAATATCTTATCCAGGGTAAGATAATTGTCTACCAGCAGTCCGCCGGTAGAAGATCCCATGAAGATCTTCACTCCGCAAATGTCTTTTTTGCGGTCGTTGGTTCTAAGTACTTCATCAATATTATCATTGCTGGTACCCATAAAAAAGGAGTAGTTGGCCAGTGATGTGTTGGCACCAATGTTGTACTTGTCTTCCAGCAATTGCTGGGTAAATACGGGCGGCATGGTGTTGGGCATCTCCATAAAAGAGGTAACACCTCCGGCTACTGCTGCTTTGGATTCTGTGTAAATGCTGGCTTTGTGGGTAAGGCCAGGCTCCCGGAAATGCACCTGGTCATCAATAGCGCCGGGTAATAAATGTTTGCCTTCGCCGTTTATTTCTGTAACAGCGATGCCAGGTTGAACAGAGGCGCCAATCTTTTCAATACGGCCATCCTTAATGAGTACATCATTGACTACCGACCTACCCTCGTTGACCACCGTAATATTCTTAATCAGGTAATTTTGCATATCTTGAATTCTGAATAGTATGTTTTTAGCTAATCTATAGTCCCATGAAGCTCTTTTATAAGCACAGCTTTAAAGAGCAGTTAGGACCTTCATTAGCCCATATTAAATAAACGAACATGCAATTTATCGCAAAATCCATTCTCCGGCTATCCGTTTTATTGTTTCCTGCTGTTTCATTGGCCCAATCCACTTACCTGCCACAAGGAAGTAAGCATCAGCCTTTCCTGGACCGGCTGGAAATAAAGCTGCAGAACAATACAGACCTGAATGTAAGCACCTTAAAGCCATTAAGCCGCCGCATGGTAGTACGGGTAGGGGAGTATGCCGATTCCATACAAAAAGCAAGCGGTAACCTGCTATCGGTAGTGGATCAATACAACCTGACAAGCTTATTAATGAATAGTTCGGAATGGGTGCAGGGCGATACGACCGGCTTTACCAGCAAAAGACCCATCTGGAATACCTTCTATAAAACCAGGGCCAATTTCCTGGAAGTAAACCAGCCCGATTTTTTCCTGGCGGTAAATCCTGTTATACAGCAACAGCAATCCATAGAAAGTGATAATACTGATGAACGGATATTTCTGAATACAAAGGGATTGGCCATACGGGGGATGATCGCCAAACGGCTTGGCTTTTCGGCTTATTTTACCGATAACCAGGAGCGGGCCCCTTTGTTTGTACAGCAGCGTATCATCGGCAATGATGCTGTGCCCGGGGTGGGCTTTTATAAGGACTTTAAAACAACAGCCACTGATTATATTGATGCCCGGGGTTCTATCAATTTTACGGCTGCGAAATACCTCGATTTCCAGTTTGGTTATGATAAGAACTTTATTGGTAATGGCTACCGCAGTTTATTCCTGAGCGATTTTGGTAATAGCTACCTGTTCCTGAAGATCAATACGCGGATCTGGAAGCTGGATTATATGAACCTGTTCATGGAGCTGGTGCCGCAAACGATCAATATCAGCGCGGGAGATAAATTGCTCGACCGCAAGTATACTGCCATGCATCACCTGAGTATGCAGGTTACGCGATGGCTGAATATTGGCGTATTTGAAGCGGTGACCTTTGGCCGTAAAAACCGTTTTGACCTGCTGTACCTGAATCCCCTTATTTTCCTGCGGGCTTCTGAGCAACAGGCCGGCAGTGCCGATAATGCCATTATAGGGCTTGACCTGAAAGCCAATGTAGCCAAACGCTTCCAGTTTTACGGACAGTTCATGCTGGACGAATTTGTACTGAAAGAGATCCGGGGAGGCAATGGCTGGTGGGCCAATAAATTTGGTATACAAGCCGGCGCAAAATACATTGATGCCTTTGGTATCAGGAATATGGATCTGCAGGGAGAATTGAACCTGGTGCGTCCCTTTACCTATTCGCACAGTGATTCAGTGGCCAACTACACCCATTACAATCAACCGCTGGCGCACCCGCTGGGCGCTAATTTTGTGGAAGCCATCGGTGTCATCCGCTACCAGCCCCATCCGAAATGGACTACCTCGGCCCGGCTGATACTGTGGCAACAGGGTACCGACACGGCTAACAGCAATGTGGGCAGCAACATCTTTATGTCTAATACCACCCGGGCCTACGATTATGGTTATAAACTGCCCAACGGCCCCAGATCTACCGGCATCAATGCCCAGCTACTGGCATCCTACGAATGGAAGGAAAACCTGTTTATTGAGGCTTCGGCCCTTATCAGGCGCCTGTCTTCGGACATGACGTCCGACCATAATATTTCCGTATTTACCCTGGGGGTACGGATGAATATGTTCAGGCGGGAATATGATTATTAAGTCATAGCAATAAAAAAGCAGGGGCACTACTGCCATCCTGCTTAAATGTAACCGGTATAGCCTTAACAAGAGCTTAAGGGTTATACCTGTAGGAAACCACCACTGTTTTTTTGGACCTGACTAAATCCGAATTGCTAAAGTACAGGGTAGATCATAGCATCGTCACGGGCTGTATGTGAATACCCGGACTTTGTATGTGAAATGCAGAAAATAAGGGGTGAAGGGGGACGCGTTCCGGGAAGTTTACCTGAAGTCAAAGTTCCTTAGAAATTCTTCCTTGTAATTACGGCCGATGGGCAGCTCAGCCTTATTGATCTGTACCTCCTGGTCATTGAAGGACTGAATGGCATTGATATTAACGGCATAAGACCGGTGTATGCGTACCAGGGGCTTGTAATTGATCTTTTCCAGTAATTGGCTGAGTGATAAACGCAGTACAAATTTTTTCTCCTGCGTAATGACATTTACGTAATTGTTGTCTGCTTCTATGTACAATAGATCGGGTAGCTTGATCTTGACGAATACATAATTGTTCTTCACAAAGATGTAATCATTCATTTGCAGTACGGTCTCTTTGTCCGAAGTATCCGGTACCGGGCGTTCTGCGTTTTTTTCCATGGAGATCACCTTGCCGGAAGCTTCCTGGTGGCGTGCCATGGCAAAGTTATTAATGGCCAGTTCAATGGCTATGCGTACGTTGGTAACGCTGTAGGGTTTGGTAAGAAAGGCAGCCGCCTGTATATGCTTTACGCGATTCACGGTTACCGGATCGGTAAACGCGGTAAGAAAGATAACGGGTACTGTTCTTTGTTGCAGCAGTTCTATGGCCGTATCAATACCGTCTTTATCGCCAATGATGTTAACATCCATCAACAGGATGTCTACTTTATTGTTGCTGAATAATTCTTTGGCTTCTGCTGCATTATCGGCAATGCCGGCAATATGATAACCATCATTTTCCAGTCCAGCCGCCAGGTCAAGCGCTACAATGGATTCATCTTCTACGATCAGTATGTTTATCTTTTCGGTTGCCATGTGTATCTTTTTAACAGTGCTGCGGACAGCATTAAGCCACCTCCCTCGGTATGGTGATGGTGAATGCCGTGCCGCCATCAATTACCAGTGTTTGTTTTGCCCGCATTTGTTTGCACAATGCGCCGATCAGTTGCTTGCCAAATGAATTGCTTTTCTGCTTCCAGGTTTCTTCATTAATACCAATGCCATTGTCCCTGATCAGGAAAACCATATTGCTGGTATCTTCTGTAAGGCTGATCAGCAAGGAGGGATGTTGAATGTCCCGGTACGCATATTTCAGTGAATTGGTGATCATCTCATTAATGATAAGGCCAATGGGTAAAGCCTTGTCTATATCCATCATTTCACGGTCAATCCTGATCTGGAGGTCAAAATGGTCCCGGTCAAAACCATAAGAAGCAAGCAGTGACTCTGCAAGGTCAGTGAAATACTCCTTCATATTCACGGATGTCAGCTCATCTTTTTTATAGAGGCGCTGGTGAATAAAGCTCATGGCCTGTACGCGCTGCTGGCTTTCCCGCAATACAGATACAGCTCCCGCATCCTGTACTTTATAGGTTTGCAGGCTTAGCAGGCTGCTAACGATCTGCAGGTTGTTTTTTACCCGGTGGTGCAACTCCTTCATCATCGTTTCCAGGTTCTTCGACTGGAGGGCTATCTGCTGCCGTTGCTTTTTTACCCGGCGATAAAGCCATATCATACAAACAGCCAATGCTGCAAATACGATCACGCCGATCACCAGCACCGTGATCCGCTTGTTCTTATCGCTGCTCTCTATTCGCAGCGTTTGGATCTGCGATTCCTTCTTAGCTGTTTCGTATTTTGTTTGCAGGTCTACTACCTCGTTGGTCTTAGCCACATTGTTTAATGAATCATCGAGCTTGTCAGCCAGTACATAATAATGCAGTGCCGAATCGTATTGCCTGCTGGCCTGGAAAGAAGTGTGTAATTGCCGGTAGGCATTTACCAAACGTTCCGGCCAATGTAACTGGAGGGCCGTTTCCTCCATCTTACGGGCATACAGCAAGGCCTGTGTAGGATTGTTCAGTTTGACATATACATTGGAGATATTGCCATAGTTGAATGACAGGCTGGAAAAGTTATGATGGCTTTTATTGAAGGCAACAGCCTGAAATAAATAGTCCAGTGCTTTGGTATAATCTTTTTTGTGTTCCAGGTATACCTGGCTTATATTATTGTACAGTTTGCCGGTATGCTGTGTTCCTTTCCCCGACCGGATCAATTGCAGTGCCTGGGTGTATACCCGGTAAGCAGTGTCGTAATAATGCTCCCTGCCCGGCATTTTACCCATATCCCGGTAAATAATGCCCTGGCTACTAAGGGCATCAACCATGCCTGCTGTATCTGGTTTGGAATGATAAAGCTGGTAAGCAAGCTGGCTGTAATCAATGCCTTTTTCCAGGTATTTCAAAGTGAGGTTTGAGCCCGACATGTCTTTGTACACCTGTGCGATGTGAAGATAGCCGCCTGCCTGTGAACTGGTAGCCTTTAATTGTTCATAGATCTTTATGCTGCTGAGAAATTCATCCAGTGCGGCAATATAGTTGCCCCTTTGGCGCTTGACAATCGCTATGTATAGCGTGGCATCTGCTATGCCTTTTTCATATTTTATCTGTTCGGCCAGCGCTTTGGCCCGCTGAGCGATGCTGGTTATACTATCCTGGTTGATCTGGAGATAGGACGCTGCCAGTTTATTCAGCAGGTTCACTTTAGCAGTATCATTGGGGAGCGTTGATAATTTCTTTCGCAGGCTATCCTGCCGGATAGCGCGATCCTGGGCCATGGCAGGCAGGCTAACGATAACAAGCATCAAACTGATACCTGTAAGATATAGTGTTTTTGTAGGCAGGGCTCGTGGGTTTCCTGTTACGAAGTTAATGGGGAAACGGGCTTTTACATAATCGCTTTAGAAAATGATGTAATACGCCTTGGCGATGCAACATAAAGAATTGAAAATTAAAGATAAAGAGAGGCATCCTTGTTTATCAGGCATAAAAAAACCTCCCGTTTTGGCGGGAGGTGCACTAATCAAAATACATTAACCATTAAACCTTATCCTATGATGATACAAAGATATATAAAAAAATATCAATACCATTCTTTGTGTAAAAGATGTGCTTTATTTTAATAGTCTTTTAAACACTTGTGCCGGAAGCACAGATTGTCACTTTTTTTTCGTATATTATCAGTAACCGCAGCTATTGTTTACCCTTCAAAAATTAAAGAGAACAATATCATCCTTGAGTTGAGCTTGTCAATGGTGTTGGAGAACTTCAGGTTCGGGTCACGGGAATGGGTATTCATGAGGCCATTGCTGAATTTGATTTCCGGGGAAAGGATAAATACCGGGAAGTAAAAGCTGAACCCAATGCCGGCCTCTACGCCAAAATCATATTTAGACAGTTTCACCAGGTTCTCTGCCCGCCGGGCGGTGGAATTGGAAGCGATATCATATTCAAACTTGGCTCCCCCAAACATGTATACACGGAAATTATTGATCCGGTCCGACCGGAATTTAAGGTGAACAGGCAGGCCCACCAGGATGGATTCCAGCCTTTTGGTCATTACCTTTTGCTCTTCCTTGGCCCCATCGGGCGTTTTTAAATGGTAGGTGAGATTTTTATAAGAGAATAATAATTGCGGGAAGATGGCCCTTATTTCAAAGCGTTTGGAAATACGGTAAGTGTGCATACCCGCCAGTCCAAATCCCCCGGCATTCTGCGCCTCTATACTTTGTATACTATCCTGTTGCAGGAAAGTGGGGTCGTGGGTAATATTGAAACGGGAAGAATTATAGATAAGTCCAATACCTAAAAAGTACTTCTTATCATCATGATCGGGAAGATTCAGCTCTATTTCCTGTGCCTGGCTTTGTAAGCAGGCGACCCATAAAGTAAGCACGGACGCCAATCGTATCAACTGGCCCTTTTTCTGCCGCAATAAATAGTACATATTCCTAAACTCAGCCTTTTTAAAGAAGTGTCCGAAAACCCAACTTGTTGTAAAATGTGTAGAAATGTTTCGCCTTCAGGAAATGCTTTAACTGATTTATTTAAATATTGATACGCGTCTTTATTCTTGGTCAGCCAGCGCCCCGCCTGGGGTGCTATGATCTTCATGTAAAGGTTATAAAGTCCTTTAAACCAAACCTTTCTGGGCTTTGAAAACTCCAATATCACCACTTTTCCTCCCGGCCTGACTACCCGGTACATCTCACTGAGCCCTTTCTCCAGGTTTTGAAAATTCCGGACGCCAAAGGCAACCGTAATGGCATCAAACGAATGGTCAGGGAAATTTATTGCCTCGCTATCGCCCTTCTGCAATTCTATATGATTATTTAACAAGAGCTTCGCAATCTTCTGCCTGCCAAGCTGGAGCATACCCTCCGAAATATCTATGCCAATTATTTTCGCGGGTTGCAGGTATTTCCAGGTCGTAATGGCCAGATCAGCCGTACCCGTAGCCACATCCAGCACCTGCTGGGGTTTCAGTTCCTGCAATTCCCGGATAGCCCGCTTGCGCCAGTATACATCAATACCGCCCGACAGGAACCGGTTCATAAAGTCATACCGGAAGGCAATCTGGTCAAACATACTGGCCACCTGCTCTTTCTTGCTCTGCTCTGACCCTTTAAAGGGCACTATGGTATCGTGTGAATAACTGGGCATGGAGCGCGAAGTTAGGATAAAGTTGCTGGTTTCCGGTGCGGGACAGCCGTACTCTCTTCCCATTCCCCATCCATAGCGCTTCCGGAGCGGCTTCTATGCGCAAGCTCTAATAACCCCTATATAACCCTAATACATCCTCTACTTATCCCGTACATATCCCCTTCTTTATAAGATGGGAATATATACGGGATATCATGGGGTTATATAGGGAATATCTACGGGATATTCCGACTTCCGGGTAGGGTGTTCCATGCCTCAGCAGCGGAACAGCCATGCTCAACAGCCGCTAATCGGTATATTTACCTCAAAATGAGGGTTCCCGCTTGCTGCAACGCTCCACGATACAATTGCTCCGCTTCCATTTCTCCTTCTTCCTGTTGCCCGTCTACCTGTTTGCCCTGAGCCAGGTACCGGCTATCCAGGTGGCGCATGCCCTGCTGATCTTTTTTATCCTGCACGGGCTGGTCTATCCCGCCAGCAATGGCTATAATTCGTATATGGACAGGGATGAGGGGAGTATCGGGGGGCTCAAAAATCCCCTGCAACCCACCCGGCAATTATTCCGCGTAAGCGTGGTAATGGACCTGGCGGCAGTGGGGCTTAGCCTTTTGGTGAGCTATCTGTTTGCGGCTTGTATTATTGCCTATATCCTGGCTTCCCGGGCCTATAGCTACCGGGGTATCCGGCTGAAGCAATACCCGGTCATTGGTTACCTCACCGTGGTGATTTTCCAGGGCGCTGCTACTTTTTTCATGGTATACCATGGCAGCAGTGTAAGTAAAACGGTAGAGGTGCCCTTAACAGGAATGGCGGCTGCCAGCCTGCTGATCGGCGGTTTTTACCCGCTCACGCAGATCTACCAGCATGAGGCCGACAGGAAGGATGGGGTGCGAACCATCAGCGCGGCATTGGGATACCGGGGTACCTTTATTTTCACGGCTATCGTTTACAGCCTGGCCATGGGGCTGCTGGCTTACCTGTTCTTCAGCAAGGAGGAGCAAACAAAATTCCTTGTTTTGGCAACTTGCATGCTGCCAATCCTCGTATATTTTTTTAAATGGGCGGGCGGTGTATGGAAAGATGAAAACGTGGCCGATTTTACCCATACCATGCGTATGAATATGCTGGCATCGGTTTGTACCAATATTGCTTTCCTTGTATTATTAACCTGGAATTTATTTGAGTAAGATCATCTCTATCGGTACCGCAGTACCCGCCTTCAGGCACCGCCAGCAGGACATTATGCAGTTCATGCAGGCTGTCTATGCCCTTACAGAAGCTGATAAGCGTAAGATACGTTTCCTGTATCACCAGAGCGATATAGATTCCCGTTATTCTGTGATCCCCGATTACAGCCGCCCGGCTGCCGAATGGAAATTTTACCCTTGTACGGAGAACCTGGAGCCTTTTCCCTCCCTGGAACAGCGGATGACCTGGTACCATAAATATGCAGCGCCCTTATCTATTCATGCCGTGCGTGATTGCCTGGACGGAAAAATAAAGCAGGGCGACATTACGCACCTCATCACCGTAAGCTGTACCGGCATGAGCGCACCGGGGCTGGACCTCCAGTTGCTGGAATTGCTGCAACTGCCCAAGCATGCCTGGCGCAGTTCTGTAAACTTCATGGGTTGTTATGCGGCTGTTCATGCCCTCAAAATAGCCGATGCCCTTTGTGCAGGAGATAAAAAGGCAAAAGTACTGATCGTGTGCACAGAACTTTGTACGCTGCACTTTCAACGGCAAGCTTCCGTGGATAATATTGCTTCCAGCTTATTGTTTGGCGATGGCAGCGCTGCTGTACTGGTAACCCATGCCACAGATCCCCATGCCGGGTTACACCTGGATAGCTTTTATGCCGAAGTGATCCCCAAAGGCAAACAGGACATGGCCTGGGAATTGTCGTCTTCTGGCTTTCTCATGACGCTGAGCAGTTATATTCCGGAGCTGATAGGAGAGGATATTGGCGCCTTAACCGGCAGGGCATTGAAGCAAGCCGGTATTACACCGGAGCAGGTGACCCATTGGTGCATACATCCCGGCGGTAAAAAGATACTGGAAGCGGTGACAGCCAGTTTATCGTTAAAAAAAGACGCGCTGAATACCTGTGCCGATGTGTTGAGGAATTACGGAAATATGTCTTCTCCCACCTTGTTATTTGTGTTGAAGAAACTGATGCAACAAATGACTGCGACAGCGCAAAAAGATACCCGGCAAACTGTTTTCGGTGTGGCTTTTGGGCCTGGGCTGACCATGGAAACGTTTGTAGCTTCCGCATAAGCGATGAAACCTATATCTTTTTTTAATAATAACTTTAACCCTGTGAATCTCCACCGGCGCTCATACCAACAAGAATTATTGGACAGGGATGATATTCCTTTTGCTGATATCAAAAGGAATATGCAGGAGCTTGATTTTATCAATACCTGGTTGGGTGGCCATGCAATAACACTCGCGGGGTTACGGCAATTATCCCGGAACCAGTTGAGTATTTCCGTATGTGAGATAGGTTGTGGCGGAGGCGATAACCTGGCGGCTATTGCACGATGGTGTGAAAAAAGGAAGATCATCGTTTCTTTTACCGGGATTGATAAAAACCCGGACTGCATAACGGTGGCTGCTGCCAGGAACCTGCCCCATTGTACATGGATCACGTCTGACTATAAAGAAGTGCAGTTTGAACGTAAGCCGGATATTATCTTTTCCTCCCTGTTCTGTCATCATTTCCCGGAGCGGGAATTAAAAACACAACTGCTATGGATGCATCACCATGCACGAATGGGTTTTTTCATTAATGACTTACACAGGCATCCATTGGCTTATTATTCTATTCAATGGCTCACACGATTATTTTCCAAAAGCTACCTGGTAAAAAACGATGCGCCATTATCAGTAGCCAGAGGATTTGTTAAAAATGATTGGGAACAACTTTTTGATAGCGTAGGAATCACTACCTTTTCCGTTAAATGGAAATGGGCCTTCAGGTGGCTGGTAGTAGTGAACAGTTCATCCTGAAAAACAACACAACATTAATAGCACTGGTTGACTTCCGACCCCAAATACGATATCGCGATTATAGGTGGTGGCCTGGCAGGGCTTGCCCTGTCTATACAATGTGTACGGGCTGGTTACCGTACCATCGTATTTGAACGGGAAAAGTATCCCTTTCATAAAGTGTGTGGTGAATACATCAGCCTGGAAAGCTGGAATTTTCTCGAAGAGTTGGGCGTGCCGTTGAGTGATATGCACCTGCCCGTCATTAACCGGTTACAGGTAAGTGCTCCCAATGGTAAATACCTGGAAAGCCCTTTGCCATTGGGTGGATTTGGGATCAGCCGGTATACGCTGGATCATTTGCTGGCCAATATCGCCAGGCGGGAAGGGGTAATACTGATGGAAGAGACTAAAGTGCTGAATGTAGTATACCGGAATAATGCTTTTGTTATCTTTTCTTCCCGGGGTGAAACGGAAGCAACGATCGCTGCCGGCACCTATGGAAAAAGAAGTAACCTGGACGCCAAATGGAAAAGGCCCTTTACACAGGTAAAACCCAACAAATTAAACCATTATGTGGGGGTTAAATACCATATCGAGACATTTTTTCCGGAGGATATGATCGCACTCCATAATTTTGAGAACGGTTATTGCGGTATATCCCGCATAGAGAACAATAAATATTGTCTTTGTTACCTTACCACTGCCAGGAATCTGCGCAAAAGCCACAATGATATCCAGGCGATGGAAAAAAATATCCTGCAGAAAAATCCTTTCCTGGAAAAGATATTTTCCAATGCCCGGTTCCTGTATGCAGAACCGCTTACTGTTTCCAGGATATCCTTTAACAGAAAAAACCAGGTAGAGAACCATGTGCTGATGATTGGCGATGCCGCCGGCATGATCACGCCGCTTTGCGGCAATGGTATGAGTATGGCCTTGCATGGCAGTAAGCTGGCTTTTGAAGAGATCGGCCAGTTTATGAAGGGCCATATCACCCGGTATGAAATGGAGCTGCAGTATACACAGCAATGGGAAAAACATTTTGGCCGCCGCCTGCAGGCGGGGCGCCTTATACAACGTTTTTTTGGCAGTGCCTCATTATCCAATTTTTTGATAACCACCGTAAAACCTTTTCCGAAGTTCGTTGCCTTTTTGATTGGACAAACGCATGGTAAACCTTTTTAGTGAAGTGGTATGGTCAGGACCTTTCTTTTTTTAATGGCGTTATTATTGGGGCAGTTGGCAGTGATTGCGCAGAATTATCACGCAGTTAATGGCTCTTCCTATGCAGGCAGCCTGGGAGTAGGCAACAATCCTGCTTCCATTGTGAACACACCTTTTGCCTGGGATATTGATATTTTCTCTGTGCAGGCAAAACCGGCCACCAATGCCGTTACCGTATATAAATATTCGCTGCTTTCTTCTCCCGCCAATTCCGAATACCTGTTTGATAAAGGGTATTACAAGCGTTTTGTGCAGGCCAATGCCAACGTGAACCTGCTCAATACGCGCATTGCCCTGAACCGGCGGGCGGCTATTGCCGGAGGCATCAACATCCGCAGCTATACCGGTATTAAGACCAGCCCTTATAATTTCATTGATACCCTGAGAAGCTCCCGTGCTTTCTTTCAGATGAATGGGGGAAATACAGATTATAGTCTTGATATGGTTTCCAGTAGCTGGCTGGAGATCTTTGGCACTTATGCCCAAACCATCCTGGATAATGAGCGTAGCCGGCTGAATGCCGGTGTTACCGTGCGGGTATCCCGCGGCCTTTCGGGGGCACATGCCAACCTTGCGAGCGGAAAGGTAGAAAGGGTCATAGAGAACGGACAGGAAATATATGTGCTCAGGGATGCCTATGCCCGTTATGGCTATTCCTCCAACTTTGATGATTGGGAAGATGGTAAAGGATCGGGACAGAATGTGCGGAGCTTTATGACGAATACAGAAGGAGGGGCTTCTTTTGATGTAGGCGTGGAATACCTGATCAAGCCTTATGTGATAGCCGATTTCAATGATCCGGAAGAACGTTATTATGATTATGACTGGAAGATTGGTATTTCGGTGCTGGACATCGGGTTCAACCAATATAAGCATGGTGTTAACAGCCGTATTGCGCGGGGCTTCCGGGAGAATGTTACCGACATTGACCTGGATACGAAATTTAAAAACCTGGATGGCATCAGGGGATTTAATGACAGCCTGGCTACTATTGCGGGCGCCATGGCGCAATTGACCGGGAAGTTTAATATTATCAATCCAACCAGGCTGGTCATTAATGTAGACCGGTATTTGTTTGATGCTTTTTACCTCAATGCAGACCTGTCCATCAATCTTTCTCCGCTGGCGGGGGATGGCCGGTTATATGTGCGCGAAACCAACCTGCTGGCGGTAACACCCCGCTGGGAAACCCGGCGGCTGGGATTTTATATGCCCATACTCTATAATACAGAAAAACAGCTTCGTATAGGTGGAGCAGTGAAGGCGGGGCCGCTGCTGATAGGCATTCATAACTGGGCTACCCTGTTTGCCAAAGACCGTATGCAAAACGGTGGGGGATATCTGGCGTTTATTGTCCGTGCCGGCAGGAACAGCGAGGCTAAGCGAAGCAGGAAATATGATTGTCCTCCTTATTAAGTTTCCATTTCTTTACTGGCTGCAGATCAATATTGTCCTGTGCTTAATAGAACCAGCGTACAGGCTTCCATAGGTTGTATGCCTTGCTTTTCGGCCATAGCAGCCAGCTCTTCATTTTCTGCGCCGGGATTGAAGATAATGCGTTTGGGATGCAGGGAAAGGATATAATCGTAGTATTCCTTTTGATGAGTTGGGTTCAGGTATAAAGTCACGGTATCTACATCGCCTGCCGGCTGCTGCTCCGTTTGTACATTCACATCGCCCACTGTCGACTTTTTGCGTCCTATAGCTACCACGGGATGATTATGGGCCCGTAGCTTATTAATAGCCAGGAAACTATAACGTGCCGGATTATCAGAAGCGCCCAATACCACTGTCTTTTTAGCTGTGCCCATACTAAATGCTTTATAGTATAACGAATATACCGGTTATTTGGTTGAGGGGTTAAAACAGGTGATACTTCTTGCGGGGTGTTTTGCTTACAATATCCTGTAAGGCATCTTCCACCTGCACGTATTTAAAACGGAACCCATCCTTTAATAACCTGCCTGGCAATACCCAACGGCTTTTCAGCACCAGCTCTGTTTCGGTCCCTATTAACCGGGCGCCCAATTCCAGCATCCAGGTAAAAGCAGGCAATCCAACCTTATGCCCCGTAACCCTGCGCAGTGAGCGCATGAAATCAATATTGGTAACCGGGTTGGGAGCCGAACAGTTGTACACGCCTGCTGCTTCGGGATGCTCATAGCACCATTCCACCACACGGCACAGGTCTTCTTCGTGCACCCAGCTATACATCTGTTGTCCGCTTCCCTGGTAACCGCCAAGCCCTGCTTTGAGCAGGTTGAAATAAGGGACCATTACTCCACCCGCTCCCAGGGTAATGGCGGCCCGCAAAGCTACTTTCCTGGTGGCGGGCGTTTGCTCATTGAAGAAAACCTGTTCCCATTGCTTACAAATGCCTACCGAAAAGTCTTTGTTCAGCAACCGGTATTGTTCCGCCTCTTTACCATGCAATAATCCCGCCTTCCACTTTTTCCACCGGTAGCGCAACCTGTCGAGGAATGAATAAGGCATATTGTCGTTTTTGAGGTCGCTGATCTCCCCATTTTCTTCTTCCTGTGGCCTGTCCATGGCATGCCGGTAAATGGTGGCTGAAGCAGCATTGATCCATAATGGGGGAGGGTTACTAACACGCCTGATCGCTTCTCCAATGGTATGCGTAGCATCTATCCGGCTGTTGAGCACTTCTTTCCTGTTGAGTTCATTATACCGGCAATTTACCGATTTGCCTGCGAGGTTGATCACGATATCACTGCCTTCTATATCATCCAGCCAGTGCTTTTCTACATGCCTGCCGTCCCAGCGCCAGTAGGTGATATTGTATCCGTCTGCTGCTTTTAGCAGGTGGTGGCTGTAATGGTTATTTCTATTATTCATCGCTTGGCGGCTGAGAATAATAACATGATTGTCTTTTCCGAAATATTGAGCCATTGCCTGACCAATGAAGCCGGTGCCTCCTGCAATGACTATTCTCTTGTTTCTCATATTTTCAGAAATTATTGAAATAGTATAGCTTAAAAAAAACCGGTTACCCGGTCCTGCGCTTTCTTCCCCAGGTTTATGCGTTCACCTGGTCAGACACTGCAGGTGGCATAGCATCGAGTGTCAGGGCTTTTGTTTCCCGTATACAGGTTACGAGGTAAAAGATGGCCATCAATGGGCTCACGATCAACAGCACCAGCAACCCTGAAATAATGTTCTCTCCCGGCAAACAAAGCAACAGCATCAGGATAACAAGGCCCAATGAAATGAGGTAGCCTTTGCGCATCCTGGTTTTGTAAGGCGCCCGGTAAAAGAGGTGGACTATTGCACTGAGTAACTGCCATCCTCCTACAATGAAATATGCTGCGAAAAAGAGTTCACTCAATATTTCGCCAGACGCAATGGCCATGCCTATGCCCAACACGATCAATACTGCCTGAAGAACACAATCTATCCTCTTGAATGTCTTCATAATGCCTGTTATTTAAAGAATTTCATGAGGCTTCCTACAAACCAGTTCTCATCGGCCTTTACGAGTACATCCAGCATTTTATCGGCCTGGTTGCCGAAGCGTTTGATGCCCTGCATGGTTTCCACAAACTGCTTTACTTCCTTATCCTTCTTGTCGCCTTCCACAGCGGCCAGTTGGTCCATCAGTTTCAGCATGGGATCCAACTCCCTGCGCTTACGTTCTTTAATGATCGTGGTAGATACCTTCCAGATATCCTTCTCCGCTATAAAAAACTCTTTACGCTCCCCGGGTATACTGGTACGCTCTACCAGGCCCCAGTCTATCAACTCCCGTATATTCATATTCACATTGCCCCGGCTTACACTCAGTTGTTCCATAATATCATCCTGGCTCAATGGATCGGGACTAATAAGCAACAGGGCATGTATCTGCGCCATGGTGCGGTTAATGCCCCAATGCGTTCCAAAGGAACCCCAGGAATCGATAAACTTCAGTTTTGCATCATTCAACTTCATGGAACTACTTTTCAGGTATAAAGATATACTCTATTTCTGAATTTTCAAATATTATTGAAAGTTTATTGAAGACGGAAAATCACAGGCTGTGTTTTGTAGCTTTTCACTTTACGGCCGTCCTTGACAGCGGGCGTCCATTTGGGAGAAATACGTATTAACCGTATGGCTTCATCATCCAGTGACAATTCAACAGATTTTGCTACCCAGGAATCCTGTACAATGCCATCTGTATCAACCGTAAACCATATCCTGACCGTACCTTGGATCTCCCGTTTGCTAGCGGCTTCGGGATATCTGAAGTTTTTATTCAGATACCGTTGCCAGCGGGCAAGGCCACCCTCAAATTCAGATTCTTTCTCTCCCTCTTTTAATTCATATTTTTTATGGGACGTATCTTTTGAAAAGTCTTTTTCCCACACCAGTTTCCCCATTGCAAATCGCTTCTGGTAACGCAGTCCGCCCGTATCATTGTAATAATACCAATCGCCATTAACGATACCATTTACATAATTCCCCAGGGAATCCATGTAACCTTGCCTATCGTACCAGGAATACCTGCCATGCGCTGTTCCGTTCTCATCTTTTTTATTAGTCTCTATCCTTATCAGTGGCCCATTCAAACGGTAAACATCCCATTGTTCGCAGGAATCGCCCGACGGTTTTGCCCGGGCAAAATACCGGGCATCTTTTAAAACAGTAGTACTTTTCCAGGCTGAATCAAACAAATAATAGCTTTCGTCACTTCGCTGACCGCGTACATGTAGAACCAGCACTATGCATGTAACAGTAGCAATTAGTTTTGCGTCACTCAACTTCATAAACAGCTTTTCAGGCATAAAAATAGATGGTATTGAAAGTTTATTTGGGCGTCTTGTAAGTAATAGGTTGTATTTTATAACTTTTCACCTTGCGGCCATTCTGTTGGGCAGGCGTCCACGAAGGCGATACTTCTATCAGACGCATGCTTTCCTTGTCCAGGGACTGCTCAGCAGATCTGAACACCCATGTATCCTGTACCGCGCCTGTTGTATCTACTAAAAACGCGACCCTCACCTCACCACCTATTCTTGCATTAATCGCCTCCCGCGGATAACGCAGGCTCTTTTGAAGATACAGTCGCCAGATAAAGAGCCCACCCGTAAATTCAGCCTCTTTTTCCCCTTCCTTTAAAGGCTCTTTTTTACTACCCGGTACTCTTTCGTGCTTTTTTTCACTTACTACAACATCCCTATTGTATTCTCTCGACAAATAGAGTTTCCCTTTATCATTGTAATAATGCCAGGTACCATTTCGCTCTCCATTGACATAAAAACCGGTCGAGTCTACCCACCCATCGTCATCATAAAAAGCAAAGCGGCCATGGGCTATTGTTTTCTTTTTGTCTTTATAAGACTCTATCCTGAAAAGCGGACCCCTGCGCACGTAATAATCCACCCGCCAGCAAGTATCACTGACCTTGGTGGTATAATCTACCATACTCTGGCTATAAAGATCCGTTACAGTTAATAAAAGCAGGGGGATAAACAGTATGAGAAATCGGTTCATATAAAAAGGGGTTACCTGCAAGATGCGAAAAAATCGCATTTACACAAGTAAAATCGAAGAATTAACAGGGGAACTAATCCTGAAACAGACCCGACAGGTTTCCTTATTCGAAAGAGAAAGACCCTGACAGGTTTCGTTTGCAACGAATAAGGAAACCTGTCAGGTCTTGCGGTATATAGATAGACTTTACTCCGTCTTTAAACTCTTTGTCGGATTGGCCAGCGCTGCTTTGATGGCCTGGAAGCTAATGGTTAATAAGGTGATCAGCAAGGCGCCTGTTCCTGATGCCGCAAATATCCACCAGGACATAGCAGTCCGGTACTGGTAGCCCTGCAGCCAGTTATGCATGAAATAATAAGCAAGGGGTATGGCAATGAATAAAGAAACGATTACCAGCACTACAAAGTCTTTTGACAACAGGCGCCACACGTTCAATACAGATGCTCCCAGCACTTTGCGTATGCCAATCTCTTTGGTACGCTGCTCAGCCATAAAGGAAGCCATTCCAAAAAGCCCGAGGCAACTGATAAAAATAGCCAGTATAGCAAAGAAGCCGGCTAATTTTCCCACACGCTCTTCATCTCCAAACTTCCTGGCATATTCTTCATCTACAAATTGATATTCAAAAGGCTGCTCAGGGTTCATTTTTTTGAACACGGTTTCAATGCTGCCTAAAGCGTCTTTCGCGCTTACGGCCGGATTGATCCTGATGAGTACAAAGCTTTGTGCATAGTCGCCCAGGCGGAAGACGGATGGCCGTATCTGTTCATAAGGTGATTGCATGATAATATCCTTCACTACCCCCACTACTTTAAAGGGTTCCCCAAACCGCATGATCGTTTCGCCCACCGGGTTTTGAAGGCCCATGAACTTTACGGCTGCTTCGTTCAATATCAATCCAACGGAATCGGAAGCAAAGTCTTTTGAAAAGTCACGGCCTGCCGCCAATTCCCAGCCAATAGTTTTGCCATAATTATAAGAAGTATTAATAACAGGGAAATCAACCGATAAATTAGGGTCTTTCCCCTTCCAGTCGAACCCACTGCTGGTTTGCCATGTTTCTGTTACCGGATTGTCGGTCTCTGTCATGGACAGGATCGTTCCTGTTTTTTTCAGTTCAGCTTCTACTACATTAAAATGATCATGGATGGCAGTGGTAACCATGTGCAGGGAAACGAGGCCATTGCCTTCGTACCCGATGGGACGGTTTTTGGCAAACTGTATCTGCCGGAATACAATGATGGTGCCAATGATCATGGTCACTGAAGTAGTGAACTGCACAATCACCAATGCTTTGCGTGGTACTGCCGCCCATTTACCTGCCTTGAAAGTACCCTTCAATATTTTAACAGGCTTAAAGGAGGAGAAATAAAAAGCAGGATAACTGCCGGCTATAAGACCGGTGATCAGGCAGAATACAAGTCCCAGTATCCAGAATAGTGGATTGCTCCAGGGCATAACTATTTTTTTGCCGGCCACCTCATTGAAGAAGGGAAGCAATGCTAACACAAAAATGAGGGAGAGCAGGAATGAAAAAGCTACCACCAGGATGGATTCGCTGAAGAACTGTCCAATCAATTGAATGCGCAAAGAACCAATGGCTTTACGGATACCGACTTCTTTGGCGCGCTTTTCCGAACGGGCGGTGCTCAGGTTCATAAAATTGATACAAGCCAGCAGCAATACAAATATGCCAATAATCCCAAACAGCCATACATACTTAATCCTGCCGCCGATATTCATGCCATCCTTAAAGTAAGAATACAAATGCCATTTACTCATCGGATGCAGGAAAAGTGCAGGCTTTTTCTTCGCCAGTTGCGCATTGACATTCTTTAGTTTTTCGTCTTTGATCTTTAAGGATACTTTGTCCAGATCGGCATTTTCTGCCAACTGAACATAGATCTGGAAGGCATTGGGCCGCCAGGGATCCTGTATCGTTTTTATCCAGGGAGTATTATTGAAATAAAGGTCCCAGGCCCCCATAAAATGCAGGGCAGCAAAGGAAGAGTTATCAGGCAGGTCCTCATACACACCGGCTACTTTTGCATCCATCTTATTATCAATTTTGATCACCTGGTCCATCGGGTCTTTATCTCCAAAGAATGCCTGTGCTGCAGATTGAGATAATATAATGGAGGTAGGGTCCTTTAATGCGTCTCTTGTGCCCTTGACCATTTTCAGCGTAAGCATTTCAGTAATGGCCGGCTCAAAATAATTACCCGGCTGTTTCAGCTTTTTATCACCTACCGCCAGGAGATGATCTCCACCGCCGCCACCCAGTACAACCCTGGTAAAGTCGCCACCATAATTTTTGCGCAACTCTTCGGCCAGCGGGTAGGGCACTACTGGTACGGTCTGCACTTCACCATTATTGGTTACGTGTTGCTCTACCTGTGCAATGCGGTCATAATTTGTATGGTTTTGGTCGAAGGATAATTCGTCCCATATCCAAAGGCCGATGAGCATACTTACACCTATGCCAACAGCCAGCCCACCGATATTGATAAAAGAAGAGAGTTTGTTCTTAACAATGTTTCGCCAGGCAGTTTTAAAGTAATTGGTGAACATACGTATGTTTTTACAAGGTTTTAAAGGTTTAAAAAGACCCCTAAAAGAATGGTATACTGGTTATTATCCTAACCAGTATAGTGCCATACCAGTAAATGTCTATGAATCAGTATGTTGTATATGGGTTGATTCTCCAGACTGTTCGCTTTTAATACACCAGGCGTTCATTGGCGGGCGGAGAAGCCCGGCAGGGGTCCATACAATAAATTTGACCAACGGCTAAAATAAATTTGACCTGCCTGTAAAATAACTGTTTCGCAAGAGCCGTTTATAATCTGACCCTGCTACTCTTTTCCTTTTTTTGATCGTACCCACTTATCCAATTCCTGATCGTTTAAATTGTAAACTGTATGAAAAACCTTTACACTCCAAGGTGCTCATCATGCTGTTTTTCTATTCTGTTTACTGACCCAACAATCTATAACTGACCCCGCAGGCGGCTGCCCTGTCACGCATAAGTCTGTGTACATGCGTGAGTGGTAACCGTTCATTTTTAGGTAATGACACAATAATCCCTACCCTTTAAGGTGGGTTATCCTGTAGTGGCAGGATGACCCATCCTTTCTTATGTAGCCGGAAAGTAATAATACATTAACAAACCGCTCTTTTGGTTAAGAGCTGATTTTTCGGTAAATTCGAAAAACCCATTTCAATATGATCTGGAGAAAGTTTAACGGCGATCCGCTTGAATTACCCGTCTATGATGCTGTGGAAGCAGCCATCAAACGTGAAAGCGACAAAGGTTACCACCTCAAGGTGTGCATAGGCACCGACTCCCAGGTAAAAGGTTCCGAGACAGAGTTTGCTACTGTTATTGTATTCCTGCGTGAAGGACATGGAGGTTTCATGTTCATTCACAATGAGAAAACAAAACAGCAGTATTCCATTAAGGAACGCATGCTGGTAGAGGTAGGCAAGAGCATTGAAATAGCCTACGATCTCTGCCATCTTTTTACGCAGTATGACGTAGATATGGAAGTGCATGCAGACATTAATACCAACCCGCATTTCAAGAGCAATGATGCCTTGAAAGAGGCCATGGGGTATATACTGGGGATGGGCTTTGCCTTCAAGGCCAAACCGGAAGCCTTTGCCAGCAGTAGCTGCGCCAATAAAGTGGTAAACTAAAAACCCTCGCCTTTACGAACGAGGGTTTTTTATTGTACAGTTGTGATGTATTCACGACTCAGGGCTTTGTCTCCCCCTTACAGGAGCATTATTCAATCTCACTCAGCGCTTTCTTCTTTCACTGTCTTATTACACTGCTCAATAAACTGCAGTATTTTATCTCTTCCCATTTTCTTTACCGCACTGGTTACAAAGCTGGGAGGCAGAAATTGCCAGGTCTTGCGCATGGCATCGAGGAAAGCTTTTACATTCTTGCTTACTTCTTTCTGCGATTCCTTATCGGCCTTGGTGAATACAATACAAAATGGCAATTCCCATTCACCAAGCTGGTTCACAAAATCAAGGTCTACCTTTTGAGGGGCATGCCGGCTGTCAATCAGCACGAAAATATTGGTGAGGTTTTCCCGCTTGCGCAGGTAGTTCTCAATCATCGTTTCCCATTGTTTACGCTGGCTCTGCGATACCTTGGCAAAACCATAACCGGGCAAATCGACCAGGTACCAGGGAGTAGCGATTGTTTTGCCGGGTATATACTTATCGGGCAGGCTCTCTACCTCAAAATGATTAATAAGCTGTGTCTTGCCGGGTGAGCCGGAAGTCTTGGCCAGCTTCTGGTTATCGGTCAGCATATTAATCAGCGATGATTTGCCCACATTGCTACGGCCAATAAAAGCATATTCCGGCCTGTCGGGTTTGGGACATTGTGCATAATCCGGACTACTGATGAGGTATTTGGCAGATTTGATAATCATGATAGGGCTGCAAGATACGGAATACCGTAGCAACCCGATTGTGCATGGTTTTATAACGTATGTACGCAAAAGAAATGGAGTGCAGGCACAAACCGGCAATTAAAGAAATTTAATGGTTATACAGGGCGTATCTGCACGGTGCAGTACTATTCATGGGATACAAAAAAAGCTATATTGCCTGCATGAAAAAGACATTCCTGCTTCTATGTTTACTGGGTGTGGCAGCACTCCTGCCGGCACAGATCAAACCCTTTCGTTTTGTTCATATCAGTGACACGCACATCGGCTCTCCCAACGGCAGTGCAGAAGAAGACCTGCGCCGTACTGTACGGGATATCAATGCCATGAATGATGTAGCGTTCGTCATCATCACCGGTGATATTACAGAGCTGGGAACAGATAGTCAGCTTCAACTGGCCAAACAACTCTTTGATAGCCTGCAGGTAAAATACTATATCATTCCGGGTAATCATGATAGTGGCTGGAGTGAAAGTGGCGGCGTCAGCTTTACTACCATCTTTGGGTACGATAAATTCCTGTTTGATTATAACGGCGTTCGTTTCATTGGTTGCGCTTCCGGTCCTTATGTGCGCATGAGCGATGGGCATATTCCACGCAATGCCGTAGTATGGCTGGATGAGGTATTGAAAAAAACGGATAAGCAGCAACCTATTATATTCTGCAACCACTATCCGCTCGACAATGGCCTGGACAACTGGTATGAGGCCACCAACCGATTAAAGCAATACAACACCATACTGGCCATTTGTGGCCATGGCCATAACAACAGGCCTATGAATTTTGAAGATATCCCTGCTGTGATGGGTCGCTCCAACCTGCGCGCCAAAGCAGCAGTAGGTGGTTACAACCTGGTGGATGTGCGCCCTGATTCTATTGTCTATACAGAGCGCCGCCCTGGCGTGGAAACGCTGCAGCCGTGGACAAAGGTAGCCGTGCAGGCACACCAGTATGCCGTGCCTTCCAAAAAGTTTGAACGGCCCGATTATGCCATCAATCAGCAATATGCCCGGGTAAAGCCCAAATGGACCATCGCCTCTGATGCCAATGTTATTTCCACGCCTGCTGTATACAAAGAGCACGTCATCTTCGGTAACCAGAATGGGGAAGTAGTGGCCCTCGATTTAAAGAATGGAAAACGTCAATGGTCATTCCCTACAAAAGGCTCTATCTTTTCCTCTCCGGCAGTAAAAGAGGATAAAGTAGTATTGGGATCGGGCGATGGGAAGGTCTATTGTCTCGATGTAAAGAACGGCAAACAACTTTGGGCCTATACTACGGGAGCGGCTGTATTGGGTTGTCCGGCTATATCCGGCGATACGGTATTTATTGGTGGCAGTGATCATTCCTTCCTTGCATTGGGATTGAATGATGGCCAACTGCGCTGGAAATACGATAGCCTGAACGGGCCGGTGGTAAGTACGCCGTTATTATATGAAGATAAAGTGATCTTCGGCGCCTGGGATACCTATTTGCATGCTGTAGACCGGCAAAGTGGCAAGCTGCTGTGGAAATGGAATCCCGGCTCTGCTGTCATCAACTTTTCTCCGGCATCCTGTATACCGGTGGCCGTGGATGGCGTAGTATATGTGGTAACGCCCAATCGTACGATAACAGCTATTGATGCGCAAACAGGCGCTACGCTCTGGCGCAATACAGAAACCCGTGTGCGGGAGTCCATTGGCATTTCCAATGATGGCAAATGGGTGTATGGCAAAACCATGCAGGACACCCTGGTAGCTTATGCCGCCAGCCGCGAATCGCAACGTCCGGCCTGGGTAATGCATGCAGGGTTTGGCTATGAGCATGTGCCTTCCATGCTCATTGAAAAAGAAGGGCAGATATTCTTTGGTACACGCAGTGGCGTAGTATATGCTATTGATCCGGCCCAGCGGAAAGTAATATGGGCACATAAAATTGATAACTCGATGGTCAATACGGTACGGGTATTGGACAGCAAACACATTATCGCTTCTACGATGGATGGTAAGGTAGTGTTGCTGGAAGTGAAATAGCTAAAAACAAAAATCCCGCTGATATTATCAGCGGGATTTTTTATCGGACGATAAACTAAAAACAGGGATGATCAACCACTATACCAGCATGGTGAGCGGTTCTTCCAGTAAACCTTGCAGGGTTTGCAGGAAGGCTGCACCAGTGGCGCCGTCTACTACACGGTGATCACAGGTGAGTGTAACCTTCATGATGTTGCCGATCACGATCTGACCATTCTTTACTACCGGTACCTGGTTAATAGCGCCAATGGCCAGGATACAGGATGCAGGCGGATTGATGATGGCAGTGAACTCTTCAATGCCAAACATACCCAGGTTGGAAATGGTGAAGGTGTTGCCTTCCCATTCGGAAGGTTGTAATTTCTTAGCCTTGGCTCTTTGTGCAAAGTCTTTTACTTCTCCGGCGATCTGCGACAGTGATTTCAGGTCGGCAAACCGTACTACCGGCACCAGCAATCCTTCTTCTACTGCTACGGCCACACCAATATCAATGTGGTGGTTTACGCGGATCGTGTCGCCCATCCAGCTACTGTTGATAGCCGGGTGTTTCTTCAGGGCAACGGCGCAGGCTTTCAGCACCATGTCGTTGAAGGAGATCTTATTGGTAGCTATTTCATTCAGTTTGGCGCGGCTGGCTACTGCCTTATCCATGTTAATTTCCATGGTGAGGTAGAACTCAGGGGCTGAGAACTTCACCTCAGATAAGCGACGGGAAATCGTTTTGCGCATTTGTGATACCGGCACATCGTCGAAGCTTACCTGACCAGCTACAGCAGGCTGGGCTGGTGCAGCAGCGCCTTGTTTGCCGGCAGCAGTGGCTGCAGGAGCAGCAGAAGGTTTAAAGTCGTCCACGTCCTTCTTCACAATACGGCCACCATCACCACTGCCAGGTACCTTGGAGATATCAATACCCTTTTCGCTGGCCAGTTTGCGGGCGAGGGGAGAAGCTTTTACGCGGCCATTCTCGGTAGTAGCGGCTGGCTGTGCTGCTTCCGCTTTGGCAGCGGGCTGAGCAGCAGCGGCTGGTGCACCTTCCTTAGCAGGCTGGCTGCTTGGTGTGCTTACCGTTCCGCCACCTTTGGCGGCAGCTACGATCTTGTCTACATCTACCTTGCCTTCTTCGCCAATGATACACAGCAGGGCATTTACCGGTACCTTATCGCCTTTCTGGGCGCCGATATATAATAATTTACCTTGTTTGTAGCTTTCCAGCTCCATGGTGGCCTTGTCGGTCTCTACATCGGCCAGCAGGTCGCCTTTTTTCACATCATCGCCCACTTTCTTATGCCAGGCGGCAATTACGCCTTCTGTCATGGTATCGCTCAGACGGGGCATCAGGATCACTTCCTGCATATTGGCCAGGTCGAGCGCTGGTTGCTGGGTACTGGTTGCTGGTTGGTTGCTGGTTGCAGGTTGCAGGTTGCTGGTTGCTGGAGCAGCTTCTTTTTTAGGTTCTTCTTTCTTTGCTTCGGCTTTGGGAGCAGCAGCGCCACCACCGGAAAGCAGGGAGCTGATATCTTCGCCGGGAGCGCCAATAATGGCCAGCAGGTCATTTACCTGCAGTTTTCCGCCTTTATCTGTACCAATATGTAAAAGGGTGCCATCTTTATAGCTTTCCAGTTCCATGGTAGCCTTATCTGTCTCTACTTCTGCCAGGAGGTCGCCTTTCTTTACCGAATCCCCTACCTTTTTATGCCAGGCCGCAATCACGCCTTCGGTCATCGTGTCACTCAGGCGGGGCATTAAGATCACTTCAGCCATAGTCTTTATTAATAATTTGAGATTTAATACGTCAGGTTGCTAATTGAGCGCCGAAATTACGGCAAAAGTCCGAAAGTTGGAAAGTCGGATAAGTCCGGAAATCCTGACTTCTAATTATCCACTTCCAGCTTCAGGCGGTCGCGCAGTTCCTTGACCAGGGGATACTGCTCTACAATATGTTGGTATTTTTCGCGCAGGGTAGCCGGGCGTTCTGTGGGTTCTTCCGGCGCAATAGCGTTCTCATTAACTACGATCGTGAACAGCAACTGCCGGTTGTTAAACACCTGTTGCAGGTATTCTGATAATACGCGGCGTTCGCCTTCAATGAACTTTTGTTCCAGGTTATTATTCGTGACCACCTCAAAAGTCTGGTGGTCCTGTATCACCAGCGTGGCCATCAGGAAGGATTGGTTGGCGGGATTCTTGGCCTCTTTCAATTGCAGGGCAAACTGCCGCCAGCATTCGTGTAGCCTGTCCTGGCTGAGGGGAATAGGATCGCCGGCGCTTTCTATGGCTTTGCCCACAAATTGCTGCCGGAGCGCATTCAGTGAACCCAGTTTGGAAGACGTGGTTCCGGGTTTTGTGTTTTGTGTTTCGGGTTCTTTAGGTGCGGCTGGCTGATTGATCACTGGCTGACCGGTAGCAGTTGCTGTTTGCTGGTTACTGGTGGCTGATGCCTTAGATATGGCTTGCTGATTGCCAACTGCCGCTTGCCCACTTGCCACTCGCTTCTCACCACTTACCCCTTCTTTCGTCTCAATAATCAGCTTCGCCTCATGTCCTGCAGCCTGTTTGGAAGCTTCTGGCTTCTGGCTTTTAGACTCCGGCTGCTGTTTCACTACGCCCAGGCTCTTGAAAGCAACCGGTTTTGCTTCATCAATCAGTTTTTTTTTAACAAGGCCATCGCTGGCCAGCTCTACCGCCTGTTGCAGATAGGCGAGTTTGATCAGCGCCAGCTCTACATGCAGCCGTTTATTACGGGCCGCTTTATAATTGATCTCTGTCTCGTTCAATATATTCAGGGCACTGATGAGGTAAGCTACCGATACCTGTTTGGAGGTTGCTATATAGCGGTCTTTAAAACTCTCTACTACCTGCAGCAGGTTGGCCACCTTTTCATCTTTACATACCAGCAGGTTGCGGATAAATTCAGCAAAGCCATTCAGCACCAGGTCGCCTTCAAAACCTTTGCGGTCTATATCATCATACAACAGCATAGCGCCGCCCAGGTCCTGCTGCTGCATACATTGCATCAGCTTGAAATAATAGTCGGCATCCAATATATTCAGGTGCTCCAGTGTGTTCTGGTAGCTGACCACGCCGTTGGTAAAACTCACGATCTTATCCATGATGCTCAGGGCATCACGCATACAGCCTTCACTCTTCTGGGCAATGAGGTGCAGGGCAGATTTTTCTGCATTGATCTCTTCTTTTTTGCAGATATCCTGTAAGTGCTCTACGGTATCGTTGGCGGTAATGCGCTTGAAATCGAAGATCTGGCAACGGCTCAGGATCGTAGGAAGGATCTTGTGCTTCTCGGTGGTAGCCAGGATGAAAATGGCGTAGGGGGGCGGCTCTTCCAGCGTTTTCAGGAAAGCGTTGAAGGCCGAAGAGCTGAGCATGTGCACCTCATCAATGATATACACCTTGTACCGGCCGGCCTGTGGAGCAAAACGCACCTGTTCTACCAGGGTGCGGATATCATCCACCGAGTTGTTACTGGCGGCATCCAGCTCATGGATATTCATGGAAGTACCCTCATTAAAGGAGGTACAGGAGTGGCACTGATTACAGGCCTCGCCATCGGCGCCCACATTGGTACAGTTAATGGTTTTGGCCAATATACGGGCGCAGGTGGTTTTGCCCACACCCCGCGGGCCACAAAACAGGAAGGCATGCGCCAACTGTTGATTTTTAATGGCATTTTTCAGGGTAGTGGTAATATGTCCCTGTCCTACAACGGTATCAAAAGCCTGTGGTCTGTATTTTCTGGCGGAAACAATAAACTTATCCATGTATATCCCTCTTGCGGCAAATGTAAGTAAATAACAGGGGCCCTCATCTTGAAAAAATAAGGACAGAAATATTTGGATACTTAACAGTGTTAAGTATATTTGTGCTGTTAATTTACTACTATGGGTATTTCGGAAAGAAAGGAAAAGCAGAAACAGGAGATCCGGAAAATGATCCTGGACGCCTCTATGAAGCTGTTCGTGGAGCAGGGCTTTGAGAATGTCTCTATCCGTAAAATAGCCGACCTTATAGAATACAGTCCTACAACGGTTTACCTCTATTTTAAGGACAAGGATGATATTCTTTTCAACCTGCATGAATTGGGCTTCCAGAAAATGGCGGAATACAATGAAGGGTTATGGGATATTAAGAATCCTTTGCTGCGCCTGTACAAGATGGGAGAGAACTATATAAAGTTTGGACTTAGCCACCCTGAATTCTACGATGTTATGTTTATTCAGCGGTCCCCCATGCTGGTGGTGGAGCAATCTATAGCGTGTGAATGGAAAAGTGGTGATGTGGTGCTTGGAAGGCTCAAAGATACCCTGCAGGAAGCAATGGATAAGGGACTGATTATCAAAGGGGATCTAAATGCGGTATCCATGGCTATCTGGAGTTTGGTACATGGCCTTGTATCACTATCTATCCGCGACAGGTTTAACAAATTAGTGCCCCCTGAAACAGTAGTACCTATGATGCACCAGGCCCTGAACTGGTTACTGGAAACTATTGATTTGACCGGTAAACGGTAGGTCATTTTTTTTGCCCTGATACTTAACAGTGTAAATAATATTTACAACATAAATCATAAGCCATGATAGGAACACTTATCCGGGCCGCAGGCATGCGGTATGCATTGGCGGCAGGGATGCTTTTTGCCCATGCTGCCAAAGCCCAGGACATTTTAGCGGGCTATTTGAAAAGAGGGCTCGATAGCAATCTTGCCCTGCGTCAGCAGTACTTCGATCTGCAAAAAGCGCAACTGGACCTCAAACGGGCCCGGACCTTATTCTATCCGCAGGCCAATGTTACTTCCCAGTATACCCTGGCCCATGGTGGCCGTACGCAGGATCTGCCGGTGGGCGACCTGCTCAATAATGTGTACTCTACCTTAAATGAATTGACTGCCTCCAATAAGTTCCCGCAGGTGCCGAACCAAACCATTGCCTTCCTGCCCAATGATTTCCATGATACCAAACTGGAAGTGTCGGTGCCGGTGGTAAACGTGAACATCCGCTATAACCGGCAGATCAAAGAAGAGCAGATCAATACGCAACAAGCCACTATCGGGGTGTATAAACGCGAACTGGTGAAAGACATCAAACAGGCTTATTACCAATACCTGCAGGCCGATAAGTCGGTCACTATCTATAACAATGCGCTGGGGCTGGTACAGGAAAATCTGCGGGTAAGCGAAAAGATGGTCAACAATGGCACAGCTACCAAAGAAGCCATATTGCGGGCAAAGGCCCAGGTGAGCCAGGTACAGGCATCCCTGATTGAAGCTACCAATAACCGGAAGAATGCTGCCGCTTATTTTAACTTCCTCCTCAATGAGCCATTGGAAACAAACATCCTGGCCGATAGTATGGTGACAGAACAGTTGGCGCCGGTGCCCCCACTGGCCCAGGAAGTACCTGCGGTAAGGGAAGAACTGGCACAGTTGAAGAGCACACAAAAAGTGCTGACCACCAACCTTAAGCTCAATAAATCGCACCTGGTACCTACCCTCAATGCTTTTTATAATATCGGCTTTCAGGGTTTTCAGTTCAAATTCAACGGTGATCAGTTCTACCAGTTGGGTGGCCTGCAACTGCGCTGGGAGCTTTTCCGCGCCAACGATAACAAATACAAAATACAACAGTCACAGGTCGACCTGGAGGCGCTGACCAATCAATACAAAAGAACAGAACAGCAACTGAGCCTGCAGGTGCGCACCGCTTATAACAACTATTATTCTTCCCTGCAAAGTGTAGCTGCCCTGCGCGATGAAGTGCAGAGTGCCCAGGAAACTTATCGCCTTACAGAAAGGCGTTTCAGGGAAGGGCAGGCGCTGCAACTGGAACTGGTTGACATCCGTACCCAGCTCACCAATGCGCAGATCAGGTATTCCCTTGCCCAACTGGCTGTATTAACCAGGGCCGCTGAAGTAGAGCGTGCCACTGCTTCCTATACTTTTTAAAAACACTAGTCATGAAAAAGATATGGTATTCATTCCGCTTTCTGATCATTGCGATCACTGCTTTTGCTGTTGCCCATTGCAACGGAAAAAGCCAGACCAAACCAGTAACTGCTGTTGAGGAAAATGCAATAGCTGTAAGGCTTCAACCGGTATCCGATACTGCCTATACACCTGTATTACGGTATTCCGGTACGATGGCCTCTACCACAGAAGCCGCTCTTTCTTTTAAAGTCGGTGGCATTATTTCAAGGATCTACGTAAAAGAAGGAGATGCTGTAGTGAAAGGCCAGTTGCTGGCTACTCTCAATCTTACAGAGATCAATGCCCAGGTACAGCAGGCTACACAAAATGCTGAGAAAGCACAACGTGATGTAACCAGGGCCAGGAACTTATATAATGATACCGTGGCCACACTGGAACAATTACAGAACGCCACTACACAGCAGCAGGTAGCAGAAGAAGGATTGCGCATTGCCCGGTTCAACCAGCAGTATGCACAAATAAGGGCCACTGAAAACGGCATCATCCTGAAGAAAATAATGAATGAAGGAGAAATGGCGTCTTCCGGCGCGCCGGTATTCCGTCTCAGCGGCACGGCAGGCAATGACTGGGTAATACGGTTCGGTGTGTCGGATAAAGACTGGGCGGTGCTCCGGAAAGGAAATAAAGGCATTGTAAGTCTCGATGCCTATCCGCAAAAAACATTCAATGGCCTTGTTACCGAAATAGCAGAAGGGGCCGATATGGCCAATGGTACTTATGAAGTAGAAGTAAAAGTTGTTCCTGAGGGCGTTCGTTTTGCCACCGGGTTATTTGCCACTGTTCAGTTGCAGCCTTCTGCCCTGCAACGGGTAACGCTGGTGCCTATTGAAGCATTGGCCGAAGCGGATGGAAAGAAGGGATTTGTTTATACCGTTAACAGCGATCAGAAAACAGTACAACGCCATGCTGTTACCATTGCCTTCCTGGAAAAAGACAAAGCCGCCATTGTGAGCGGGCTGGATGGGGTGCGGGAAGTGATTACGGATGGGGTAGGATACCTGACAGAGAAAGCAATTGTGAAGGTAGTGAAGTAGGCGAGAGGTAAGTAGCGAGTGGCTAGTGGGCTTTATTTTCAGGTTGCTGCTTATTGTCAGCTTCACTAGCCATT